>NC_008027.1:0-115000 GCF_000026105.1 Pseudomonas entomophila L48
CGGATGGGCCCCCTTTTTAAGAGATCGGCGATTCTAGAGAAAGCAAGCCGATAGGTCAATTTCCAACCAGCCTTTCCTTATGGAAGGTCATTGCGGATCTGTTGCCGGGTTTTGCTTGAAGGCACGGGCAAGAGACACCAACATGAAAAAAAGAAAGAGGCATATAAAAAGCTTTTCTGAAGAACTTATAGAGCTTATGTGGACAACCTTCTGTGGATAACCATCGCAAGGCCACAAATATCGCCATGTACAGAGATTCACAACCTTGTCGGTAACAGGTGCTCTGCTTGTGCCGGTCATGGGTAAAACCTGTGCAGCAAAAGCTAGTTTATCCACAGGCGAATTATCCACAGACCAGAACCCAGGGTTGTGCATAGACCTCAATGGCGTTTATCCACAGGGCTTATTCACAGTGCTGGGGTGCCATTTCTGTCTTTTTTTGGCGTGTCAGCCCCTGTGTCTAGTGCCGCCACGTGTGGATAACTGCTCGCCCGCCCGGTACAATGGCGGTTTGTTTTTGCCTCATCCGGCTTTCAACTCAGGGGATATCCGTGTCAGTGGAACTTTGGCAGCAGTGCGTGGAGCTTCTGCGCGATGAACTGCCTGCCCAGCAATTCAACACCTGGATCCGTCCGCTACAGGTCGAAGCCGAAGGCGACGAGTTGCGCGTCTATGCGCCCAACCGCTTCGTGCTCGACTGGGTTAATGAAAAGTACCTGGGTCGTCTGCTCGAGCTGCTGGGCGAACACGGCAATGGCCTTGCGCCCGCTCTGTCTCTATTAATAGGCAGCCGTCGCAGCTCGGCACCGCGCGCCGCCCCCAACGCGCCAGTCAGCGCAGCGGTCGCCGCGACCATGGCGCAGCAAACACAACAGGCTGCGCAGGTCGTGGTGCCGAGCGAACCCATCGTCGTGCCGGTGGCTGAGCCTGTGCTGAGTGAGGTAGAAGAGCCGTCCAGCCGGGACAGCTTCGACAGCATGAGCGATTCGGGTTCGGTGCCAGCGGCCAGCGGCCGTACCGAACAGCGCACCGTGCAGGTCGAAGGGGCGCTCAAGCACACCAGCTACCTGAACCGCACCTTCACCTTCGAAACCTTCGTGGAAGGCAAGTCGAACCAACTGGCGCGCGCCGCCGCCTGGCAGGTCGCCGACAACCCCAAGCACGGCTACAACCCGCTCTTCCTTTATGGCGGTGTCGGCTTGGGTAAGACGCACTTGATGCACGCTGTGGGTAACCACCTGCTCAAGAAGAACCCGAATGCCAAGGTGGTCTACCTGCATTCCGAGCGTTTCGTCGCCGACATGGTCAAGGCGCTGCAACTCAACGCCATCAACGAGTTCAAGCGCTTCTACCGTTCGGTCGACGCGCTGCTCATCGATGACATCCAGTTCTTCGCCCGCAAGGAGCGTTCGCAGGAGGAGTTTTTCCACACCTTCAACGCCCTGCTCGAAGGTGGCCAGCAGGTGATCCTCACCAGCGACCGCTACCCGAAGGAAATCGAAGGCCTGGAAGAGCGCCTGAAGTCGCGTTTCGGCTGGGGGCTGACGGTGGCCGTCGAGCCGCCGGAGCTGGAAACCCGCGTGGCGATCTTGATGAAGAAGGCCGACCAGGCCAAGGTCGAGCTGCCGCATGACGCCGCGTTCTTCATCGCCCAGCGCATCCGCTCCAACGTGCGTGAACTCGAAGGTGCCCTGAAGCGGGTAATTGCCCACTCGCACTTCATGGGCCGCGATATCACCATCGAGCTGATCCGTGAATCGCTCAAGGATCTGCTGGCGCTGCAGGACAAGCTGGTCAGTGTGGATAACATCCAGCGCACCGTGGCCGAGTACTACAAGATCAAGATCTCCGATCTGCTGTCCAAGCGCCGGTCGCGCTCCGTTGCGCGTCCACGCCAGGTGGCCATGGCGTTGTCGAAAGAGCTGACCAACCACAGTCTGCCGGAGATCGGCGACATGTTTGGCGGCCGCGACCACACCACCGTGCTGCACGCTTGCCGCAAGATCAACGAATTGAAGGAATCCGACGCGGACATCCGCGAGGACTACAAGAACCTGCTGCGCACGCTGACGACCTGATGGCCGTCTGCGCAGCTAATTGAAGGCAAGGGACTAGACCATGCATTTCACCATTCAACGCGAAGCCCTGTTGAAACCCCTGCAACTGGTCGCCGGCGTCGTCGAGCGCCGCCAGACCTTGCCGGTCCTGTCCAACGTCCTGCTGGTCGTGCAAGGCCAGCAGCTGTCGTTGACCGGTACCGACCTGGAAGTCGAACTGGTTGGCCGCGTTCAACTGGAAGAGCCTGCGGAGCCGGGCGAGATTACTGTCCCGGCGCGCAAGCTGATGGACATCTGCAAGAGCCTGCCCAGCGATGCGCTGATCGATATCAAGGTCGATGAGCAGAAGTTGCTGGTCAAGGCCGGTCGCAGCCGTTTCACCTTGTCCACCCTGCCGGCCAATGACTTCCCGACTGTCGAAGAAGGTCCTGGCTCGCTGACCTGCCAGCTGGAGCAGAGCAAACTGCGCCGCCTGATCGAGCGCACCAGCTTCGCCATGGCCCAGCAAGACGTGCGCTACTACCTCAACGGCATGTTGCTGGAAGTGTCCCCCGGCACCCTGCGTGCCGTGGCCACCGACGGTCACCGTTTGGCGTTGTGTGCCATGCAGGCACCGATCGACCAAGCTGATCGCCACCAGGTCATCGTGCCACGCAAAGGTATCCTCGAGCTGGCGCGCCTGCTCACCGATCCGGAAGGTACAGTCAGCATCGTCCTGGGCCAGCACCACATTCGCGCCACCACCGGTGAGTTCACCTTCACCTCCAAGCTGGTCGATGGCAAATTCCCGGACTACGAGCGCGTCCTGCCCAAGGGCGGTGACAAGCTGGTGATCGGCGATCGTCAGGCGCTTCGTGAAGCGTTTAGCCGTACCGCGATCCTGTCCAACGAGAAGTACCGCGGTATCCGCCTGCAACTGGCCGCCGGCCAGCTGAAAATCCAGGCCAACAACCCGGAGCAGGAAGAAGCGGAAGAAGAAATCAGCGTCGACTACAACGGCAGTTCGCTGGAGATTGGTTTCAACGTCAGCTACCTGCTGGACGTGCTGGGCGTCATGACCACTGAACAGGTTCGCCTGATTCTGTCGGATTCCAACAGCAGTGCCCTGCTGCAGGAAGCTGGCAATGACGACTCGTCCTACGTTGTCATGCCGATGCGTCTGTAACCCATAGCTGGCGACATGTCCCTTCGACGTCTTTCGGTCACCGCGGTGCGCAACTTGCACCCGGTGACCCTCTCACCCTCCCCCCGCATCAACATCCTTTACGGCGCCAATGGCAGCGGCAAGACCAGCGTGCTCGAAGCCGTGCACCTGCTGGGTCTTGCTCGATCGTTTCGTAGCACCCGCTTGAACCCGGTCATCCAGTACGAGCAGCAAACCTGCACGGTGTTTGGCCAGGTCGAGTTGGCTGAGGGTGGTACCAGCAATCTCGGGGTATCCCGGGAGCGTCAGGGGGAGTTCACTATCCGCATCGACGGGCAGAATGCGCGCAGCGCCGCGCAGCTGGCCGAAATGCTGCCTCTGCAGTTGATCAACCCGGACAGTTTCCGCCTGCTCGAGGGCGCCCCCAAAGTACGCCGGCAGTTCCTCGATTGGGGCGTGTTCCACGTGGAACCACGTTTCATGGCAACCTGGCAGCGCCTGCAGAAGGCCCTGCGGCAGCGGAACTCATGGCTGCGGCATGGTACACTTGACGCCGTTTCGCAAGCCGCCTGGGATCGGGAGTTATGCCTCGCCAGTGCGGAGATAGATGAATACCGTCGCAATTACATCAAGGCCTTGAAGCCTGTCTTCGAGCGAACCCTGAGCGAGCTGGTCGAACTGGACGGGCTGACCCTGAGCTACTACCGAGGCTGGGACAAGGACCGGGAACTTAACGAAGTCCTGGCGACCTCTCTCCTCCGTGACCAGCAGATGGGCCATACCCAAGCCGGGCCACAGCGTGCTGACCTGCGCCTTCGATTGGGTGCGAACAACGCGGCTGACATTCTCTCGCGGGGCCAGCAGAAGCTGGTGGTGTGCGCCCTGCGGATCGCCCAAGGGCACCTGGTCAGCCAGGTCCGCCGCGGTCAGTGTATTTATCTGGTGGATGACTTGCCGTCCGAGTTGGACGAACAGCATCGCCGCGCCCTGTGCCGCTTGCTTGAAGAATTGAACTGCCAGGTGTTCATCACCTGTGTAGACCACGAATTTCTGAGGGAAGGCTGGCAGACGGAAACGCCAGTCGCTTTGTTCCACGTGGAACAGGGCCGTATCACCCAGACCCACGACCATCGGGAGTGAAGGCATGAGCGAAAATCAAACGTACGACTCCTCCAGCATCAAGGTGCTGAAAGGGCTGGATGCCGTACGCAAGCGTCCCGGCATGTACATTGGCGACACCGATGACGGCAGCGGCCTGCACCACATGGTGTTCGAGGTGGTCGACAACTCGATCGACGAAGCCCTGGCCGGGCACTGCGATGACATCACCGTCATCATTCACACCGACGAATCCATCAGCGTCCGTGACAACG
The DNA here is from genome assembly GCF_000026105.1 of Pseudomonas entomophila L48. Taxonomy (NCBI): domain Bacteria; kingdom Pseudomonadati; phylum Pseudomonadota; class Gammaproteobacteria; order Pseudomonadales; family Pseudomonadaceae; genus Pseudomonas; species Pseudomonas entomophila. The sequence continues at coordinate 4,575 of NC_008027.1, forward strand.
GTCGTGGCATTCCGGTCGACGTGCATAAAGAAGAAGGCGTATCCGCAGCCGAGGTCATCATGACCGTGCTGCACGCCGGCGGTAAGTTCGACGACAACTCCTACAAGGTTTCCGGCGGTCTGCACGGTGTAGGTGTTTCGGTGGTAAACGCTCTATCCGAAAAGCTGGTGCTCACCGTTCGCCGCAGCGGCAAGATCTGGGAACAGACGTATGTCCACGGTGTTCCACAGGCACCGATGGCCGTGGTGGGTGAAAGCGAAACCACCGGTACCCACATTCACTTCAAGCCTTCGGCTGAAACCTTCAAGAACATTCACTTCAGCTGGGATATCCTCGCCAAGCGTATCCGCGAGCTGTCGTTCCTGAACTCCGGTGTCGGTATCCTGCTGAAGGATGAGCGCAGCGGCAAGGAAGAGTTCTTCAAGTATGAAGGCGGCCTGCGTGCTTTCGTTGAATACCTGAACACCAACAAGACCCCGGTCAACTCCCAGGTCTTCCACTTCAACGTCCAGCGTGACGATGGCGTGGGTGTCGAAGTCGCCCTGCAATGGAACGACAGCTTCAACGAAAACCTGCTGTGCTTCACCAACAACATTCCCCAGCGCGACGGTGGTACTCACCTGGTCGGCTTCCGCTCTTCGCTCACCCGTAGCCTGAACAGCTACATCGAGCAGGAAGGCCTGGCGAAGAAGAACAAGGTTGCTACCACCGGTGACGACGCCCGTGAAGGCCTGACCGCGATCATTTCGGTCAAGGTGCCGGACCCCAAGTTCAGCTCGCAGACCAAGGACAAGCTGGTTTCCTCGGAGGTGAAGACCGCCGTGGAACAGGAGATGAACAAGTACTTCGCCGACTTCCTGTTGGAGAACCCCAACGAAGCCAAGGCCGTGGTCGGCAAGATGATCGACGCCGCCCGTGCCCGTGAAGCGGCACGTAAAGCGCGTGAGATGACCCGCCGTAAAGGTGCCCTGGACATCGCCGGCCTGCCGGGCAAACTGGCCGACTGCCAGGAGAAGGACCCTGCCCTTTCCGAACTGTACCTGGTGGAGGGTGACTCCGCAGGTGGTTCGGCCAAGCAAGGTCGCAACCGCCGCACTCAGGCAATCCTGCCGCTCAAGGGCAAGATCCTCAACGTCGAGAAGGCACGCTTTGACAAGATGATCTCTTCGCAGGAGGTCGGCACGCTGATCACCGCGCTGGGCTGTGGTATCGGCCGCGAAGAGTACAACATCGACAAGCTGCGTTATCACAACATCATCATCATGACCGATGCTGACGTCGACGGTTCGCACATCCGTACCCTGCTGCTGACGTTCTTCTTCCGCCAGTTGCCGGAGCTGGTCGAGCGTGGCTACATCTATATCGCCCAGCCGCCGCTGTACAAGGTGAAAAAGGGCAAGCAGGAGCAGTACATCAAGGACGACGAGGCCATGGAAGAATACATGACCCAGTCGGCCCTGGAAGATGCCAGCCTGCACCTGGACGAGTCGGCGCCAGCCGTTTCGGGCGTGCAGCTCGAGGCGTTGGTGAACGAATTCCGCACCGTGATGAAGACCCTGAAGCGTCTGTCGCGTCTGTACCCGGAAGAGCTCACCGAACACTTCATCTACCTGCCGGAAGTCACCCTGGAGCAACTGGCCAACCATGCCACCATGCAGGGCTGGCTGAGCAAGTTCCAGGAGCGCCTGAACAACAGCCAGAAGTCCGGCCTCAGCTATGTGGCCAGCCTGCGCGAAGACAAGGAGCGCAACATCTGGCTGCCTGAAGTGGAAATCACTTCCCACGGCCTGGCCAGCTACGTCACCTTCAACCGTGAGTTCTTCGGTAGCAACGACTACCGCTCGGTGGTCAACCTGGGCGCCAAGCTCGGTACGTTGCTCGGCGAGGGTGCCTACGTTCAGCGTGGCGAGCGCCGCAAAGCGGTCACCGAGTTCAAGGAAGGCCTGGATTGGCTGATGAACGAAAGCACCAAGCGCCACACCATCCAGCGATATAAAGGGCTGGGTGAGATGAACCCGGACCAGCTGTGGGAAACCACCATGGACCCGACCGTGCGCCGCATGCTCAAGGTGACTATCGAGGACGCAATCGCTGCCGACCAGCTGTTCAACACCCTGATGGGTGATGCAGTCGAGCCGCGCCGTGACTTCATTGAAAGCAACGCGTTGTCGGTGTCCAACCTGGACTTCTGATTAGCGGGCAGTACAAAAAAGCCAATCCTTAGGGATTGGCTTTTTTTTGCTTACGCAAATGTTCCACGTGGAACTATGAAATGCCCAGCGCCTTCAGCCGACGGTACAACGTGCGTTCGCTCATCCCCAGATGATCGGCCAACTCGCTACGGGAGCCATTGAAGGTTTCCAAGGCATGGGCCAGGTCGGCCATTTCATTCCTGCCCCGCCCTCGTGAACATGCCGGCTTTGCGGCCGGGTACATATCTTCTGGAAGATGCTCAGGGCGGATCAGACCGTCATCCGTGAACAGCCGGGCGCGTTCCAGAATATTCCTGAGTTCACGGATGTTGCCTGGGAAGGTGTGCAGGTTCAGCTGCTCGAGCGCCTCAGCCGTAACTTTTGGCGATTGCTTGCCGGCCATTCGTTGCAGCAGACTTTCACAGAGCAGTGGCAAGTCTTCGACCCGTTCGCGCAGTGATGGCAAGCGGATCGGGAATCCACTGATGCGGTAATAGAGGTCTTCGCGGAACGTCCCTTCAGTGGCCATCTCTTTCAGTGGTTTGTGCGTGGCCGAGACCAGGCGAAAATCTGAGTGGACCGTGCGTGTGCTGCCGACCGGGCGGAAGCTGCCGGACTCGATCAGGCGCAGCAGCTTTACCTGCATGGCCAGCGGTACCTCACCGATCTCATCGAGGAACAGGGTGCCACCGTGAGCGGCTTCGGCCAGGCCGATCTTGCGTTGAGTCGCGCCGGTGAAGGCGCCCTTCTCATAGCCGAACAATTCACTCTCGAACAACGACTCGGTCAACCCGGTGCAGTCCACCACCACCAGGGGGCCATTGGCGCGTGGGCTACCCAGGTGCAAGGCACGGGCGAACAGTTCCTTGCCAGTGCCGGACTCACCCTGAAGCAATACCGGAATCTGTGCAGGCGCCGCGCGCTGCAAACTGGCCACGGCGGCCTTGAACGCGGGTGCTCGGCCAACCAGCCCTTGCTGTTGAGGTTGAGCCGATGCCAGGGTGACGCTGGTCAGGCGCTCGACGAAGGCTACTACCCTACCCTCGTCATCGAGGATCGGGCGCAGTTCCACATCCACATGTTCAGGCCCGCGTGGGGTGTGATGGATGTGGAGAACGCGCTCGGGCACCTTGCTGTCCAGTGACTTGCGCAGCGGACAATGTTCCCCGGCCTGGTCGCAAGGGACGGCATAGTGGTGCGAGACTCGATGGCACTTTTCGCCGATGGGCGCGTGCTCCTCGGTGCCAAACTGGCGACGGTACGCCGCGTTGGCTGCCAGGATGTTGTAGTCAGTATCCAGCACGATGCTGGGCAGCACATCGTGTTCGAGGTAGGACACCAGCGCGAAGATCGCAGGATGGGAAGCGGCTAGCATGACAGCACCAGATGAAGGACCTGGCGAGGGTAGCAAGGACTGCCAAACACTGCCATCGGCTGACAGTCGACTGCCAGGAACTGTCACCTTTGGCTGTCAGTGTGGGGGCCGCTGCGCTGCCCATCGCGGCACAAGGCCGCTCCCACAGGGGGCCGCGGTCGTCGAAAAGGTATGGCATGCATCTTGATAAAGCACCCTTCACTGCCTATGCCTTCAAGGAGGCCTGGTGGATTACTGGAGAGTGTAATGATCATCGGCAACAACCTTCACGTTGAAGCGTTCTTCGACAAAGCGACCTGGACCATCAGCTACCTGGTCATGGATGGCGAGACCCGCCAATGCGCGCTGATCGACAGCGTGCTGGACTACGATCCAAAGTCCGGACGTACCTGCACCCATTCGGCGGACCAGATGATTGCCCGCGTCGAGGCGCTGGGTGCCAAGGTGCAATGGCTGCTCGATACCCATGTGCACGCCGACCATCTGTCTGCGGCGGCCTATCTCAAGCAGAAGCTTGGCGGCAGCATCGCCATTGGTGCGCAGATCACCCAGGTGCAGAAAGTCTTCGGGACTTTGTTCAATGCCGAGCCTGGCTTTGCCCGGGACGGCAGCCAGTTTGATGTCCTGTTCGTGGATGAAGAGGGTTTCCGCATCGGCAACCTGCATGCGCGCGCACTGCACACCCCTGGTCATACACCGGCTTGCATGAGCTACATGGTCGAGGACGCAGGCGAGATCGCCGTGTTCGTCGGCGACACCTTGTTCACGCCCGACTATGGCACCGCCCGTTGCGACTTCCCAGGCGCCAGCGCGAGAACCCTGTACCAGTCGATCCGTCGGCTGCTTGCCTTCCCTGACCAGACCCGCCTGTTCATGTGCCATGACTACCTTCCCGGTGGCCGTGAACTGCGCTACGTCACCACCGTGGCCGAGCAACGCGCCGACAACATTCATATCCATGAAGGTGTCAGTGAAGAGAGCTTCGTCGAGATGCGCGAAGCCCGCGACAAGACCCTCGACATGCCGGTGCTGATCCTGCCCTCGGTGCAGATCAACATGCGCAGCGGGCAGTTCCCCGAACCCGAAGCGAACGGTGTGAGCTACCTGAAGATCCCGCTGAACAAGCTGTAAGCCACGTTGCACCTATAACGAAGATTCAAAGGAACACCGCCATGCCTGCCTTGCTGTCCCCTGCCGATACCTCCCGTGCCGACCACCATAAGGTGGTGATCGTCGGCGCTGGTGCCGCCGGCATCGCCACCGCCTCCAGCCTGATCGCCCGTGATCCGTCGCTGGATATCGCCTTGATCGACCCCGCCGAAGTCCACTACTACCAGCCCGGCTGGACCATGGTCGGCGCGGGTGTGTTCAAGGCACCAAGCACCGCCCACACCATGGCCGCGACCCTGCCCCGTGGCGTGCGCTGGATCAAGGCGCGGGTCGAAGGTTTCGACCCCCAGGGGCAACTGGTGATGCTTGATGATGGCCGTGCCGTCAGCTATGAACAGCTGGTGGTCTGCCCAGGGCTCAAGCTTGATTGGAATGCCATCGAAGGCTTGAGCGAAACGCTGGGGCGTAACGGCGTCACCTCCAATTATCGCTACGACCTGGCGCCCTACACGTGGCAACTGGTGCAGAAGCTGAAGCACGGACGCGCCCTCTTCACCCAACCACCGATGCCGATCAAGTGCGCGGGAGCACCACAGAAAGCGCTGTACCTGTCCTGCGACTACTGGTTACGCAATGGCCACCTTGGCAATGTCAGGGCCAGCTTCTTCAATGCCGGTGCTGTGCTGTTCGGGGTCGTGGACTATGTCCCGGCCCTGATGAGCTACATCGACAAGTACGCGGTCGACCTCAATTACCAGCATCGCCTGGTGGCTGTGGACGGCCCGAACAAGCGCGCCACCTTCATGCGCACTCTTCCCGATGGCAGCACCGAGACCCGCGTCGAAGCGTTCGACATGCTGCATGTGGTACCGCCGCAAGTGGCGCCGGACTTCATCCGCCAGAGCCCACTGGCCGACGCCGGCGGCTGGGTGGACGTCGACCCGCACACCCTGCGCCATCGCCAGTTCGGCAATGTCCATGCCCTGGGTGACGTGGCCAACACCACCAACGCCAAGACTGCGGCCGCCGCACGCAAGCAGGCGCCGGTGGTGGCCAACAATGTGCTGGTGGCGCTCGGTCGCTTGTCGACCCTGGCGCAGTACGACGGCTACGGCTCATGCCCATTGACGGTGGAGCGCGGCAAGATCGTCCTCGCTGAGTTCACCTACGGGGGCAAGGTGGCGCCGAGCTTCCCGCGCTGGCTGCTCGACGGACGCAAGCCGACCCGCCTCGCCTGGCTGCTCAAGGCGCGGATCCTGCCACCGCTGTACTGGAAGGCGATGCTCAAGGGGCGTGAATGGCTGGCACGGCCGAAACCGCTGGTAGCCGAGGCGCAACAGTGATCGAGCATCAATTGCTGGGGGCTGGGCTCGGCGCGATCATTGGGGCGGTACTGGCCCTGACCGGTGCTGGCGGTGGCATCCTCGCGGTGCCGTTGCTGGTCTTCGGGCTTGGGCTGAGCATGGTCGAGGCGGCGCCGATCGGTCTGCTGGCCGTGGGGTTGGCGGCGGCGGTCGGTGGTGTGTTGGGTTTGCGCCAGGGCCTGGTGCGCTACCGGGCGGCCTTGTTCATTGCCGTGATCGGTATCGCTTGCGCACCGTTCGGCCTGATGCTCGCGCACCGTTTGCCCAACGCACCGCTGGCGCTGGTGTTCGCCGGGGTGCTGGTCTATGCCTGCCTGCGCATCTGGCGTAAAGCTACCCGCGAGTTGCGCGGTGAATCGCCCTGCGATGATCGGCAGATCATGCCCTGCGTGCTCAATCCGCTGCAGGGGCGGCTGCGCTGGACCCTGCCCTGCGCCCGGGCTTTGGCGTTCACCGGTATGTTGTCGGGGCTGCTGTCCGGCCTGTTGGGTGTCGGTGGCGGCTTCGTGATCATCCCGGCGTTGAACCGCTACACCAACCTGAACATGAAGAGCATCGTTGCCACCTCGCTGGCGGTGATCGCCCTGGTGTCCACCGGCAGTGTGGTCAGCGCCAGCGTGGCGGGCGTGATGCACTGGCGGGTCGGGGCACCGTTTGCCGTGGGGGCGGTACTGGGCTTGCTGCTGGCGAGGCCACTGGCGGGCAAGCTGGCCGGCCCGCGCCTGCAACAGCTGTTCGCCGTGGTGGGGTGTGGCGCCGCGGTGCTGCTGGCCGGCAAGGCGCTACTCGGCTAGCAATTCGTCCTGCTCGGCGGCGCACAGCGCCAGCAGATAGTCCCACACCACCCGCAGGCGTACCGACTTGTGCAGTTCGCGGCGGGTGCAGATCCAATAGCTGCGCTGGATGGTCTCGCTGGGCAGCACGCGCACCAGCTTCGGGTCGTGGCGGGCCATGTAGTTGGGCAGCACGGCGATACCCAGCCCGGCCTGGGCGGCGTGCTGCTGGGCGATCACGCTGGTGCTGCGGAACACCACGTTGGGTGTTCGGCAGAAGCTGTTGAGGAACAGCAGCTCTTGGCTGAACAGCAGGTCGTCGACGTAACCAATCCAGCTGTGCCGGGCCAGGTCCTCGCGGCTTTGCAGCGGTGGTGCGCGGTCCAGGTAGTCTTGGCTGGCGTAGAGTGCCAGGCGGTAGTCGGTGAGCTTGCGGGTGATCAGCAGGTCGGCGTTGGGGCGTTCCAGGTGGATGCTGATCTCGGCTTCGCGGTTGAGGATGCTGACGAAGCGCGGCACGGCCACCAATTCCACTTCGAGCCCCGGGTAGCGCTGGAACAAGGCGTTCATGCGCGGGGTGAAGAACATGATGCCGATACCCTCGGTCACCCCCAGGCGAATCTTGCCCAGCGGCGTGATGGCCTGGGTGATTTCTTCCTGCGCCAGCAGGGCAACGTTTTCCATCGCTTCGGCGTGCTTGAGCAGGGCCTGGCCGGAGGGGGTGAGTTCGTAGCCCTGGGCATGCTGGACGAACAGCGCGGTGCCCAGGTGCTTTTCGATGCTCTCGATATGCCGGGCCACGGTGCTGTGGGTGGTGTTGAGGCGCTTGGCGGCGGTGAGCAGACGGCCGCTGCGCTGCAACTCGAGGAAAAACCGCAGATCGTTCCAGTCGAACATGCTGATCCTTTTGCCGTTCATGGGGACCCTTTCGCTGTAGGAGCGGCTTTAGCCGCGATCATCCGCGAAGCGGATGCCAGACAACGCGGTGCCTGCATCGCGGCTGAAGCCGCTCCTACAGGATTCGCGTCGATCATGGGGACGGCGCTGTGCTAAAACGCACAACGGCTGCGCGAAATCTCGTGTTTCCTCGGCGAAATTAATCAATAAGATGGTGCGGGACAAGAATAATAATCAGGCGCGAGGTTGCACATGCCATCAGCCGATTCTGTCTACGACTACGTGGTCGTGGGTGCCGGGCCCGCCGGGTGCCTGCTGGCCAATCGTTTGTCCGCTGACCCTTCGTGTCGCGTATTGCTGCTCGAGGCGGGTGGTCGTGACAACTATCCCTGGATACACATCCCTGTCGGTTACCTCTACTGCATTGGCAATCCACGCACCGACTGGTGCTTCAAGACCGAGTCCCAACCTGGCCTTAACGGGCGCAGCCTTGGTTATCCACGGGGCAAGGTGCTGGGGGGCTGTTCATCGATCAACGGCATGATCTACATGCGTGGACAGGCCGCCGACTACGACCGCTGGGCCGAGCAAGGCAACGACGGCTGGGCGTGGAAAGATGTGCTGCCGTTGTTCAAGGCCAGCGAGAACCACTTCGCCGGCGCCAGTGACAGCCACGGCGCCGAGGGGGAATGGCGGGTCGAACAGCAGCGCTACAGCTGGCCGATTCTTGATGCCTTCCGCGATGCCGCCGAGCAGAGTGGCATCGCCAAGGTGGCCGACTTCAACACAGGCGACAACGCAGGCTGTGGATACTTTCAGGTGAACCAGCGCAGCGGTGTGCGCTGGAACTCAGCCAAGGCGTTTCTCAGGCCTGTCCTCAAGCGGCCGAACCTCACCGTCTTGACCGGTGTGCAGGTCGACCAGGTGCTGCTCGACAACACGCGCGCCCGAGCGGTGAAGGCCTTGTGGCAAGGCGCTTGGCATGAGTTCGCCGCCCGTCGCGAGATCATCCTTTGTGCGGGCTCCGTCGGCTCGCCCGGCATTCTCCAGCGCTCCGGCATCGGCCCGCGCAAACTGCTGGAGGATCTGGGTATCGGTGTGCGCCACGACATGCCGGGTGTCGGCGGCAACCTGCAGGACCATTTGCAATTGCGCCTGATCTACCAGATCAACAACACCCGAACCCTCAACCAGATGGCCAACAGCCTGTGGGGCAAGCTGGGGATGGGCCTTCGTTATGCCTATGACCGCAGCGGCCCATTGGCCATGGCGCCCAGCCAGTTGGGTGCCTTCGCGCGATCAGGCCCTGAGCAGGCAACGGCCAACCTGCAATATCACGTGCAGCCGTTGTCGCTGGACCGCTTCGGTGAACCGCTGCATCGGTTCCCGGCCTTCACCGCCTCGGTATGCAACCTGCGCCCGGCCAGCCGCGGGCGAATCGATATCCGATCGGCGGACATGAATACCGCGCCGCTGATCGATCCCAACTACCTTAGCGCCCCTGAGGACCTGCGCGTCGCCGCCGACGCCATCCGCCTCACCCGGAAGATTGTCCAGGCCCCTGCCCTCGCCGCTTTCGCACCTCGCGAATACCTGCCCGGCCCTGCCCTGCAGAACGAGGAGGACTTGCACCAGGCCGCCGGCCAGATCGGCACCACCATCTTCCACCCGGTCGGCACCTGCCGCATGGGCAGCGGGCCGCTGGACGTTGTGGATAACCAGCTGCGCGTTCACGGCATCCCTGGCCTGCGCGTGGCCGACGCCTCGATCATGCCGCAGATCGTCTCCGGCAATACCTGTTCACCCACGTTGATGATTGCCGAAAAGGCGGCACAACTGATCCTCAAGGGGGCCAATACCCAGACCAACCTCAGCGACGCCAGCGCGATACCGACGCCCTGACCTGGGTGTTTGCAACAGCGGCGGCTTGTAATCGGAAGTCGCCGGCAGTGGAACAACAAGAATAATCACTGTGGCCCGCGGGCCGAGGACAGCAACGATGTCGGATTACATCCAGGAACAGGGGGCGGCGGCGAGCAGCCCCAGCCGCCGTGAAGAGCGCAAGATCATTTTCGCGTCATCCCTCGGGACGGTGTTCGAGTGGTATGACTTTTTTCTCTATGGCGCGCTGGCCGCAGTCATCAGCAAGCAGTTCTTTGCCGGCGTCAACGACACCACTGCCTTCATCTTTGCCTTGATGGCCTTCGCGGCCGGTTTCCTGGTGCGCCCGTTCGGGGCGCTGGTGTTCGGCCGGCTGGGTGACATGATTGGACGCAAATACACCTTCCTGGTGACCATTGTGCTGATGGGCCTGTCCACCTTCGCGGTGGGCCTGCTACCGACCTATGCCAGCATCGGCATCGCTGCCCCGATCATTCTGGTTGTGCTGCGCATGCTCCAGGGCCTGGCGCTGGGCGGTGAGTACGGTGGTGCGGCTACCTATGTCGCCGAGCACGCGCCCCATGGCAAGCGTGGTTTCCACACCGGCTTCATCCAGTCCACCGCCACGCTGGGCCTGCTGTTGTCGCTGACCGTGGTCCTGGCCAGCCGCTATATCAGCGGTGACCAGTTTGAAACCTGGGGCTGGCGCCTGCCGTTCCTGCTGTCGATCGTACTGCTGGCGATCTCCACCTGGATCCGCATGAGCATGCATGAGTCGCCGGCCTTCGTGAAAATGAAGGCCCAGGGCAAGGTGAGCAAATCGCCGATTCGTGAGTCGTTCACCTCCTGGCCCAACCTCAAGGTGGTGCTCACCGCGCTGTTCAGTATCAACGCCGGGCAGGCGGTGACCTTCTACACCGCACAGTTCTACGTGCTGTTCTTCATGACCCAGATGCTCAAGATGGACCCCGCCCAGGCCAACACGCTGCTGATCATCAGCGTGGTGATCGGCGCGCCGTTCTTCGTATTCTTCGGCTGGCTGTCGGACCGTGTTGGGCGCAAGCCGATCCTGATGCTTGGCCTGTTGCTGGCGACGGTGCTGTACTTCCCGTTGTTCAAGGCCCTGAGCCACTACGCCAACCCGCAGATCGATGCCGCCAGCCGCCAGGCACCGATTGTCGTCACCGCCGACCCCAAAGGCTGCACCTTCCAGTTCGACCCGGTGGGCAAGGCGCGCTTCGACAGCCCGTGCGACAAGGTCAAGACGTTCCTGGTCAAACAGGGCCTGCCCTATAGCTCGGTGAATGTCGGCGGCAGCGAGGTGATCGTCAGCATCGGTGACAAGACCATCAATGGCTTCGACGAGACGGCCATGCGCAGTGCCATCGATGCGGCGGGTTATCCGGCCAAGGCAGACCCGGCGAACGTGAACCAGGTAATGGTGGTGGTGCTGATCGTCGCCATGATCCTGATCGCCACCATGACCTACGGGCCTCTGGCGGCGGTGATGGTCGAGCTGTTCCCCACGCGTATTCGCTATACCTCGATGTCCCTGCCCTATCACATCGGTAACGGTTGGTTCGGGGGCTTCCTGCCAACGGTGTCGTTCGCGTTGGTGGTGTATACCGGGGATATCTTCTATGGGTTGTGGTATCCGGTGCTAATCACCGGGGTGAGCCTGGTGGTGGGGATCTTCTGTTTGAAAGAGACCCGGGATGTGGATATCGACAAGGTGTGAGGCCTGATCGCCTGTAGGAGCCGGCCTTGCCGGTGAAGAAATCGCCACACATTCCAAGGCACAAAAAAACCGGCGTAAAAGCCGGTTTTTTTATAGCGCGAAAAAACTTATGCACGATTTTCAGAAAAACGTCATACAGAGAAATAAATAGCTAATTCAACAGGTTAGCTATGTTATGACACACGTAATCCCAAAATTGCTAACAACTTATCCACAGAACGTCAGGCGTGCTGCTGTTCCGGATTTTCCGCCACCGGCGGCAGCGAACCCATGGCCCGCTGGGCTGCCTCGTTCCACGCCTGGGCGCGGTCGTTGAGCTCGGCAATGGCCCGTGGCCCCGTCCCTTCCGGGTACATCGGCGCGCCAATTACCACCTCGATGGTGCCCGGGCGCTTGCCCCAGCCTTCACGGGGCCAGAACTTGCCGGCGTTGTGGGCGATCGGCAGCACCGGCAGGCCGGCATTCACTGCGAGCGCGGTGCCACCGCGGGAGAACTTGCCCATCTGGCCGTGGGGCACGCGGGTGCCTTCGGGGAAGATCAGCACCCAGGTGCCCTGTTTGAGCAACTCGTCACCCTGGCTGGCAACCTGGCGCAAGGCCTCTTTCGGGTTCTTCCGGTCGATGGCGATCGGTCGCAGCATGGCCATGGCCCAGCCGAAGAACGGCACGTACAGCAGCTCGCGCTTGAGTACCTGGCTCAGCGGCGAGAAGTACGCCGAAAGGAAGAACGTCTCCCAGGTGCTCTGGTGGTTCGACAGGATCACGCACGGCACATCAGGCACATGTTCGGCGCCGGTGATCTTGTAGTCGATCCCGAGGATCGTCTTCACCAGGAACAGCGCGCAGCGGCACCAGTACACGTTGATGAACTTGTAGCGCTTGGGGAACGGCAGGAAAGGCGCGACGAAGAAGCTCAGCGAGCACCACAGCAGCGAACTGGTGCCCAACAGCAGGTAAAAAAGAAAGATTCTGATCGCCTGCAGGATCGACATAGTGGCATGTACCGTTGCGGGGCGTGCCCGCCTAATGAAAAGTGCGCCGTTCCTGGCGCACTCATTTAAATAAGTTCTCTGGCGATGGCTGCCAGATCGTCGAAAATCAGTGTAGTTTCCGGGACGCCTTTTTCCAGGGTCCTTTCGCCCTTGCCGGTTTTTACCAACACGGGTTGTGCATCGACGGCCAGGGCCGCCTCCAGGTCACCTTTGCTGTCGCCGACGAACCATACGCCGGCCAGCGGTACCTGGTAGTGCTCGGCGATTGCCCGCAGCATGCCGGGCTTGGGCTTGCGGCAATCGCAGCCTTCATCCGGGCCGTGCGGGCAATGCACGATCAAGCCAACCTCGCCGCCCAGCTCGGCCACCAGCGCGCGCAGGCGCGCATGCATGGCCTCGAGGGTTTCCAGCGGGTAGTAGCCACGGGCAATGCCGGACTGGTTGGTGGCAACAGCCACCGTCCAGCCCGCCTTGCTCAACTGCGCGATGGCCTCGATCGAGCCGGGAATGGGAACCCACTCCTCCAGCGACTTGATGTAGGCGTCGGAGTCGTGGTTGATCACTCCGTCTCGATCAAGAATCAGCAGTTTCAACGACTTACCCCAGCAGCGAGATATCGGCCACGCCCAGGAACAGGCCGCGCAGGCGGCTGAGCAGGGCATAACGGTTGGCGCGTACCTTGGCGTCCTCGGCGTTGACCAGTACCGCTTCGAAGAAGGCGTCTACCGGGTCGCGCAGGGCGGCCAGGCGGGCCAGGGCTTCGTTGTACTGGCGCGCGGAGGCCATCGGCTGCACGGCCTGGTCGGCCTGCTGGATGGCCGAGTACAGCGAGAACTCGTTGGCGTTGTCGAAGTACTTGGGCTCGACCTGGTCGGCGATGGCGCCTTCGGCCTTGCCCAGCAGGTTCGACACGCGCTTGTTCGCCGCAGCCAGGGCATTGGCTTCCGGCAGCTTGCGGAAGGCCTGCACGGCCTGTACGCGCTGGTCGAAGTCCAGGGCCGAGCCCGGCTTCAGGGCACGCACCGACAGGTAGGTGGCAACGTCGATGCCTTCGTCTTCGTAACGCGCGCGCAGGCGGTCGAAGATGAACTCCAGCACCTGCTCGGACAAGCCGGCAGCCTTCACCTTGGTGCCGAACTGCTTGACCGCGAACTCGACCGCGGTGGTCAGGTCCAGGTCCAGCTGTTTCTCGATCAGGATGCGCAGCACGCCCAGGGCGGCACGGCGCAGGGCGTACGGATCCTTGCTGCCGGTGGGCAGCATGCCGATGCCGAAGATGCCGACCAGGGTGTCGAGCTTGTCGGCGATGGCCACGGCGGCACCGGTGAGGGTTTGCGGCAGCTCGGCGCCAGCGCCGCGCGGCATGTACTGCTCGTTCAGTGCCAGGGCGACGTCTTGCGGCTCACCGTCGTTGAGGGCGTAGTAGTAGCCGGCGATACCCTGCATTTCAGGGAATTCACCGACCATCTCCGAGGCCAGGTCGCACTTGGACAGCAGGCCGGCACGGCCAGCGTTGGCGGCGCTGCCGCCGATGTACGGGGCAATGAAGGCAGCCAGTTTCGACACGCGCTCGGCCTTGTCGAACACGGTGCCCAGCTGAGCCTGGAACACCACGTTCTTCAGGCGCTCGTTGAAGCTTTCCAGCGGTTGCTTCTTGTCTTGCTTGAAGAAGAACTCGGCGTCGGTCAGGCGTGGGCGCACGACCTTCTCGTTGCCTTCGACGATCTGCTTCGGATCGCGGCTCTCGACGTTGGCCACGGTGATGAAGCGCGGCAGCAGCTTGCCTTCACTGTCCAGCAGGCAGAAGTACTTCTGGTTGTCCTGCATGGTGGTGATCAGGGCTTCCTGCGGCACCTCGAGGAAACGCTCCTCGAACGAGCACACCAGCGGCACCGGCCACTCGACCAGGGCGGTCACTTCGTCCAGCAGCGCCGGCGGCACGATGGCCGAGCCTTCCTGCTGCATGGCCAGTTCCGCGGTGCGCTTGCTGATCAGCTCGCGACGCTCGGCGAAGTCGGCCAGCACGTAGGCTTTGCGCAGGTCTTCGACGTAGTTGGCCGGGGTGGTGATGACCACGTTCTCAGGGTGGTGGAAGCGGTGGCCACGGGATTCACGGCCGGCTTTCTGGGCGAGGATGGTGCAGTCGACGACCTGGTCGCCGAGCAGCATCACCAGCCATTGCGTCGGGCGCACGAACTCTTCACGGCTGGCGCCCCAGTGCATGCGCTTGGGGATCGGCAGGTCGTTGAGCGAATCCTCAACGATGGTGGGCAGCAGGCTGGCGGTGGCCTTGCCCGGAATGTGCTGCGAGAAGCGCAGCTTCGGGCCGCTCTGGTCGATGTCCGACAGCTCCACGCCGCACTTCTTGGCGAAGCCCAGGGCGGCTTGAGTCGGGTTGCCTTCGGCGTCGAAGGCCGCCTGGCGGGGCGGGCCGTCGATGTTGATGCTGCGATCCGGCTGTTGCACGTCCAGCTGGCGCAGCAGCACGGCCAGGCGGCGCGGCGCGGCGTAGACCTGCTTGCTGGTGTAGTTCAGGCCGGCGGCCTGCAAGCCTTTCTCGATGCCGGCGAGGAACGCATCGCCCAACGAGGCCAGGGCCTTCGGTGGCAGCTCTTCGGTGCCCAGTTCAACCAGGAAATCTTGAGCACTCATTGTGCAGCCTCCAGCTTAGCCAACACTTCGTCACGCAGTTCAGGAGAAGCCATCGGGAAGCCCAGGCGTGCGCGGGCTTGCAGGTAGCTTTGCGCCACGTCACGGGCGAGCGTGCGTACGCGCAGGATGTAGCGCTGGCGCTCGGTCACCGAGATGGCGCGGCGGGCGTCCAGCAGGTTGAAGGTGTGCGAGGCCTTCAGGACCATTTCGTAGGTGGGCAGCGGCAGGTCCAGCTTGATCAGGCGGTTCGCTTCGCTCTCATAGAAGTCGAACAGCTCGAACAGTTTCTCGACGTTGGCGTGCTCGAAGTTGTAGGTCGACTGCTCCACTTCGTTCTGGTGGAACACGTCGCCGTAGGTGACCTTGCCGAACGGGCCGTCGGCCCACACCAGGTCGTAGACCGAGTCCACGCCCTGCAGGTACATGGCCAGGCGCTCCAGGCCGTAGGTGATTTCACCGGTGACCGGGTAGCACTCGATGCCGCCGACCTGCTGGAAGTAGGTGAACTGGGTCACCTCCATGCCGTTCAGCCAGATTTCCCAGCCCAGGCCCCAGGCGCCCAGGGTTGGCGATTCCCAGTTGTCTTCGACGAAACGGATGTCGTGAACCAGCGGGTCCAGGCCGATGGCTTTCAGCGAGCCGAGGTACAGCTCCTGGAAGTTGGCCGGGTTCGGCTTGAGCACCACCTGGAACTGGTAGTAGTGCTGCAGGCGGTTGGGGTTTTCACCATACCGTCCGTCGGCGGGGCGACGGCTAGGCTGCACATAGGCGGCGTTCCACGTCTCCGGGCCCACGGCGCGCAGGAAGGTGGCGGTATGGAAAGTGCCGGCGCCTACTTCCATATCGTAGGGCTGAAGCACCACACAACCTTGCTCGGCCCAGTAGTTCTGCAGGGCGAGGATCAGGTCTTGGAAGGTACGCACGGCTGGCGTAGGCTGGCTCACGAAATTCACCTGTATCTGGGGATGCGGATGTAAAGAGCGGGAGTATAACCCGATTCGCCTCGCCCTCTACGTAATTGGAGCCTTATGCCACGCTGCTTTTGGTGTTCCGACGATCCTTTGTACGAGGCCTATCACGACCACGAGTGGGGAACGCCGCAGCGCGACCCGGCGTTGCTCTTCGAGATGCTTTTGCTCGAAGGGTTCCAGGCGGGGCTCTCGTGGATCACCGTATTGAAGAAACGTGAGCGTTATCGTGAAGTGCTGCACGGGTTCGACCCGGTGCAACTGGCGCGCTTGAGCGATGAACGCATCGAGGCGTTGATGCTCGACGCGGGCATCATCCGCAACCGCCTCAAGCTCAAGGCCGTGCGCCGCAACGCCGAGGCCTGGCTGGCTGTGGATAACCCCGCCGAGTGGCTGTGGTCGTTCGTCGGTGGGCAACCGAAGATCAACCATTTCGCCACCCGCAACGATGTGCCGGCGGTGACCGACGAAGCCAAGGCCATGAGCAAGGCCCTGCAGAAGGCCGGCTTCACGTTCGTTGGCCCGACCATCTGCTACGCCTTCATGCAGGCCACCGGCATGGTCATGGACCACACCACCGACTGTGATCGCTACGCCGCGCTGGCGCGCTGACGGGGTACAATGCGCGCCTTGCTGAAATAAGGAATTCGCCTGTGGAAAAGTTCAAGGGCGCCCTGATGGTCGGGGTGCTGCGCCTGTTTGCCAAGCTGCCCTGGGGCGCTGTGCAGCGCGTCGGCGCCGGTATCGGCTGGCTTATGTGGAAAGTCCCCAATGGCTCGCGCAATGTCGTGCGCATCAACCTGGCCAAGTGTTTCCCGGAGATGGACCCGGTTGAGCGCGAGCAACTGGTGGGTCGTGCGTTGAAGGATATCGGCAAGTCGTTCGTCGAGAGCGCCTGCGCCTGGATCTGGCCACCGCAGCGCTCGCTGGAACTGGTCAAGGAAGTGCACGGCCTGGAAGTGCTGGAGCAGGCCCTGGCCTCGGGCAAGGGCGTGGTGGGCATCACCAGCCACCTGGGCAACTGGGAAGTGCTCAACCACTTCTATTGCAACCAGTGCAAACCGATCATCTTCTATCGCCCGCCCAAGTTGAAGGCGGTGGATGACCTGCTGCGTGAGCAGCGCGTGCAGATGGGCAACCGCGTGGCGCCCTCGACCAAGGAAGGCATTCTCAGCGTGATCAAGGAAGTGCGCCGGGGTGGGCAGGTGGGGATTCCCGCGGATCCGGAGCCGGCCGAGTCGGCGGGTGTGTTCGTGCCGTTCCTCGGTACCCAGGCACTGACCAGCAAGTTCGTGCCGAACATGCTGGCCGGCGGCAAGGCGGTCGGGGTGTTCCTGCATGCCCTGCGGTTGCCGGATGGGTCAGGCTTCAAGGTGTTCCTCGAGGCGGCGCCGGAAGAGATGTACAGCGAGGATGTGACGGTAGCGGCGGCGGCCATGAGCAAGGTGGTCGAGCGTTATGTGCGCGAGTATCCGAGCCAGTACATGTGGAGCATGAAGCGCTTCAAGAAGCGCCCGGCGGGCGAGGCGCGCTGGTATTGAGAACCTGGGGGCGCTTTGCGCCCCTTTCGCGACGCAAGGCCGCTCCCACAGAGGCCCTGCATATGTCGATCAATGTGGGAGCGGCCTTGTGTCGCGATGGGCTGCATAGCAGCCCCGGCGATCTCAAGCCTTGTTGAGCTTCTTGAGGAAAACGGTCATCTCTTTCTCGGCCTGCTTGTCGCCATGGGCCTGCGCCGCGACGATCCCCTCTTCCCAGGCCGTGCGCGCGCCAGCCAGATCGCCGCTGAGCTGATACGCCTTCCCCAGCAGCTTCCACGCCGCCGAGTACTTCGGATCCTGCCGCACACAAGCCGCCAGGTGCACCGCCGCTTCAGCGCCATTGCCCTCGTCCAGCCAGGCCTTGCCCAGCCCGAACCGCAGCAGCGGGTTATCCACACCCTTGGCCAGCATTTTCTCCAGCGATTCACGCATCACGTCTCTCCCTAGAAGAAACTCAGGCCCACGTGGAACAGTTTCTCCACGTCTCGAATCTGCTTTTTATCCACAACGAACAGGATCACATGGTCGCCCGACGCGATCACCGTGTCATCGTGGGCGATCAGCACTTCCTCGTCGCGGATGATCGCGCCGATGGTGGTGCCTGGCGGCAACGAGATGTCCTCGATGGCCTTGCCCACCACCTTGCTCGACTTCGAATCGCCATGGGCCACCGCCTCGATGGCCTCGGCCGCGCCCCGGCGCAGCGAGTGCACGCTGACGATATCGCCGCGGCGCACGTGGGCCAGCAAGGTGCCGATGGTGGCCAGCTGCGGGCTGATGGCGATGTCGATCTCGCCGCCCTGCACCAGGTCGACGTAGGCCGGGTTGTTGATGATGGTCATCACCTTGCGCGCACCCAAGCGCTTGGCCAGCAGCGACGACATGATGTTGGCCTCGTCGTCGTTGGTCAGGGCCAGGAAGATGTCGGCGTCGGCGATGTTTTCTTCGAGCATCAGGTCCCGGTCGGACGCACTGCCTTGGAGCACCACGGTGCTCTCGAGGTTTTCCGAGAGGTGGCGGCAGCGTGCCGGGTTCATCTCGATGATCTTCACCTGGTAGCGGCTCTCGATGGCCTCGGCCAGGCGCTCGCCGATCTGCCCGCCACCGGCGATGACCACGCGCTTGTTGGTCTCGTCGATGCGACGCAGCTCACCCATCACTGCGCGGATGTCCTTCTTCGCGGCGATGAAGAACACTTCGTCGTCGGCCTCGATCACCGTGTCGCCCTGCGGGGTGATCGGCCGGTCGCGGCGGAAGATCGCCGCCACGCGGGTGTCGACATTGGGCATGTGGGCGCGGATCTGGCGCAGTTGCTGGCCCACCAGCGGGCCGCCGTAGTAGGCCCGGACCGCCACCAGCTGGGCCTTGCCCTCGGCGAAGTCGATCACCTGCAGCGAACCTGGGTGTTCGATCAGGCGCTTGATGTAGTTGGTCACCACCTGCTCGGGGCTGATCAGCACGTCCACCGGGATGTGGTCGTTGTCGAACAGCTCTTCACGGGTGAGGTAGGCCGACTCGCGTACCCGGGCGATCTTGGTCGGGGTGTGGAACAGCGAGTAGGCGACCTGGCAGGCGACCATGTTGGTCTCGTCACTGTTGGTTACCGCCACCAGCATGTCGGCGTCGTCGGCGCCGGCCTGGCGCAGTACCGTCGGCAGCGACGCGCGGCCCTGCACGGTGCGGATGTCCAGGCGGTCGCCCAGGTCGCGCAGGCGCTCGCTGTCGGTGTCGACCACGGTGATGTCGTTGGCTTCGCTGGCCAGGTGTTCCGCCAGCGTGCCGCCCACCTGCCCTGCGCCGAGGATGATGATCTTCATCCGCTACTCCCTACCCTTTTTGTTCTTACCCGCGCGAAGCGGCGATCTTGATCAGTTTGGCGTAATAGAACCCGTCATGGCCGCCTTCCTGGGCCAGCAGCTGGCGGCCGTGGGGCTGGCGCAGGCCGGCTTCGGTGGCCAGGTCCAGCTCGCGGGCACCGGGGGTGCGGGCGAGGAAGGCGTCGATCACTTCGGTGTTCTCGGTCGGCAGGCTCGAGCAGGTGGCGTAGAGCAACATGCCGCCCACTTCCAGGGTCGGCCACAGGGCATCGAGCAGCTCGCCTTGCAGCGTGGCCAGGGCCGGGATGTCCTCGGCCTGACGGGTCAGCTTGATGTCCGGGTGACGGCGGATCACACCGGTGGCCGAGCATGGCGCGTCGAGCAGGATGCGCTGGAATGGCTTGCCGTCCCACCAGCTGGCGGTGTCACGGGCGTCGCAGGCGATCAGCTCCGCGTCGAGCTTCAGGCGGTCGAGGTTCTCGCGCACGCGGGCCAGTCGCTTGGCTTCCAGGTCGATGGCGACCATGTGGGCCAGGCCGGGTTCGGCTTCCAGTAGGTGGCAGGTCTTGCCGCCCGGGGCGCAGCAGGCGTCGAGCACGCGCTGGCCGGGGGCCAGTTCCAGCAGGTCGGCGGACAGCTGCGCGGCTTCGTCCTGCACGCTCACCCAACCGTCGGCGAAGCCCGGCAGGCCACGCACGTCGCAGGCTTCGGCCAGGACGATGCCGTCACGGCTGAACTGGCAGGCGCTGGCCTGGATGCCGGCCTCGGCCAGCAACGACAGGTAGGCGTCACGGCTGTGGTGGCGGCGATTGACCCGCAGAATCATCGGCGGGTGGGCGTTGTTGGCGGCGCAGATGGCTTCCCACTGCTCCGGCCAGAAGGCTTTCAGCGACTTCTGCAGCCAGCGCGGGTGGGCGGTGCGCACCACCGGGTCGCGTTCCATGCTGGCGAGCAGTTCCTCGCCTTCACGCTGGGCGCGGCGCAGCACGGCGTTGAGCAGGCCCTTGGCCCATGGCTTCTTGAGCTTGTCGGCGCAGCCGACGGTCTCGCCGAGGGCGGCGTGTGCCGGGATGCGCGTGTAGAACAGCTGGTACAGGCCGACCAGCAGCAGCGCCTGCACATCGGCATCGGCGGCCTTGAACGGCTTCTGCAGCAGTTGCGCGGCCAGCAGGTCCAGGCGTGGCTGCCAGCGGGCGGTGCCGAAGGCTAGGTCCTGGGTCAGGCCACGGTCGCGCTCGTCGACCTTGTCCAGTTGCGCCGGCAGCGAGCTGTTCAGCGAGGCCTTGCCGCTGAGCACGGCGGCAAGGGCACGGGCGGCGGCCAGGCGTGGGTTCATTGGCCGAGCACCTTGCCACCGGCGAACTTCTCGCGGCGGCTGTTGAACAGGTCGCTGAAGGCCAGGGCCTTGCCGCCGGGCAGTTGCAGGCGGGTCAGGCTCAGGGCGCCATCACCGCAGGCGACGACCAGGCCGTCCTTGCTGGCGGAGAGGATCTCACCAGGAGTGCCCTTGCCTGTGGACAAGTTGGCGGCCAGCACCTTCACGCTTTCGCCGTCGAGGGTGCTGTGGCACACCGGCCACGGGTTGAAGGCACGGATCAGGCGTTCCAGTTCGACGGCTGGGCGGTTCCAGTCGATGCGCGCCTCGTCCTTGTTCAGCTTGTGTGCATAAGTGGCCAGGGTATCGTCCTGTACTTCACCTTGCAGCGAACCGTCGGCCAGGCCGGCGATGGCCTGCACCACGGCGCCCGGGCCCATGGCGGCGAGGCGGTCGTGCAGGGTGCCGCCAGTGTCCTCGGCGCTGATCGGGGTAACCACCTTGAGCAACATCGGGCCGGTATCCAGGCCCGCTTCCATACGCATCACGGTCACGCCGCTCTCGGCGTCGCCGGCTTCCACGGCACGCTGGATCGGCGCCGCCCCGCGCCAGCGCGGCAGCAGGGAGGCATGGCTGTTGATGCAACCCAGGCGCGGAATATCCAGCACCACTTGCGGCAGGATCAGGCCATAGGCGACCACCACCATCAGGTCCGGCTTGAGCGCGGCGAGCTCGGCTTGCGCCTCGGGGTTGCGCAGGGTCTGCGGCTGGTACACCGGGATGTCGTGGGCAACGGCCAGTGCCTTCACTGCGCTCGGCATGAGCTTCTGGCCACGGCCAGCCGGGCGGTCGGGCTGGGTGTAGACGGCCACGATCTCGTACGGGCTGTCGAGCAGGGCCTTGAGGTGTTCGGCGGCAAACTCTGGAGTGCCTGCGAAGACGATGCGCATGGAGTTCTCGCTTCCTTGAAAAAGAAAAAGGCTTGCCGGAGCAAGCCTTCTGGAAGGTGGGGATCAGGCTTGCTGGCGGTGCTGCTTTTCCAGCTTCTTCTTGATCCGGTCGCGTTTGAGCTGGGACAGGTAGTCGACGAACAGCTTGCCGTTGAGGTGGTCGAACTCGTGCTGCACGCATACGGCCAGCAGGCCTTCGGCTTCGAGTTCATAGGGCTTGCCGTCGCGGTCCTGGGCCTTGACCCGCACACGCAGCGGGCGGTCTACGTTTTCGTAGAAGCCGGGCACCGACAGGCAGCCTTCCTGGTACTGGCCCATGTCGTGGGTCAGCTCCTCGACCGTGGGGTTGATGAAGACGCGCGGTTCGCTGCGGTCTTCGCTCAGGTCCATCACCACGACCTGCTTGTGCACGTTGACCTGGGTGGCCGCCAGGCCGATGCCAGGGGCTTCGTACATGGTCTCGAACATGTCGTCGATCAACTGGCGCAGGGCGTCGTCGAACTCCGTTACCGGTTTGGCAATGGTGCGCAGGCGCGGATCGGGGAATTCGAGAATGTTCAAGATGGCCATAGGGGGCAGGCAGTCACTGTGCGGTCGGTTGAAAACTGAGCACACATAATAAAGGGAAATGGGGCGTTCGGCACCTGCGAAGCTTGGCTAGGGTGTGAATGGGCGCTGGAAAGCCCATTCCATGGACAGCTTGTCAAAGTATTATCAACAAAGTTATCCACAGGTTGTGCCACGCCGTTGGCCCCTGTCGATCAAGGATGATCCCCTATGACCGAACCCCGTTCGTCGCCTTGTTCGCCTGCCGAACTCGAGGCGCGGTTGCGTCTGCATCGGCTTCCCGATGCCGGGCTGCGTCGTTTTCACACCCTCATCGAAGCTTTCGGCAGCGCCTCGTCGGCGCTCACTGCGCCAGCAAGTGCCTGGCGTGCCCTGGGGCTGCCGGCAGCCAGTATCGACGCCCGGCGCAGCCCTGAAGTGCGCGATGGGGCATTGGCCGCAATGGCCTGGTTAGAGCGGCCGGGCCAGCATTTACTGATGTGGGACGAGCCTGGCTACCCGGCGTTGCTGGCCGAGATAGACGATCCGCCGCCCTTGCTGTTCGTCGCTGGAAACCCTGCTTTGCTCGAGCGACCGCAGCTTGCGATTGTGGGCAGCAGGCGTGCTTCACCCCCGGCGCTGGATACGGCGGGCGCGTTTTCCCGTTGCCTTTCCCAGGCCGGGTTCACCATCACCAGCGGGCTGGCGCTGGGCGTGGACGGTGCCGCTCATCGGGCCGCGTTGAAGGCCGGTGGGTACACGATCGGGGTGCTGGGCACGGGGTTGCAAAAATGTTATCCACAGCGCCATCGTGACTTGGCACGGATGATGATCGACAGCGGTAGCGCGCTGGTTTCCGAGTACCCGCTGGACGCCGGGCCGCTGGCGGGTAACTTCCCACGGCGCAATCGGATCATCAGTGGCTTGTCGCTGGGTGTACTGGTGGTCGAGGCCAGCCTGGCCAGCGGCTCGTTGATCACCGCGAGGCTTGCTGCCGAACAGGGGCGGGAGGTGTATGCGATTCCAGGCTCCATCCACCACCCTGGCGTCAAAGGCTGCCACCAGTTGATCCGCGATGGCGCCCTGCTGGTGGAAAGCGTGGAGCAGATCCTCGACAGCCTGGGCGGCTGGCAGAACCTGCCGCCCGCTGTTGTGGATAAACCCGCTCACCCCCTCCTCGCCCTGCTTCATGCCGCGCCCCAGACCAGCGAGGGCCTGGCCCACAGCAGCGGCCTGCCGCTGGCCCAGGTACTGGCCAGCCTGACCGAGCTGGAGCTCGAAGGCCGGGTCAGCAATGAAGCCGGGCGTTGGTTTGCCCGTGCCGGCTAAGTACACTGCGCGCACGGCGTTTATGCGGAGAGACGGAAAATGGTGAGCAGTTGGCGTGTGCAGCAAGCCGCGCGCGAGGTGAAGGCGGGTGCGGTGATCGCCTATCCGACGGAAGCGGTCTGGGGCCTGGGCTGCGACCCGTGGAACGAGGACGCGGTGTATCGCCTGCTGGCGCTCAAGTCGCGGCCTGTGGATAAAGGGCTGATCCTGATCGCCGACAACATCCGCCAGTTCGACTTTCTGTTCGAGGATTTCCCGCAGGATTGGATTGATCGCATGAGCGCTACTTGGCCGGGGCCGAACACCTGGCTGGTGCCGCACCAGGACCTGTTGCCCGAGTGGGTGACCGGGCAGCACGACACCGTGGCGCTGCGGGTCAGCGATCACCCACAGGTGCGCGAGCTGTGCGCGTTGGTCGGGCCGTTGATCTCTACCTCCTGCAACCCGGCCGGGCGGCCGGCGGCCAAGAGTAGGTTGCGGGTGGAGCAGTACTTCCACAACGAGCTGGACATGGTGCTGGGTGGGGCGTTGGGTGGGCGGAAGAACCCGAGCCTGATTCGCGACCTGGCGACCGGCGAGGTTGTGCGCCCGGGCTGATACCGCTGGCGAGGGCTTCGCCCTCGTATCGCGACACAAGGCCGCTCCCACAGATACAGCGCAGCTCTCAGGCTTGGCGCTGGCATCTGTGGGAGCGGCCTTGTGTCGCGAAAGGGCCGCAAAGCGGCCCCAGAATTCCCCGCCGATTTTTCTGATTTCCACCCAGATGGCTGCCCATTCTGAATTCAGAGAAATATCCTACGCAGTCTGTCGACCGCCATTACCTTCTCAGTGGGAACTCCTGCCTCTAGGCTCCAGACCGTCGCCGAATAACTTGGCGATCGGGTGTGGTAACCCGGTAACAGGAAGGTATCAGAGTCGTCTATGGCGGCTGTGCGCGGGAGGCTTTCGAGCCTGCCGGGTCTGGTACCTCCCCGGTTTACCACCCCGTGTACAGCTGCCACCCATTCGTGTGGTAACGGACGAGGTGTCAGCCCTACTCTGGTAGAGGTTGCCATGACCAAAAAGATTGTCCCCGATCCACCACTTCCTAACACCACAACTCACCCCTTCGGCCGCTGCGACGCCGGCCACCCTCCACTCTTCACCGTAAACCCCAACATCGAAGCCCACGACGCCCTGGTACACGTAGCGCTCTACCTGCGCTGTGCCTACGACACCGGCATCAAGGCACTCGACCACCTGCGCGACGAGGGGCGTGGCATGTACTGGTCGAGCCTGCATTCGCTGGAAATGGCGGAGGGGTTGGTGGAGGCGATGCTCGATGGCATCGAGTCCGCGCCGGCAGCCGATAGGCCTGTTGGCTGAGCTGCCGTGTTCGCCGGCAAGCCGGCTCCTACGGGGGCGGCGTAATCCCTGTAGGAGCCGGCTTGCCGGCGAAGGGCCGCAAAGCGGCCCCAGGATCTCAAGGCAGCAAAACAGTCGAGCCGACCGTCCGCCGCGCCGACAACTCCGCCTGCGCCTTGGCCGCCTCGCTCAACGGATACCGCTGCTGGATATCCACAACCAGCTTGCCACTGGCGATCATCGCGAACAGGTCATCGGCCATGGCCTGGGTGTTCTCGGCATTGTTGGCGTAGCTCCCCAGTGTCGGCCGGGTGACATACAACGACCCCTTTTGCGACAGGATCCCCAAGTTGACCCCGCTCACCGCGCCGGAGGCATTGCCGAAGCTCACCATCAACCCTCGCGGCCTCAGGCAATCCAGCGAGGTCAGCCAGGTATCCGCCCCCACGCCGTCATACACCACCGAGCACTTTTGACCGTCGGTCAGTTCCAGCACACGCTTGGCCACGTCTTCTTGGCTGTAGTCGATGGTCGCCCAGGCCCCGAGCGCCTTGGCCCGTTCGGCTTTCTCAGGAGAACTCACGGTGCCGATCAGCTTCGCGCCCAGCGCCTTGGCCCACTGGCACGCCAGCGAGCCCACACCGCCAGCGGCGGCATGGAACAGCACGAAGTCCCCCGGCTGCACGGCATAGGTCTGCTTGAGCAGGTATTGCGTGGTCAGCCCCTTGAGCATCACCGCCGCCGCCTGTTCGAAGCTGATCGCTTCGGGCAGCTTCACCAGATTGGCCTCTGGCAACGTATGCACCTCGCTGTAGGCCCCAAGCGGCCCACCGGCGTACGCCACGCGGTCGCCGACCTTGATCCGGCTGACACCCTCGCCCACCGCCTCGACCACGCCGGCCGCTTCAGTGCCCAGCCCGGAAGGTAGAGCTGGCGGCGCATACAGCCCGCTGCGGAAATAGGTGTCGATGAAGTTCAAACCGATCGCATGGTTACGCACCCGCACCTGCTGCGGGCCGGGCGGTGCCGGGTCGAACTCCACCAGTTGCAGGACTTCCGGGCCGCCATGCTGGCTGAACTGGATACGCTTGGCCATCACACACTCCTGTCGTCGAGGGTCGCAAAGGCCTTCTATCGGACGCCTTTGCTTGACCGCCGTCAACTGCGACGCGGCGTCGGCCGGTGGTATGCTACGCGGCGAATTTTCCCGCTCCTTCCAGGTGACCCGATGACCAGCCGCACCGAGGCCGTAAAAGCCTACCTGCTCGACCTGCAAGACCGCATCTGCTCTGCCCTCGAAACCGAAGACGGCGGCGCCCGCTTCGTCGAGGATGCCTGGGTGCGCGATGCCGGTGGCGGCGGTCGCACGCGGGTGATCGGCGAGGGCAAGGTGATCGAGAAAGGCGGGGTGAACTTCTCCCACGTGTTCGGCGCCGGCCTGCCACCGTCGGCCAGTGCCCACCGCCCGGAGCTGGCGGGCCGTGGCTTCGAGGCCCTGGGCGTGTCGCTGGTGATCCACCCGCACAACCCGCACGTACCGACTTCCCACGCCAACGTGCGCTTCTTCATCGCCGAAAAAGAAGGCGAAGAGGCCGTGTGGTGGTTCGGCGGCGGCTTCGACCTGACCCCGTACTACGGCAACGAGGAAGATTGCGTCCACTGGCACCGCGTTGCCGAACAGGCCTGCGCGCCGTTCGGCGCCGATGTCTATCCACGCTACAAGGCCTGGTGCGACCGCTACTTCCACCTCAAGCACCGTGGCGAGCCGCGCGGCATTGGCGGCCTGTTCTTCGATGACCTGAACGAGTGGGACTTCGACACCTGCTTCGCCTTCATGCGCGCCATCGGCGACGCCTACGTCGACGCCTACCTGCCGATCATCCAGCGCCGCAAGGACACGCCGTATACCGCCAAGCAGCGTGAATTCCAGGAATACCGCCGTGGCCGCTACGTTGAGTTCAACCTGGTCTACGACCGTGGCACGCTGTTCGGTTTGCAGTCCGGTGGCCGCACCGAGTCGATCCTGATGTCGCTGCCGCCGCAGGTACGTTGGGGATACGATTGGAAAGCCGAGCCTGGCAGCGAGGAAGCGCGCCTGACCGACTATTTCCTGCAGGACCGCGACTGGCTCGCCCAGTAAGCCTGTGGATAACCGAGGAGCCCCCATGGACCAGTACGTCGTATTCGGCAACCCCATCGGCCACAGCAAGTCGCCGCTGATCCACCGCCTGTTCGCCGACCAGACCGGCCAGGACCTGGAGTACGCCACCCTGCTCGCGCCGCTGGACGAGTTCAGTGACTGCGCCACAGGCTTCTTCAAGCAAGGCAGCGGCGCCAACGTCACCGTACCGTTCAAGGAAGAGGCCTATCGCTTGTGTGACAGCCTTACCCCAAGGGCACAGCGTGCAGGCGCGGTGAATACCCTGACCAAGCTGGCCGACGGCACCCTGCAGGGTGACAACACCGACGGCGCGGGGCTGGTGCGGGACCTGACGGTAAACGCCGGGGTGACCTTGGCGGGCAAGCGCATCCTTATCCTTGGCGCCGGTGGCGCGGTACGCGGTGTGCTGGAGCCGATCCTGGCGCACAACCCGCAATCGCTGGTGATCGCCAACCGTACCGTTGAGAAAGCCGAGCAGCTGGCGCGGGAGTTCGATGAACTTGGGCCGGTGGTGGCCAGTGGTTTCAGCTGGTTGCAGGAGCCGGTGGACGTGATCATCAATGCCACCTCGGCGAGCCTGGCCGGCGAGTTGCCGCCGATTGCCGACAGCCTGGTCGAGGCGGGGCGCACGGTCTGCTACGACATGATGTATGGCAAGGAGCCGACGCCTTTCTGCCAGTGGGCGAGCAAGCTGGGGGCGGCCAAGGTGCTTGATGGGCTGGGGATGCTGGCCGAGCAGGCAGCCGAGGCGTTCTTTATCTGGCGGGGGGTGCGTCCGGACACGGCGCCTGTGCTGGATGAACTGCGTCGGCAATTGGCGCGCAGTTGACGTCGGAGCGTTGTCGGATGAATTGGTGCTCCAGTTCGACCTGCTGACGGTAGTGAGCGAGTTTTGCTGCGGATTGCGTCATGCCGGTGTAGGGTTCGCGTGCGGTCATATTGCTTTCCAGGCGGGCAATACGTGCCTGTGCATCGGCAACGCTCCAGCAGTTTTCCGCAGCACCGCTGTTAGGCGCGGCCAGTAATGGCACCAGTGCCAGTGCGAAATAAACGCAACTACTCATGGCGTGCTCCGCAGTGAATGAGCGTTATTCACTCTTTCACTGCCTGCACGTTGCACGCAACTGACAGAAATGCCAGTTGACCGTCAGCCCTCGAAGCGTATTGGGCAGCTCGCCAGGCCTTCCAGCTTCTGCAGTTCCTCTATCACCTGCGGCCGCGCTCGCCGCAATGTCAGGCTCCCGCCATTGCGCAGCAACCGCCGCGCCTCGCGGTGCAACATATCCACACCCGAGTAATCGATGAAGTTCACCTGCCGCGCATCGATCACCACATGCGGCCCCTGGCAGCGCTGCAAGCGCACCTGCAGGTAATGCGCCGCGCCGAAGAAGATCGACCCGCCCACCCGCAACACATCCGCCTCCCCTTCCCGGCTCTGCTGCACCCGTGGCCGCGAAGTGCGCTTGAGGTAGAAGAACAGCGATGCCAGCACCCCGGCGTAGATCGCCGTTTGCAGCTCCAGCAGCAGCGTCGCGGCGGCGGTCAGCGCCATTACCAGGAACTCCGAACGGCTGACCCGGAACAGCGCGCGGATGCCGCGATGGTCCACCAGCCCCCAGCAGATCAGTAGGATGCTGCCCGCCATCGCCGGGATCGGCAGATGAGCGATCAGCCCGGCACCAGCGACCGCGAACAGCGTCACCCACAGCGCCGAGAACACTCCGGCCAATGGCGAGCGGGCGCCTGCGTCGTAGCTGAGCCCGGAGCGGGTAAAGGAGCCGGAGGACAGATAGCCGGAGAACAATGCCCCGACGATGTTCGACAGGCCCTGGGCGCGGATCTCCTGGTTGGCGTCGATCAGTTGCTCGGAACGGGCGGACAGGGAACGGGCGATGGACAGGCTGGTGACCAGCCCGAGCATGCCGACAGCCACGGCACTGGGCAGCAGGCGCAGGATAAGTTCCACATCGAGTAACGGCAGCGGGCTGAGCGGTGGCAACTGGCCGACGAAAGCGGGCACGCGTGGTACATGGCCGAACACGCCGGGCAACAGCCAGGCCGCCAGGCTGACCAGCAGCAAACTTATCAACAGGCTCGGCCAGCGCGGGCGCCATAGCTTCAACACCACGCCAATCACCAGGGTGCTCAGTCCCAGAATCAGCGATGGCATGTCCACCTCACCAACATGGCCGGTCAGTTCCTGCACGGTCTTCAGAGCCGTGGCCTGGCTTGGCAGGTCCAGGCCCAGCAGATTGGGCAGTTGCCCCAGCGCGATGACGATGGCAGCACCGAGGGTGAAGCCCAGCACCACCGAATGGGAGACGAAGTTGACCAGCGCGCCGAAGCGCAGCAGCCCCAGCATGAGCTGGAAGACGCCGCCGAGGAAGGTCAGCAGCAGCACCAGGGTCACGTAGTCGGCGCTGCCGGCCACGGCCAGTGGGCTGATGCTGGCATAGAGGACGATGGAAATGGCGGCGGTGGGGCCGCAGATCAGGTGCCAGGACGAGCCCCACAGGCAGGCGACCAGCACCGGCACGATGGCGGCGTACAGGCCGTATTCGGCGGGCAGGCCGGCGATCAGGGCGTAGGCGATCGATTGCGGCAGGGCGAGGATGGCGCCGCTCAGGCCTACCAGCAGGTCCTGGCGCAGGCTGCGACCCGATTGGCGGGGGAGCCAGGCGAGGAAGGGCAGCAGGTGGTGTGGACGGGGCATGGGGTGGTCCTGATTTGAGATCGCAGGCGAGGGCTTTGCCCTCGTTTCGCGGCACAAGGCCGCTCCTACAGGGATTCGCGCTCGCCTGTAGGAGCGGCCTTGTGCCGCGAAAGGGCCGCAAAGCGGCCCCAGCAGCCTAACAGACGAAACTCAGAGCTTGGCCTTGAGCACTTCTGATGCATCTCCACCGTCCTTGGAGGTCACTCCGGCCAGCCAACCGTCCAGCAATTCCGGATGAGCCTTCACCCACCTCCTGGCCGCTTCATCAAAGCTCACCTTCTTATCCACAACCTCGGCCATGATGCTGTTCTCCATCTCCAGCGTGAACGTCAGGTTGCTCAGCAACTTCGCTGCATTCGGGCAAGCCTGTGGATAGCCCTTGCGGGTCAGCGTGTACACATCGCCTTTGCTGCCAAACCATTGTTCGCCACCCGTGAGGTAATGCATCTTCAACTTCACGTTCATCGGATGCGGGGTCCAGCCCAGGAAGGTGATGAACTGCTGCTTTTTCACCGCCCGGTCCACCTGGGCCAGCATCGCCTGCTCGCTGGATTCGACCAGCTTCCACTGCCCAAGCGCGAAGTCGTTCTTGTCGATGATCTCCTTCAGCGACAGGTTGGCCGGCGCGCCGGAGCCGATGCCGTAGAGCTTCTTGTCGAACTTGTCAGCGTACTTGTGCAGGTCGGCGAAGTCCTTCACGCCGGCTTCCCACACATAATCGGGCACCGCCAGGGTGAACTCGGTGCCCTCCAGGTTGCGCGCCAGCTGCTGCACGTCGCCATTGGCGATGAATTTGTCATGAAAGCCCTGCTGCGCCGGCATCCAGTTGCCGAGAAAGGCGTCCACCCGGCCGTCCTTCAGGCCGCCGTAGATTATCGGCACGGCCAGGCTGTCGATCTTCACCTGGTAGCCCAGGTTTTCCAGGAGCAGGCGAGCGACGGCGTTGGTACTGGCGATATCGCTCCAGCCAGGGTCGGCCAGTTTCACGGTGCTGCATTGCACGTTGCCGTCGGCGGCGTGGGCCGTGCCCAGGCTCAGGGCCAGGGCGAGCACGGCGGTGGAGAACTTCTGCATGGCGGCCTCTCTTCTCAATCCAGGGGTGCGGGCTGTGGATAACGTGCCTTGCGCTCGAGGTCGTCGAGATCGATGTGGTTGCGCATGTACTGTTGGCTGGCGTCCACCAAGGGTTGGTGGTCCCAGCTTTTCAGCGTGCCGATGGCCAGCGCCTCGGCCACCAGGCGGCGGCGGCGCTGGCTGGCCAGCACCTGCTGGCGCAGGCTGGGGATATCCCAGCGTTGCTTCGCTTCATCGACAAATGCCTGCAGCAGCACCTGGTGGTCCGGGCTGCCGGTGAGGTTCTCCCGCTCGTGCGGGTCGCGGCTCAGGTCGTAGAGTAAACAGGGGTCGTCTTCGCTGTACACGAACTTGTAGGCGCCGCGGCGGATCATCATCAGCGGGCCGACGGTACCCTCGGCCATGTATTCGCCGATCACCTCGTCATGCCCGCCCTGCCCTTGCAGGTGCCCGAGCAGTGAGCGGCCGTCCAGGTGCAGGTCTTTATCCACAGCGCCGCCGGCCAGTTCGACCAGGGTCGGCAGCAGGTCGCAGGTGGATACGCTGGCGCTGATCCGCGCGGGTGCGAAGCGCTTGGGCGCGTGGATCAGCAGCGGCACCCGCGCCGACATCTCGAACCAGTGCATCTTGTACCAGAGCCCTCGCTCGCCAAGCATGTCGCCGTGGTCGCCGGAGAAGACGATCAGGGTGTCGTCGGCCAGGCCGCAGTCTTCCAGCGTCTGCACAAGCAGGCCGATATTGTCGTCGATGTAGCTGCAGGCGCCGAAGTAGGCGCGGCGGGCATCGCGGATCTTGTCCACGGGCAGCGGCTTGTCCCACAGGTCGTAGACCTTGAGCAGGCGTTGCGAATGCGGGTCTTGCTGGCTTTGGGCGATCACGTCGCGGGGCAGCGGGATATCCACAGCCTCGTAGAGATCCCAGTAGCGTTTGGGGATGGTGTACGGGTCGTGGGGGTGGGTCATCGACACGGTCAGGCAGAAAGGCCGGCCATGGTCTTCGCGCACATGGTCGTAGAGATACTGGCGTGCCTTGAACACCACTTCCTCATCGAAATCCAGCTGGTTGGTGCGTACGCACGGCCCGGCCTGCAGCACCGAGGACATGTTGTGGTACCAGCTCGGGCGTTGGTCTGGCGCGTCCCAGTTCACCGCCCAGCCGTAGTCGGCCGGGTAGATGTCGCTGGTCAGGCGCTCCTCGTAGCCGTGCAGCTGGTCCGGGCCGCAGAAGTGCATCTTGCCCGAGAGCGCGGTGCGGTAGCCGAGGCGGCGCAGGTAGTGGGCGTAAGTCGGAATGTCGGCAGGAAAGTCGGCGGCGTTGTCGTAGGCGCCGATGCGGCTGGGCAACTGGCCGCTGACCAGGGTGAAGCGCGAGGGCGCGCACAGCGGGCTGTTGCAGTAGGCGGAGTCGAACACCACGGCCTGCTCGGCGAGGCGCGCCAGGTTGGGCATCTTGATCGGCGATGGGGTGTAGATCGGCAGCAGCGGCGCGGCCATCTGGTCGGCCATGATGAACAGGATGTTGGGTTGTTTCATGGTGCCCTTCCATCGTCGAGGATTATGGTGAACGCTTGCAATCCAGCATGGTGCTGTGGATAACGTGGGTAAAGCCCATGCCGGGCAATGACTGGGGTTAGCCAAGCTTATGTTTGAGCACCTTGCCGACCTGTCCCTCGATGCCTTGCGCGTGTTCGAGGCCGCCGCACGTCTGCGCGGCTTTACCGCTGCCGCCGTGGAGCTGGGCACCACGCAGCCGGCGGTGAGCCAGCAGGTAAAGCGCCTGGAGGCGCAGTTGGGAACGCGGTTGTTCGACCGTATCTACCGGGGCATCGAGCTGACCGAAGCGGGCCAGCTGCTGTTCGAACAGGTACATCAGGGGTTGCAGGCCATGGATGATGGTGTTGCCCAGGCCAGTGGTCGTGGGCAGCGCGAGGTGTTGCAGGTGGCCACCGACTTCGCCTTTGCCGCGTTCTGGCTAATGCCGCGCTTGCAGCGTTTTCACGAGGCCAATCCACAGGTGGACGTGAGCCTGGTGACCGGCGAGCGCAGCCAGGGGATGTTGCGCCCGGACATCGATGTGGCGGTGCTGTTTGGCGATGGGCGTTTCCATCAGGGCGAGAGCCGCTGGTTGTTTGACGAGGAGGTCTTCCCGGTCTGCAGCCCACGGCTGATTCATGGCAAACCCTTGTCAGCCGTGGCTTTGCAACGATTGCCGTTGCTGCATCTGAAGGGTGAGCAGGCCAGTCGCTGGTTCGATTGGGCGGGGGTGTTTCGGGGGCTTGGCGTGGACAGCCCTCCTCCGTCCGGGCAACTGCGGTTCGATAACTACACGCTGCTGATTCAGGCGGCGATTGCCGGGCAAGGCGTGGCGATTGGCTGGGCACACCTGGTCGATGGGCTGGTCGAGCAAGGGTTGTTGTGTCGGCCTATGGAAGGCAGTTTGCGGTCGGCGCGGGGGTACTACGTGGTGCTGCCGCAGCGCAAACGGCGTGGGGCGCTGATCCATCGGTTCGTGGATTGGCTGGAGCATGAGCGCCTGTAGGAGCGGCTTCAGCCGCGATGCAGGCAACGCGGTGTCTGGCACCCACTGCGTGGGTGATCGCGGCTGAAGCCGCTCCTACAGGGATGGCGTAGACTTCGAGATGTTCGCATGACCGCTATCAGGAGCCACCGTGCAAAGGATCAAGGGCTATCACGCCCACGTGTACTACGACGCATCGACCATGGAACAGGCCCGTGAGCTGTGCGAGGAGGCGACGCGGCTGTTCCCCGTGACCATGGGGCGCATGCACCAGAAGCCGGTCGGGCCGCACCCGGACTGGAGCTGTCAGCTGGCCTTCGGGCCGGAGGTGGTGGGTGTGGTGTTGCCGTGGCTGGCGCTGTATCGCAAGGGGCTGGTGGTGTTCCTGCACCCGGAAACCGGGGATGAGCTGGCGGATCACCGCGATCATGCGATCTGGATGGGAGCGATCAGGCCGTTGGATCTTTCGATCTTCGAAGGTTAGGTTGCGCCGGCTGACGCTGTTCGCCGGCAAGGCCGGCTCCTACAGATGATCGTCGTATACCTGTAGGAGCCGGCCTTGCCGGCGAACAAGACGACGCGAATCAGACGCGAGCGGCGCGTACGCCGTCGGCCAGCGCCGAGCACAGGCTCAACACATCCTTCACCGCCTGGCCGGCATCCTTGGCCTGGGCGATCTTGTCGACCAGCGCCGAACCGACCACCACGCCATCAGCCAGGCGGGCAATGGCAGCAGCCTGCTCCGGTGTGCGGATGCCGAAACCGACGCTGATCGGCAGGTCGGTATGCCGGCGCAGGCGCGCAATGGCTTCGGTCACATGTTCGGTGGTCGCCGAGCCCGCACCGGTCACCCCGGCCACCGACACGTAGTAGACGAACCCGGAGCTGCGCTCCAGCACGCGCGGCAGGCGCGCATCGTCGGTAGTCGGGGTGGTCAGGCGGATGAAGTCGATGCCTGCGGCCTGGGCTGGGGTGGCCAGTTCGGCGTCGTGCTCCGGAGGCAGGTCGACGATGATCAGGCCGTCTACGCCCGCCTCTTTCGCCTCGGCGACGAACTGCTCAACGCCGAAACGGTGGATCGGGTTGTAGTAACCCATCAGCACGATGGGCGTGGTCTGGTTGCCGACACGGAATTCGCGAACCATCTGCAGGGTCTTGGCCAGTGTCTGACCGGCTTCCAGGGCACGCAGGGTGGCGAGCTGGATAGCGACGCCGTCGGCCATCGGGTCGGTGAACGGCATGCCCAGTTCGATCACATCGGCGCCAGCGGCCGGCAGGCCCTTGAGGATCTCCAGCGAGGCGTCGTAGCCCGGGTCGCCGGCGGTGACGAAGGTGACCAGGGCGGAGCGGCCTTCGGCCTTCAATTCGGCGAAGCGTTGTTCGAGACGGCTCATGCCTGTTTCTCCTGGGCGGCCATGTGGTTCATCACGGTTTGCATGTCCTTGTCGCCGCGACCGGACAGGCAGATCACCATCAGGTGGTCCTTGGGCAGCTTCGGCGCGCGCTTGATCGCCTCGGCCAGGGCGTGGGAGCTTTCCAGCGCCGGGATGATGCCTTCCAGGCGGCAGGTGGCGTGGAAGGCGTCGAGTGCTTCGTCGTCGGTGATGCTGACGTACTCCACACGCTTCACTTCATGCAGGTAGGCGTGCTCCGGGCCGATGCCAGGGTAGTCCAGGCCTGCCGAGATCGAGTGGGCGTCGGTGATCTGGCCGTCGTCGTCCTGCAGCAGGTAGGTGCGGTTGCCGTGCAGTACGCCCGGCACGCCGCCGTTGAGGCTGGCCGCGTGCTTGTCGGTGTGCACGCCGTGACCGCCGGCTTCGACGCCGATGATCTGCACACTGGCATCATCGAGGAAGTCGTGGAACAGGCCCATGGCATTGGAGCCGCCGCCGACGCAGGCGATCAGGCTGTCGGGCAGGCGCCCTTCCTTCTCCTGCAGCTGGGCGCGGGTTTCCTTGCCGATGATCGACTGGAAGTCGCGGACCATCGCCGGGTACGGGTGCGGGCCGGCCACGGTGCCGATCAGGTAGAAGGTGTCCTCGACGTTGGTGACCCAGTCGCGCAGGGCCTCGTTCATGGCGTCCTTGAGGGTGCCGGTGCCGGCGGTGACCGGGACGATCTCGGCGCCCAGCAGCTTCATGCGGAACACGTTGGCCTGCTGGCGCTCAATGTCGGTGGCACCCATGTAGATCACGCAAGGCAGGCCGAAGCGCGCGGCGACGGTGGCGGTGGCCACACCGTGCATGCCGGCGCCGGTCTCGGCGATCAGGCGTTTCTTGCCCATGCGCTTGGCCAGCAGCACCTGGCCGATGCAGTTGTTCACCTTGTGCGCGCCGGTGTGGTTGAGCTCTTCACGCTTGAAGAAGATCTTCGCGCCGCCGCAGTGCTCGGTCAGGCGCTCGGCGAAGTACAGCGGGTTGGGGCGGCCGATGTAGTCGCGCTGGAAGTAGGCGAGTTCTTCGAGGAACTTGGGGTCGGCCTTGGCGGCTTCGTATTCGCGGGCCAGGTCCAGCACCAGGGGCATCAGGGTTTCGGCCACGTAGCGGCCGCCGAACGAGCCGAACAGGCCGTTGGCATCGGGGCCGGCGCGGTATTGGGTCTGGGTCATGGGGCGCTCCAGGGCGTAATGGGATGAGTGATGGGCTTTACTCTAACCACGACGCGGCTAGCTGAAAACCGATAAGATTGCGCAAACCTGTCAGGAAAACTCACAAGTAAAATGGCCCAGGACCTTCCTCCTCTCAACGCCCTGCGGGCCTTCGAGGCAACCGCCCGGCTCAATAGCGTCAGCCAGGCGGCCGAAGCGCTTCATGTTACCCACGGTGCCGTCAGCCGGCAGATCAAGGTGCTCGAGGAGCATCTGGGCGTGGCGCTGTTCGTCAAGGATGGTCGTGGCGTCAAACTCACAGATGCCGGCATGCGCCTACGCGATGTGAGTGCCGAGGCCTTCGACCGGTTGCGAAGTGTCTGCGCCGAGCTTTCCCGCGATGCCGACGAAGCACCCTTCGTGCTCGGCTGCTCCGGCAGCTTGCTGGCCCGCTGGTTCATCCCGCGCCTGGGGCGCTTGAAAGCCGACCTGCCGGAATTGCGCCTGCACTTGTCAGCGGGCGAAGGTGATCTAGATCCTCGCCGCCCGGGGTTGGACGCCCTGCTGGTGTACGCCGAGCCGCCTTGGCCGGCGGACATGCAGGTGCACGTGCTTGCTGAAGAGCGGATCGGCCCGGTGATGAGTCCGCACTTTGAAGGCTTCGATCGGTTGAAGGCCGCGCCAGCCGTGGCTTTGCAACGAGAAGCAGTACTTCACACGACCTCTCGGCCCCAGGCTTGGCCGACCTGGGCACAGCAACATGGCATCGAGCCTGGCGCGCTGAGTTACGGCCAGGCATTCGAGCATCTGTACTACCTGTTGGAGGCTGCGGTGGCTGGGCTTGGCGTGGCCATTGCGCCACAACCGCTGGTTGCGGACGACCTGAAAGCCGGACGGCTGGCCGCACCGTGGGGATTTTCCCCCACCCGTGCGGCGTTGGCCTTGTGGGTACCCCGGCGCGCCGCCGACGGGCGCGCCGAGCAGCTGGCGCAGTGGCTGCGCCGCGAGTTGCAGCAGCAGGCGGGCTAGTCGCGGCGGCACATCAGGTAGGCGGCCAGCAGGCCCAGGGCGCCGATGGCCACGCCGGCAGTGGTCCAGGGGTGCTGCTGGGCATAGTCGCGGGTGGCGACACCTGTCTGACGGGTGCGGGTCTTCACCTCCGAATAGGCATCGCTGAGCAGGCTGCGCGAGTGCTTGAGGGCGTTCTCGGCATTGCCGCGCAGCGCCTTCATGGTCTTGTGGGACTCTTCCGAGGCATCGTGCTTGAGGTGCTCCAGCGTCTTGAGCAGGCTCTCGATCTCCGCTTCCATGCTTTCCAGCGAGGCGTTGCGCAGCGAGTTGTGGGCCATGGTGACTCTCCTTCGCGGTGGTGGGCTGTAAGAGTTGCGACTGCGCAGGCCGGCGAAAGTGCGATCGGATTTTGCGCTGCTAGGCTCAGTTGACACTTCACTGTTAGGAGAACACTGATGTCCGATCATCACACCTACAAGAAGATCGAGCTGGTCGGGTCCTCGCCCACCAGCATCGAAGAGGCGATCAACAATGCCCTGGCCGAGGCCGGCAAGAGCATCAAGCACCTGGAGTGGTTCGAGGTGGTTGATACTCGCGGGCATATCCGCGACAACAAGGCCGCGCACTTCCAGGTGACGCTTAAGGTTGGGTTCCGCATCGCCAACAGCTGAAATCAGGCTTGCCCGGGCTGATCGGGCAGATGATGTTCCAGGGCGCGAGCTTCGCGCCCTTCCCGTCTTTGATCTGTACAAGGAAAGCGATCGATGAAGAAGTTGATGCTGGCTGTAGGGCTGATGGTGTTGGCCGGTGGCGCGATGGCGGCGGGCAAGCCGTGCGAGGAGCTCAAGGCGGAGATTGCAGCGAAGCTGGATGCCAAGGGTGTGAAGGGTTACACGCTGGAGATCGTCAAGAAGGGCGACCCGGCGGGCAAGGTGGTGGGGACCTGTGAGGGCGGGGCCAAGGAGATTGTCTACCGGCGTGGTTGATGCGCCGCGGGTAAACCCGCCCCCACAACGACACTGCCGTCTGTAGGAGCGGCTTTAGCCGCGATGCAAGCAACGCGGTGATTGGCACCGGCTACGCCGGTGTTCGCGGCTGAAGCCGCTCCTACAGGGCCTGCGCCATCAGCTCGTAAGACCTGATCCGGTCGGCATGCTCATACAGGTCGCTGGTGAAGATCAGCTCATCCGCACCGGTCTGCTCCAGTAGCACCTCCACCTTGGCCCGCACTTTCTGCGGGCTGCCAATCATCGCCAACCCCAGGAAGCTGCTCACCGCATCGCGCTCATGGGGCAGCCACAGGCCATTCATGCTCTCTACAGGCGGGCGCTGCATCAGGCTCTGGCCACGGATCAGCGCGAGGATGCGCTGGTACACCGAGGTCGCCAGGTACTCGGCTTTCTCGTCGGTCTCGGCCACCACCATCGGGATGCCCAGCATCACGTAGGGCTTGTCCAGCGTCGTCGAGGGCTTGAAGTGGTCGCGGTAGATGCGGATCGCCTCGTGCATGTAGCGCGGCGCGAAGTGCGAGGCGAAGGCATAGGGCATGCCGCGCATGCCGGCCAGCTGGGCGCTGAACAGGCTGGAGCCGAGCAGCCACATCGGCACTTCGGTGTCGTGGCCGGGCACGGCGATGACCTTCTGGTCGTCGGTGCGCGGGCCCAGGTAGCGCGACAGCTCCTCGACATCGTCCGGGAAGTCGTCGGCACTGCCAGAACGCTCGCGGCGCAGGGCGCGGGCGGTCATCTGGTCGGAGCCGGGGGCACGGCCCAGGCCCAGGTCGATGCGGCCAGGGTACAGGCTGGCCAGGGTGCCGAACTGTTCGGCGATCACCAGCGGTGCGTGGTTGGGCAGCATCACGCCGCCGGAGCCGATGCGAATCGTCGAGGTGCCGCCCGCCAGGTAGCCCATCAGCACGGCGGTGGCGGAGCTGGCGATGCCATCCATGTTGTGGTGTTCGGCCACCCAGAAACGGTTGTAACCGAAACGCTCGACATGCTGTGCCAGGTCCAGCGAGTTGCGCAGCGACTGCGCCGGGCCGCCGTCGGCGCGCACGGGCACGAGGTCGAGGGTGGAAATCTTCAGGTCACGCAGGTGCGTCATCGGAGCCTCCGCAGTAGGTGGTTGGCCAGTGGCCTTTGGGACTCTGTATGGGCACATTCGAAGGATTCAATGCCTGCGTGCATTTGCCCCGAGGCGCAACGGCGGCGGTTTCCTGTAGTCTAACCAGCGTTGGCAGCGTGTCTGCCCTGTCAGGAGCCGTTCCATGATCCGCGTAGCAATCGCCGTGCTGGCATCCCTGCTGGCCACGGCCGCACTGGCCGCCCCCAAGCCGTGCGAAGAACTGAAGGCCGAGATCGAAGCGAAGATCCAGGCGCGCGGGGTAACCTCCTACACGCTGGAGATCGTGCCCAACAGCGAGGTCAGCGACCCGAACATGGTCGTGGGCAGCTGCGATGGCGGGACGAAGAAGATCATCTACCAGAAGAATGACCGGTAGTTCGGTTCGCCGGCAAGCCGGCTCCTACAAGGGTTGCGCCTTGTCTGTAGGAGCCGGCTTGCCGGCGAATGACTTCAAGGAATGCAGAACACCTCGCTGGGTTCATCCACCACCACCTTGCGACTGGCGTCGTACAGCAGCACCTGCGGCTGCATCACCGGCGCCCGGGCTTCCAGCCGGTAACGTTCGCCAGCCTTGAAGTCGTTGAAACGCACGGTGAGGTAGCAGGTTCTTTCAGTGGGGTCGGTGGTGAAACCGCCGGAATAAACCTCGAAGTCGAAACGCACCACCAGTTCATGCTTGCCGGGCGTCAACTGGAAGTAGCGGCCATCATCCAGACGCTTACCGTCCAGGCGGTCGGCCATGATGGTGCGACCGGGGGTGATGGTATAAAGGTCGACCCAGGCCTTGGACGGGTCGACGGGGGGCAAGGGGCTGGCGCAGGCCCCGAGTGCGCTGATGGCGAACAGCATCATGGGCTGGCGCATGGCGAAACTCCCGCTCGCGGTTCACAGCAAACAAGCATAGCGCCATTTGCGGGGTTCAGCTGCGTTGGCAACCTGCCGGCTCACCTTGGCCGAGCAGTTTCTGCTGCTGGTCGTAGAGCTTGATCCAGGGGCGGAAGCCAATGCTGCCCGCCTGCATCTGATAGCGCTGGCCGGCGGCGAAGTCCTTGAACGTCAGGTTGAGCTGGCAGTCGCGCCACAGCGGTTCGTCCACCGCGCCGATGTTGCTGGGCGTCACCGGGAATTGGTAGCGCACGGTCAGCTCGTGGTTGCCGGGCTGCACTTCGAAATAACGGGTGTCGGCCCAGTCGCGTTCGTCCACTTGCAGCGCGTGCAGCGAGTCGTTGTTGCCTGGGGCCAGGTCGATCCAGGCCTGTTTCGGGTCTGGGTCTGGCAATGTGGAACAGCCTGAAAGCAGCACGAGCGTGCTGGCGGCAAACAGAGTACGCATGGCGAAGCTTCCCCTTGGCGAGATAGTCTTGGTCGCATTCGGCCGACGAGCGAGATAGACAGCCTCGATGTTTGGACTTTTTCTTTTCATGCGCTGCAGCCGTCGGGCTCTCGACCGCGTTTTCATCCGGTTTGTTCCCGTGGCGGTCGCGCTCCTGCTGAACGGTTGCTCCAGCATGGGTTACTACGGGCAGTTGGCCGAGGGCCAATGGCAGTTGTTGCGGGCGCGCCAGCCGGTGGCGCAGGTGATCGCCGACCCTGCCACCCAGCCGGTGTTGCGTCAGCGTCTGCATTTCGCCGAGCAAGCCCGGGTATTTGCCAGCGAGCACCTGAAGCTGCCGGACAACGGCAGCTACCGCGTCTATGCCGACCTGGGGCGGCCTTACGTGGTGTGGAATGTATTCGCCACCCCGGAGCTTTCCTTGCAGCCGGTGACCCATTGCTTCCCCATCGCCGGTTGCGTGGCTTATCGCGGCTATTACCAGCAAGGTGATGCCCGTGGCGCGGCGGCGCTGATGCGCCAGGAAGGGCTGGATGTCTACGTGGGCGGCGTGGAGGCCTACTCGACACTGGGCTGGTTCGATGACCCTATCCTTTCGAGCATGGTGGGTTGGGGGAATGAGCGGCTGGCCACGGTGATCTTCCATGAGCTGGCGCACCAGCGTTTCTATGTGCAGGACGACACCGAGTTCAACGAGTCGTTTGCCTCCTTCGTCGAGCAGGAAGGATCGCGGCAATGGCGCATGGCGCGTGGGCTGGCAGCGGTCGAGGATGGCAGCGTGAAACAGCGCGAGGGGTTCACCCGGCTGATATTGGCCAGCCGTGAGCGGTTGCAGGCGATCTATGCCGGGCCGCTGGACGAGGCGGGCAAGCGGGCGGCCAAGCAGGCGGAGTTTGAACGGTTGCGCAGGGAGTACCGCGAGGTGCGGGACCGGGAGTGGGCTGGGGATCGAAGGTTTGATGCCTGGATCTATGCGCCGATGAACAATGCCAAGTTGCTGCCGTTTGGGCTGTATGACCAGTGGGTGCCTGTGTTTTCGCGGCTGTTCCAGGATGTTGGCGGAGACTGGTCACGGTTCTATGAGCGGGTCGAGGCGTTGGGGCGGCTTTCGATCGAAGAACGCAAGGCGGCGTTGACGCGATTGCAGCAACCTGGGGCCGCGTTGCGGCCCATCGCCGGCAAGCCGGCTCCTACAGGTGCTGACTAGACACGCTCAACCGTGCATGAACGCCTGGTGCAACTCGGCCAGTGTCTCGAAGTGGAACGCTGGCGCCTCGGCCACCAACTCCTCCCGACTGCCGAACCCGTACCCCACCGCTACCGCCTGAAGCCCATTGCTGCGGGCGCCGATCAGGTCGTGCTTGCGGTCACCGATCATCAGGGTCTGCGCCGGGTCCAGCCCTTCTTCATCCAGCAGATGGCGAATCAGCTCGACCTTGTTGGTGCGGGTACCGTCCAGTTCGCTGCCGTAGATCACCTTGAAGTGCTGGGCGAAGGCGAAGTGCCGGGCGATTTCACGGGCATATTCCCACGGCTTGGAGGTGGCGATGTACAGGGTGCGGCCTTGGGCATTGAGGGCTTGCAGCAGCTCAGGCACACCGTCGAATACCAGGTTTTCGTACAGCCCGGTCACCTTGAAGCGCTCACGGTAGAAGTTCACCGCCTGCCACGCCTTGGCCTCGTCGAAACCGTAGAACTGCATGAAGGCTTGCAACAGGGGTGGACCGATGAAGTGCTCGAGGCGGGCCAGGTCGGGCTCGTCGATGCCCAGCTTGGCCAGGGCGTACTGGATCGAACGGGTGATGCCTGAGCGCGGGTCGGTCAGGGTGCCGTCGAGGTCGAAGAGGATGTTCTGCTGATGCATGTCGGGGTCCACTTGAATCTATCGTCGACTGCTTCGCGGGCTTGCCCGCGAATGGGTCATTCCGGTTGGTCGTAGCCTTCGGCCAGGTGTTGGTCCTTGAGCTTCACGTAGTTGCCGGCGCTGTAGGGGAAGAACGCGTGTTCCTGCTCGCTCAGCAGGCGCACCTGCTTCACCGGGCTGCCCATGTACAGGTAGCCGCTGACCAGGCGCTTTCCTGGTGGAACCAGGCTGCCGGCGCCGATGATCACCTCATCCTCGACGATGGCGCCGTCCATGATCGTGCTGCCCATGCCTACCAGGATGCGGTTGCCCAGGGTGCAACCATGCAGCATGACTTTATGACCGATGGTCACCTCGTCGCCGATGATCAGCGGGAAACCGTCAGGGTTGAACGGCCCGGCGTGGGTGATGTGCAGCACACTGCCGTCCTGCACGCTGGTGCGCGCGCCGATGCGGATGCGGTGCATGTCGCCGCGTACTACGGTCAGCGGCCAGATCGAGCTGTCCGCGCCGATCTCGACGTCGCCGATGACCACCGCCGAACGGTCGACGAAGGCCCGTGCTCCCACTTTCGGCGTGTGTTGCTGGAAGGTCCGGAGGGCCATGATAGTGTTCCTCTGCAATGCCGATAGGCAGGCTGCCTGCTGCGGTCGGCGTCGATTGTAATTAAGATGGTCCCGTGTTTCTCCTGCCAAGGTACCCGAACCGTGAGTGCGAACAACCCGCTGCTGCAGTCCCATGATCTGCCGCCCTTCTCGGCAATCCGCGCCGAGCATGTGCTGCCGGCGATCGAGCAGATCCTCGCCGACAACCGCAAGGCCATCGCCGACCTCCTCGAACAGCAGGGCAAGAACCCGACCTGGGCCGGCCTGGTGCTGGCGATGGACGAGCTCAACGACCGCCTGGGCGCCGCCTGGAGCCCGGTCAGCCACCTCAACGCGGTGTGCAACAGCAAGGAGCTGCGCGAGGCCTACGAGTCGTGCCTGCCGGCCCTGAGCGCCTATTCCACCGAGCTGGGCCAGAACCGCGCCCTGTTCGAAGCGTATGAAGCCCTGGCCGCCAGCCCAGAGGCCGCTGGCTTCGACGTGGCGCAGAAGACCATCATCGACCACGCCCTGCGCGACTTCCGCCTGTCGGGCATCGACCTGCCG
The DNA here is from genome assembly GCF_000026105.1 of Pseudomonas entomophila L48. Lineage (NCBI taxonomy): Bacteria > Pseudomonadati > Pseudomonadota > Gammaproteobacteria > Pseudomonadales > Pseudomonadaceae > Pseudomonas > Pseudomonas entomophila. Next base: position 47,894 of record NC_008027.1, read on the forward strand.
GCCGACAAGCAGCAGCGCTACGCCGAAGTGCAGAGCAAGCTCAGCGAGCTGGGCAGCCGCTTCTCCAACCAACTGCTCGACGCCACCCAGGCCTGGACCAAGCACGTCACCGACGAGGCCGCCCTCGCCGGCCTGACCGACTCGGCCAAGGCGCAGATGGCCGCCGCCGCCCAGGCCAAGGGCCTCGACGGCTGGCTGATCACCCTGGAATTCCCCAGCTACTACGCGGTGATGACCTACGCCAGCGACCGCGCCCTGCGCGAAGAGCTGTACGCCGCCTACTGCACCCGCGCCTCCGACCAGGGCCCGAACGCCGGCCAGTTCGACAACGGCCCGGTGATGGAAGAGATCCTCGACCTGCGCCAGGAACTGGCCGGGCTGCTGGGCTACCAGAACTTTGCCGAACTGAGCCTGGCCACCAAGATGGCCGAGTCCAGCGACCAGGTGCTGACGTTCCTGCGTGACCTGGCCAAGCGCAGCAAGCCGTTCGCCGCCCAGGACCTGGAGCAGCTCAAGGCCTATGCCGCCGAGCAGGGTACCCCTGAGCTGGCCAGCTGGGACGCCGGTTACTTCGGCGAGAAGCTGCGCGAGCAGCGCTACAGCGTGTCGCAGGAAGCCCTGCGCGCCTACTTCCCGATCGACAAGGTGCTGACCGGCCTGTTCGCCATCGTCCAGCGCCTGTATGGCATCGAAATCAACGAACTCAAGGGCTTCGACAGCTGGCACCCGGACGTGCGCCTGTTCGAGATCAAGGAGAACGGCCAGCACGTCGGCCGCTTCTTCTTCGACCTCTACGCCCGCGCCAACAAGCGTGGCGGTGCCTGGATGGACGGTGCCCGCGACCATCGCCGTACCGCCGCCGGCGCGCTGCAGAGCCCGGTGGCCAACCTGGTGTGCAACTTCACCCCGGCCACGCCCGGCAAGCCAGCGCTGCTGACCCACGACGAAGTCACCACCCTGTTCCACGAATTTGGCCACGGCCTGCACCATCTGCTGACCCGCATCGAGCATGCCGGTGTATCCGGCATCAACGGTGTGGCCTGGGACGCGGTGGAGCTGCCGAGCCAGTTCATGGAAAACTGGTGCTGGGAGCCGGAAGGCCTGGCGTTGATCTCCGGCCACTACGAAACCGGCGAAGCGCTGCCCCAGGACCTGCTGGACAAGATGCTGGCGGCGAAGAACTTCCAGTCCGGCATGATGATGGTGCGCCAGCTGGAGTTCTCGCTGTTCGACTTCGAGCTGCACGCCACCCATGGCGACGGCCGCGGTGTGCTGCAGGTGCTCGAAGGCGTGCGCGACGAGGTCTCGGTGATGCGTCCGCCGGCCTACAACCGTTTCCCCAACAGTTTCGCCCACATCTTCGCCGGTGGTTACGCGGCGGGTTACTACAGTTACAAGTGGGCCGAAGTGCTGTCGGCCGACGCCTTCTCGCGCTTCGAAGAGGAAGGTGTGCTGAACGCCGAGACGGGCCGCGCCTTCCGCGAAGCCATCCTCGCTCGCGGTGGTTCCCGCGAGCCGATGGTGCTGTTCGTCGACTTCCGTGGCCGTGAACCTTCCATCGATGCATTGCTGCGCCACAGTGGTCTCACCGAGGACGCGGCGGCATGAGCGAGGTAGCCGTGAGCAAGAGCAAACGACGCTTCATCGCCGGTGCCGTATGCCCGGCGTGCAGCGAGATGGACAAGCTGATGATGTGGAACGAGGACGGCGTGCCGCACCGCGAGTGCGTGGCCTGCGGGTTCACCGACACCCTGAACGAACAGGGCCTGTCGGTACCCAAGGAGCTGGGCACCCGGGTCAACCACCTGGAACCGAAGGCAGCGCCGGCCAAGGTGCAGACCGTGCAGTTCTTCCCCAATCCGAAGCTGAAGAAGCCAGAGTAACCTGGGGCCCGCCTTGCGGGCCATCGCCGGCAAGCCGGCTCCTGCCCCGACCGCGTTGGTCCATCGAACGGCGCTGTACCTGTAGGAGCCGGCTTGCCGGCGAAGAGGCCGGTACCGGCAACGTTCATCTGCCTGACGGTCCTGGCCTTTGGAAAGAACCCGATATACTGTATTCATATACAGTATATCGGGACTTCCACCATGACCCCTGCCCCCCTCCGTGGTCGCGGCACCGCCGCCAACCCCCACAACCGCTTCGCTCCAAGCCGCTCGGTGGCCGAGGACGACGGCTGGCACCAGGAAGTCCCGCCCACCCAAGGCACCGAAGTGCGGATCGAGACGGCCAAGACCATCATCGCCCGCAACACTTCCCCCGACCTGCCCTTCGACCGTTCCATCAACCCCTATCGCGGCTGTGAGCACGGCTGCATTTACTGTTACGCCCGCCCCAGCCACGCCTACTGGGACCTCTCCCCCGGCCTGGACTTCGAAACCAAGCTGATCGCCAAGACCAACGCCGCCGAAGTGCTCGAGCAGCAACTGAGCAAACCCGGCTACGTCTGTGCGCCGATCAACCTCGGCTCCAACACCGATCCCTACCAGCCCATCGAGCGCGAGCAGCAACTCACCCGGCGCTTGCTCGAAGTGCTGCTGCGCTACCGCCATCCGGTCACCATCGTCACCAAAGGCTCGCTGATACTGCGCGACCTCGACCTGATCAGCGAACTGGCCAGCCAGCGCCTGGCGCGGGTGATGATCAGCCTCACTACCCTCGACGACGAACTCAAGCGCACGCTGGAGCCGCGGGCGGCGGCGCCCAAGGCGCGACTTCGCGCGATCCGGGTATTGCGCGAGGCGGGAGTGCCAGTGGGCGTGCTGTGCTCGCCGATGATTCCGATGATCAACGACAGCGAACTGGAGCGCTTGCTGGAAGCGGCGAAGGAGGCCGGCGCGCAGAGCGCGGCGTACATGATGCTGCGCCTGCCGCTGGAAGTGGCGCCGTTGTTCGAGCAGTGGCTGCAGGATCACTACCCACAGCGCGCCGCTCATGTGTTGAGCCTGATCCGCCAGAGCCGTGGTGGTGAGCTGTATGACAGCCGGTTCGGTGCGCGGATGCGCGGTGAAGGGGTGTTCGCCGAATTGCTGGCGCAGCGCTTTCGCAAGGCGGCCAGACGGTTGGGGTTTGAAGGGCGGGAAGACTTGGCGCTGGACTGCACGGCCTTTTGTCCGCCGGGCTCGCAGATGGCGTTGTTCTGAGTGCACGCGATCTCTGTAGGAGCGGCTTCAGCCGCGATGCAGGCAGCACGGTGCATGGCACCCGCTTCGCGGGTGATCGCGGCTGAAGCCGCTCCTACAGCGGTATGCGCCGCTACTCATAGCGTCGCTAATGCTAGGTATTAAAATCAGGCGTGGGTATTGGCACCTGATGTAATTTTGCTATTATCGAAAGCCCGCCAAAACCTTCTGGAACGCCCGTTCTAGAGCCTCCGGAATTAAGTTTCAGTTAAGTTTTCTCCGCTAGCGTAGGAATCCAGTCCTCAGCGACTGTGATCATTTGCCTGTGCGTGTCATCTAAATCCCCGCATAGCCAGAATCTTTCCCCGGTAAACTGGAACTTACCTTCAAACCGTCAAGAGGATGAATCATGCCCATCAAGGACCCATCCAAGGTTGTCCCGGCCGCACCCGCCGAAAGCGCCGATGCCGCCCTGAAGCATATCGTCGACGGCTTCCTGCGGTTCCACACCGAAGTCTTCCCCGAGCAGCAGGAGCTGTTCAAGAAGCTGGCCACCGCGCAAAAGCCGCGGGCCATGTTCATCACCTGCGCCGACTCGCGCATCGTCCCCGAGCTGATCACCCAGAGCTCGCCGGGCGACCTGTTCGTCACCCGTAACGTCGGTAACGTCGTGCCGCCGTATGGCCAGATGAACGGCGGTGTTTCCAGCGCCATCGAATACGCGGTGCTGGCGCTGGGCGTGCACCACATCATCGTCTGCGGCCACTCCGACTGCGGCGCGATGCGCGCGGTGCTCAACCCGCACTCGCTGGACAAGATGCCGACCGTTTCCGCCTGGCTGCGCCATGCCGAAGTGGCACGCACCGTGATCGAGGACAACTGCTCCTGCGGCAGCGAGCACGAAAGCATGCAGTTGCTGACCAAAGAGAACGTCATCGCCCAGCTGCACCACCTGCGCACCCACCCGTCGGTCGCCTCGCGCCTGGCAGCCGGCCAACTGCACATCCATGGCTGGATCTACGACATCGAAACCAGCCAGATCGAAGCCTACAATGCCGCCAGTGATCGCTTCCTGCCACTGACCGCAGGCGAGCCGATCCCCTCCGCTACTCCGAGAGGCCGCTACTAAGCGACCCGAACACGCTGAAACGACCTTGATAGCCGGCTGCACCCGATGGGTGCGGCGCGGTCTTCGCCTGCCTTGAATTTCTCTGGACGCCTTGCCGGCAAGCCCGCTGGCGGCCCGCGCCTGCGCGCGATCCAGGGATCCCCGTGCCTGCGGCCAGAGGAATGGCCGTGAACTTGAGAAAGGAGCGTCATGGTGAACAAGACACAGATCAAAGCGGCAGTGCCGCGTGAGTTGCTGGCCTCGGTGGTGGTGTTCCTGGTGGCCCTGCCGTTGTGCATGGGCATTGCCATCGCCTCCGGCATGCCCCCGGCCAAAGGCCTGATCACCGGCATCATCGGCGGAATCGTGGTGGGCTTCCTGGCGGGCTCGCCGCTGCAGGTGAGCGGCCCGGCGGCGGGCCTGGCGGTGCTGGTGTTCGAGCTGGTGCGCCAGCATGGCATGGCGATGCTCGGGCCGATCCTGTTGCTGGCGGGGTTGCTGCAACTGCTGGCCGGACGCTTGCGCTTGGGGTGCTGGTTCCGGGTAACGGCGCCAGCGGTGGTGTACGGCATGCTCGCCGGCATCGGTGTGCTGATCGTGCTGTCCCAGGTGCACGTGATGTTCGACACGGCGCCGCAGCCGTCGGGTGTGGATAACCTGCTGGGCTTCCCGGCGACGCTGGCTTCGGCCCTGCCGCTGGAGCGCGCGGGCAATGGCTGGCAGGCCGGCGCATTGGGCCTGGGCACCATTGCCATCATGTGGGGCTGGGAGCGCTTTCGCCCGCAACGTTTGCGCTTCATCCCTGGTGCGCTGCTCGGGGTCGCAGCGATGACCGCCGTCAGCCTGTGGCTGGCGCTGCCGGTCAATCGCGTGCAGGTACCAGCCGACCTGTCCGAAGCCATCGACTGGCTACGCCCGGACGATCTGCTCAAGCTGGCCGACCCCACGCTGCTGGTGGCAGCTTTCGCCCTCGCATTCATCGCCAGCGCCGAGACCTTGCTGTCCGCAGCCGCGGTGGACCGCATGCACAGCGGCCAGCGTTCGGACTTCGACCGTGAACTGTCGGCGCAGGGCATCGGCAACATGCTCTGCGGTGTGCTCGGCGCGCTGCCTATGACCGGGGTGATCGTGCGCAGCTCGGCCAACGTGCAGGCCGGCGCGCAGACCCGGGCTTCGGCGATCTTGCATGGTGTGTGGTTGCTGGCCTTCGTGGTCGTGTTGAGCAGCGTGCTGCAGCAGATCCCGGTGGCGAGCCTGGCGGGCGTGCTGGTGTACACCGGCGTGAAGCTGGTGGACTTCAAGGCATTCCGCGGCCTGGGCCGTTATGGGCGGATGCCGATGTTCACCTATGCCGCCACGGCACTGGCGATTGTCTTCACCGATTTGCTGACCGGGGTGCTGCTGGGCTTTGCCCTCACCCTGCTGAAGTTGGCGTTCAAGGCGGCGCGATTGAAGATCAACCTGGTGGCGCTGGATGCGCCGGGGCACATGGAGCTGCGCCTGAGCGGGGCGGCGACGTTCCTCAAGGTGCCGGCGCTGACCCAGGTGCTGGAGACCGTGCCGGAAGGGACGACGCTACATGTACCCTTAGGCAACCTGAGCTATATCGACCATTCCTGCCTGGAGTTGCTGGAGGACTGGGGGCGCAGTGGCGCGGTCAAGGGGGCGCGGTTGGTGCTGGAAGAGCGGCGGCTGAAGCGGCGGGTCGAGGGGCGGCTGCGGACTACGGCAGGGCTTGGGGCTTGAGTGAGGCGGTTCGCCGGCAAGCCGGCTCCTACAGGTAGGAGCCGGCTTGCCGGCGAATGGCTGCAAACGGTCAGCTCAAGCCGATTGGCCCAGCTCGACCCCAAGTTGGCGCGACAGGCACGGCCAGCGTTTCCACGCCGCGCCGGTTTCCGGGCTCGACAGCTTGTCGCGATAAGCCTCCACAGATTCAGCGGCGAAGCTTTCGTCATCGAGCATTTCATCCACCGAATGGTGCACCACCTCGTCCAGCTGGTTGGCAAAAGTCTCGCCGATCAACTGGTGGGCGATCAGGTTGGCCACCGTGGTATCCACCGGAATCAGCGGCTGCTGGAAGTGGCGGATGTACAGGTCGTTGACCTCCTCGACCAGGCGGTGCGCCAGGTAGGCCTCGTCCAGCAGGCAGTCGAGACCGACATGCCCGGCCATCACGCTGGGCGGCTGCAGGAAGTAGGCTTCGGCGATCTTCAGCACCGGTTTGATCTGCGACTCGATACCGGCTTCGAGTGCCACGTTGTGCGCGGCCTCGAGCAGTTCCGGAACCTCGTTGATGTAGGCGCCGACGAAGCGCGCCAAGGTACCCTGGGCATCCTGCTGGGGTAGTTGAATCGATGGATGCAGGTGCGGCAATTGCAGTTCGAGGCGGGCTTTCAGTTGGCCTGTGCGGCTCTCATGTTGATGGGCGGTTTCGATCTGCTCGCGTACAGCAGCGATGTTCATGACAACTCCAGGGACAAGGCGTTACAAACGGAAGACACTAAGTTAGCTTGCTTACGAGAATGCCTAAGACGCATTTGTTATATCTCTGAGACACGTGTAGGAAATTGGCTATATCAATGTGCCATCATTGTGCCCCGCCCCAGCATTCATGCGGCTTTCAGCGCAAACGTTTGGATGGATGAAGATCATTTAAAACCCTTCATTGCGCACCATTGGTCGGTGTCTATACTCCGCTTGAAACGTGATTCGTTGATGAGGCCCGACTGCCGTTTGCAGGGGGCTCGGTCGTCGAAGCCAGGCAGTCTTGGCCACCGTTCCCCCCCATGTCGTAAGGTCGTCCGCGCCTCCGGGACTACAAGAACGATAAGGGGAACCCGCAATGATGCGACATCCACATGTCTGGATGGGCCTGTTGCTGTGGTCAATGTTTGGTCAGGCACAGGCGGCATGGACCGTGAACATGGCTCCCGGGGCGACGGACGTCTCCCACGCCGTGTTCGACCTGCACATGACCATCTTCTGGATCTGCGTGATCATCGGCATCGTGGTGTTCGGCGCGATGTTCTGGTCGATGGTCATCCATCGCCGCTCCACTGGCCAGCAGCCCGCGCATTTTCACGAGCACACCTGGGTTGAGATTCTCTGGACCGTCGTCCCCTTCCTGATCCTCGTGGCCATGGCCATCCCGGCCACCAAGACCCTGATCGAAATCTACGACGCCAGTGAGTCGGACATCGACATCCAGGTCACCGGCTACCAGTGGAAGTGGCACTACAAGTACCTGGGCCAGGACGTGGAGTTCTTCAGCAACCTGGCCACCCCCGCCGACCAGATCCACAACAAGGCGCCCAAGGACGAGCACTACCTGCTCGAAGTCGACCAGCCGCTGGTGCTGCCGGTGGGGGCCAAGGTGCGCTTCCTGGTCACCGCCGCCGATGTCATCCATTCCTGGTGGGTACCTGCCTTCGCGGTCAAGCGCGACGCCATCCCCGGCTTCGTCAACGAGGCTTGGACCCGCATCGAGAAACCCGGCATCTACCGTGGCCAGTGCACCGAGCTGTGCGGCAAGGACCACGGTTTCATGCCGGTGGTGGTGGAGGTGAAGTCCAAGGCTGACTACGAGACCTGGCTGGGCGAGCGCAAGGCCGAGGCGGCCAAGCTCAAGGAGCTGACCAGCAAGGACTGGACCCTGCAGGAGCTGGTCGAACGCGGCGACAAGGTCTACCACACCACTTGCGTGGCCTGTCACCAGGCCGAAGGCCAGGGCCTGCCGCCGATGTTCCCGGCGCTCAAGGGTTCGAAGATCGCCACCGGGCCGAAGGAAGGCCACCTGAGCATTGTCTTTCACGGTAAGCCCGGCACGGCCATGGCCGCATTCGGCAAGCAACTCTCGGAAGTCGACATCGCCGCCGTGGTCACCTACGAGCGCAACGCCTGGGGCAACAACAAGGGCGACATGGTCACGCCGAAGGACGTGCTGGCGCTCAAGCAGGCGGAAAGCAAATGAACCGGTGCCTTAGGGTTGCAGGAGACAGGACATGAGTGCAGTGATCGACGACCACGCCCACGGTCATGAACACGCCCACGGCCCGGCCAAGGGCCTGATGCGCTGGGTGCTGACCACCAACCACAAGGACATCGGCACGATGTACCTGTGGTTCGCCTTCACCATGTTCCTGCTCGGCGGCTCGTTCGCCATGGTGATCCGCGCCGAGCTGTTCCAGCCCGGGCTGCAGATCGTCGAGCCGGCGTTCTTCAACCAGATGACCACCATGCACGGGCTGATCATGGTGTTCGGCGCGGTGATGCCGGCGTTCGTCGGGCTGGCCAACTGGATGATCCCGCTGATGATCGGCGCCCCGGACATGGCCCTGCCGCGAATGAACAACTTCAGCTTCTGGCTGCTGCCGGCGGCGTTCCTGCTGCTGGTCTCGACCCTGTTCAGCCCTGGCGGCGGGCCCAACTTCGGCTGGACCTTCTACGCGCCGCTGTCGACCACCTACGCCCCGGCCAGCGTCACCTTCTTCATCTTTGCCATCCACCTGATGGGCATCAGCTCGATCATGGGCGCGATCAACGTGATCGCCACCATCCTCAACCTGCGCGCCCCGGGCATGACCCTGATGAAGATGCCGCTGTTCGTCTGGACCTGGCTGATCACCGCGTTCCTGCTGATCGCGGTGATGCCGGTGCTGGCCGGCGTGGTGACCATGATGCTGATGGACATCCACTTCGGCACCAGCTTCTTCAGTGCCGCCGGTGGTGGTGACCCGGTGCTGTTCCAGCATGTGTTCTGGTTCTTCGGCCACCCCGAGGTGTACATCATGATCCTGCCCGCCTTCGGCGCGGTCAGCTCGATCATCCCGGCGTTCTCGCGCAAGCCGCTGTTCGGCTACACCTCGATGGTCTACGCCACCGGCGCGATCGCCTTCCTGTCGTTCATCGTCTGGGCCCACCACATGTTCGTGGTCGGTATCCCGGTGGTGGGCGAGCTGTTCTTCATGTACGCCACCATGCTGATCGCCGTGCCCACCGGGGTGAAGGTGTTCAACTGGGTCAGCACCATGTGGGAGGGCTCGCTGACCTTCGAGACGCCGATGCTGTTCGCCATCGCCTTCGTCATCCTGTTCACCATCGGTGGCTTCTCCGGGTTGATGCTGGCCATCGCCCCGGCGGACTTCCAGTACCACGACACTTACTTCGTGGTCGCCCACTTCCACTACGTGCTGGTGCCCGGGGCGATCTTCGGTATCTTCGCCTCGGCCTACTACTGGCTGCCGAAATGGACCGGGCACATGTATGACGAAACCCTCGGCAAGCTGCACTTCTGGTTGTCGTTCATCGGCATGAACATGGCCTTCTTCCCCATGCACTTCGTCGGTCTGGCCGGCATGCCACGGCGGATCCCCGACTACAACCTGCAATTTGCCGACTTCAACATGGTCTCGTCGATCGGCGCCTTCATGTTCGGTGCCACGCAGATCTTCTTCCTGTTCATTGTCATCAAGTGCATCCGCGGCGGTGCGCCGGCAGCGGCCAAGCCCTGGGACGGTGCCGAGGGGCTGGAGTGGTCGATTCCGTCGCCGGCGCCTTATCACACCTTCCAGACCCCTCCGGAAGTGAAGTAGGAGCCTGCCCATGGACGGCCTGTCGCTCAAACGCCTGGTCACCCGCCTGCTGATGCTGACCGTGGTGATGTTCGCCTTCGGCTTTGCCCTGGTGCCGATCTACGACGTGATGTGCAAGGCCTTTGGCATCAACGGCAAGACCGGTGGGCAGTACGAGGGCAGCCAGGTGAGTGACCCGTCGCGCTCGGTGCGGGTGCAGTTCATGTCGACCAACGCCGGTGACATGAGCTGGGAGTTCCACTCCACCGCCGACCAGCTCGAGGTCAACCCGGGGGCGGTGAACCAGATGATCTTCATCGCCCGCAACCCGACCGACAAACCCATGAGCGCCCAGGCCATCCCCAGCATCACCCCGGCCGAGGCCGCGGCGTATTTCCACAAGACCGAGTGCTTCTGTTTCACCCAGCAGGTGCTGCAGCCGGGCGAGCGCATCGAGATGCCGGTGCGTTTCATCGTCGACCGCGACCTGCCGGAGGCGGTGAAGCACCTGACCCTGGCCTACACCCTGTTCGACATCACCGCTCGCCACCCCCCGGTCGCCCATGTCGCGACCGAGGCCGCCCGTTGAGGGAAGGAGATCAACCATGGCAAGCCACGAGCATTACTACGTCCCGGCGCAGAGCAAGTGGCCGATCATCGCCACGATCGGCATGTTCATTACCGTGTTCGGCCTGGGGACCTGGTTCAACGACCTCAAGGCCGGGCACCCGGAATCCCACGGGCCGCTGATCTTCTTCGTCGGCGGGCTGTTCCTGGCGTACATGTTGTTCGGCTGGTTCGGCGCGGTGGTCAAGGAGAGCCATGCGGGGCTGTACAGCTCGCAGATGGACCGCTCGTTCCGCTGGGGCATGAGCTGGTTCATCTTTTCCGAGGTGATGTTCTTCCTGGCGTTCTTCGGGGCGCTGTTCTATGTGCGGGTGCTGGCAGGGCCATGGCTGGGGGGCGAGGGGCACAAGGGCGTGGCGCACATGCTCTGGCCTAACTTCGAGTTTGTCTGGCCACTGCTGCACACGCCTGACCCGAAACTGTTCCCGCCGCCCAAGGAGGTGATCGATCCGTGGCACCTGCCGCTGATCAACACCATCCTGCTGGTGAGTTCCAGCGTGACCGTGACCATCGCCCACCACGCCTTGCGCAAGGGGCATCGCGGCCCGCTGAAACTGTGGCTGGGGCTGACGATTCTGCTGGGGCTGTCGTTCCTGGCGTTGCAGGCCTACGAGTACCACGAGGCCTACACCAAGCTGGGGCTGACGCTGGGGTCTGGGGTCTATGGCGCGACGTTCTTCATGCTCACGGGCTTCCACGGCGCGCATGTGACGTTGGGCACGATAATCCTGTTCGTGATGTTCTGCCGGGTGCTGCGGGGGCACTTCAACCCGGAGAAGCACTTCGGGTTCGAGGCGGCGAGTTGGTACTGGCACTTCGTCGATGTGGTGTGGGTGGGGTTGTTCATCTTTGTTTATGTGCTGTAGGCGCGGCTTCAGCCGCGAAGCAGGCACCTTGGCGTGTGGCACCCGCTTTGCGGGTGATCGCGGCTGAAGCCGCTCCTACAGGAGGGCGGCGGTGATTTTAGAAGGGGGCGTGCGACACCAGTTGGCCGCTGATGAAGCCCCAGGCGACCAGCCCGATGGTCAGGGCTGCCAGGGTGACACGCACGGTCAGGGCCTTGAGCAGGCGGGTCGAATGGTCGTCGTCCTTGACCAGGAATACCAGGCCACTGAACAGGCTGGCGACCGTGGCCAGCAGCATCAGGACTATCGCGGCCTTGAGCATGGCGCTACTCCGGGGGATGTGGTGATGCGGACAAGTATAGCGGTTGCCCCGACGAGGCCTCGATGAGGCCGTTCCGTCCGGGCTGGATCCCGACCCTGGTGGTGCTCGCGCTGCTGCCGGGGCTGATCGCGCTTGGCTGCTGGCAACTGCGCCGCGCCGACGAAAAGCGCGCCCTGCTCGATACCTACACCGAACGCCAGATCGAGGCGCCGGTGGCTGCCGCGCAGCTACGCCAGTTGCCGGATCCTGCCTTCTACCCGGTGCACCTCTACGGCAGTTTCGACGCCGAGCACAGCCTGCTGCTGGATAACCAGATGCGCGATGGCAAACCCGGCGTCGAGCTGTTGCAGCCGTTCCACGACCAGGCCAGCGGGCAGTGGCTGCTGGTCAATCGCGGCTGGCTGCCCTGGCCGGATCGCCGTGTGCCGGTGCGCTTCGACACCCCCGATCAGCCGCTGGCGCTGGAAGCCTTGGTGTATGTCGCGCCCGGCAAGACGTTCCAGCTCCACCCCGACTCGACCGAAGGCCGCTGGCCGCATCTGCTCACCGCCATCGACCCGACTGCGCTGTGGCAACAACTGGGACGGGAAGGTTTCGCCCATGAACTGCGCCTGCAACCGGGCCCAGCTAGTTATCGGCTGGACTGGCCGGTAGTCGCCATGGGCCCCGAGAAGCACCTGGGCTACGCCGTGCAGTGGTTCGCCCTGGCCACGGCATTGCTGCTGCTCTACCTCTATTTCGGCTGGCATCACAACGACAAGGAGAACCGCCATGGCCGCCGCCACGAGTCCATTGCACGCACCTGAAGGCCGCAAGGCCCGCGGGCGCCTGCAGTTGCTGCTGATCCTGTTCGTCGTGCTCGGGCCGATGATCCTCGCCACCAGCATGTACAAGCTGCAGTTCTGGGTACCGGACGGGCGCAGCTACCACGGCGTGATGATCGGCAACGGCCTGGGCCGCGCCGATATCGGCATCGACGCCCAGGACGAGCGCTGGCAACTGCTGGTCAGTGCCCCCGAGGCCTGCGCCGAAGACTGCCGGCAGTTGGTGTACCTGGCCCGGCAGATCCAGGTTGGCCTGGGGCGCGACGCCAGCCGCGCCAGCCATGCCCTGGCCTCGGCCCGGCCGTTGGAGGGCGATTACCAAGGCGTGCTCGACCGCGAGTACCCGCAGCTGCAGCGCTATCCGCTGGACGCCGAGCGTTACCGGCAAAAGGTGAGTGAACCGGGGCCGCAACTGTGGATCGTCGACCCCCACGGCAACCTGGTGCTGCGCTACGACGCCAAGGTCAACGGCAAGCAAGTGCTGGACGATCTGCGCCACCTGCTCAAGCTGTCCAACATCGGCTAGGAGGCCGCCATGGCCAGACCCGGATTCCGCCTCGCTGTGTTCGCCACCCTGTTGGCGTTGCTGGTCGTGCTGCTCGGTGCCTATACCCGCCTGACCCACGCTGGCCTCGGCTGCCCGGACTGGCCGGGCTGCTACGGCTTCATCAGCGTGCCCAAGACCGATGCGCAGCTGGCCCATGCCGAGCTGCACTTCCCCGAGCACCCGGTCGAGGAAGCCAAGGGTTGGGCGGAGATGGTCCATCGCTATTTCGCCGGGACCCTGGCGATGGTGATCGCCCTGCTCGCCTTCCACGCCGTGCGCCGGCATGCCCGCGATGGCCAGCCTTATCGCTTGCCGCTGCTATTGCTGGGGGTCGTGCTGGCCCAGGCGGCGTTCGGCATGTGGACGGTGACCTTGAAACTCTGGCCCCAGGTAGTCACGGCGCACTTGCTCGGGGGCTTCACCACGGTCAGCTTGCTTTTCCTGCTATCCCTGCGTCTATCCCGGGCCTTTGCGCCCTTGCCGAAACTGCCCCTGAGCCTACGCCGTATCGCTGCGTTGGCACTGCTGGTGGTGATCGGCCAGATCGCCTTGGGCGGCTGGGTCAGTTCCAACTATGCGGCGGTGGCCTGTATCGACTTGCCCACCTGCCACGGTCAATGGTGGCCGGCGGCGGACTTCAGCAACGGTTTCCACCTCACCCAGCACGTCGGCCCCAACTACCTGGGCGGGCAGCTGGATAGCGATGCGCGCACGGCAATCCATATCAGCCATCGTCTCGGTGCCTTGTTGGTCACGCTGGTGCTGCTGATGCTCAGCTGGAAGCTGCATCGCAATGGCCTGACCGGCTTGGCGCGCCTGGTACTGCTGGCGCTGGCGCTGCAAATCGGGCTGGGCGTGAGCAACGTGTTGCTGCACCTGCCGCTGGCCGTGGCCGTGGCCCACAACGCTGGCGGCATCCTGCTGCTGCTGAGCATGGTGCTGGTGAACTACCGCATCCGCGTGGCCGACAAAGTACGTGTCGGTCTTGGCTGGCGTCTCACCCCGGTGAGCAACGTCGGGCTCTCCCATCACATGAGGAATGATTCGTGGCGACGCTTCTGAGCACGGAACGCCCGCGCACCGGCTGGCGCGACTACATGGAGTTGACCAAGCCCAAGGTGGTGGTGCTGATGCTGATCACCTCGCTGGTGGGCATGTTTCTCGCCACCCGCGCCGGCGTCGCCTGGAGCGTGCTGCTGTTCGGCAACCTGGGGATCGGCCTGTGCGCCGGGGGCGCGGCGGTGGTCAACCACGTGGTGGACCGGCGCATCGACGCGCTGATGGCCCGCACCCACAAACGCCCGCTAGCCCAGGGCCGGGTCGCGCCGCTACCGGCCCTGGCCTTCGCCTTGCTGTTGGCAGTGATGGGCCTGGCATTGCTGCTGGCGTTCACCAATACCCTCACCGCCTGGCTGACCCTGGCTTCGCTATTGGGTTATGCGGTGCTCTACACCGGCTTTCTCAAGCGCGCGACGCCGCAGAACATCGTGATCGGCGGCCTGGCCGGCGCGGCCCCGCCGTTGCTGGGTTGGGTGGCGGTGAGCGGGCATGTGAGCGCCGAGCCGCTGTTGCTGGTGCTGATCATTTTCGCCTGGACCCCGCCGCACTTCTGGGCCCTGGCCATCCACCGCAAGGCCGAGTACGAAAAAGCCGATATTCCCATGCTGCCGGTGACCCATGGCGAGCATTACACCGCGCTGCATATCCTGCTCTACACCCTGATTCTGCTGGCTGTCAGCCTGTTGCCCTATGCCATCCACATGAGTGGCCCGCTTTACCTGGCCTGTGCCCTGGCCCTGGGCCTGCGCTTCCTGCATTGGGCCTGGGTGTTGTACCGTGGCACCCGGCCGCACGCGGCGATCAAGACGTTCAAGTACTCTATCGGCTATCTGTTCGCCCTGTTCATCGCGCTGCTCGTTGACCACTACCTGTTGCTGAACCTATGACCCGAACCCAGAAAACCGTCTTCATCCTCGTTGCCCTGGTCGCGCTGATCATGGGCCTGACCGTCAACAAGGTGCTCAGCGACCGCGGTCAGCTGAACCCCACCGAACTGATCGACGCCGGCATCATCCTGTTGCCACAAAGCCGCACGGTGCCAGACGTGAAGATGACCGACCAGAACGGTCAGCCCGTCGCGCTGGACCAGCTCAAGGGCAAATGGTCGTTACTGTTCTTCGGCTACACCTACTGCCCGGACATCTGCCCGACCACCCTCGCCCAGCTTCGCCAGGTGAAGAGCGAGCTGCCCAAGGAGGCCATCGAGCGCCTGCAGGTGGTGTTGGTGAGCGTGGACCCGCACCGTGACACGCCGAACCAGCTCAAGCAGTACCTGGGCTATTTCGACAAGGATTTCGTCGGGGTGGCGGGGTCGATCGAGGACACGCAGAAGCTGGCCAATGCCCTGAGCATTCCGTTCATTCCGGCTGATACCAGCAAGCCGGGGTATACCGTGGACCACAGCGGCAACCTGGCGGTGGTCGGGCCGGATGGGCGCCAGCGCGGGTTCATTCGTGCGCCGTTCAACAACCAGAAGCTGGTGGCGCAGTTGCCGGGGCTGGTCGAACGGGATTGACCAGGGATTGGTGTTCGATCATTGGGCCTGCTGCGCAGGCCATCGCGACGCAAGGCCGCTCCCACAGGTACAGCGCCAGGCTTGAGTTGGCACCGAACCTGTGGGAGCGGCCTTGTGTAGCGATGGGCCGCAAAGCGGCCCCGGGGACATCAGATTAGAACGCCGGAATCACCGCGCCCTTGTACTTCTCGGTGATGAACTGCTTCACCTCAGGCGAGTGCAGGGCCGCGGCCAGCTTCTTCATGGCATCCGCGTCCTTGTTGTCCGGGCGGGCAACCAGGATGTTCACGTAAGGCGAGTCGCTGCCTTCGATGACCAGCGCGTCCTTCTCCGGGTTCAGCTTGGCTTCCAGCGCATAGTTGGTGTTGATCAGCGCCAGGTCGACCTGGGTCAGCACACGCGGGATGGTGGCCGCTTCCAGCTCGCGGAACTTCAACTTCTTGTCGTTGCCGGTGATGTCCTTCACGGTCGACAGGATGTTCTTGTTGTCCTTGAGCTTGATCACGCCGGCCTTGTCCAGCAGCAGCAGGGCGCGGCCGCCGTTGGTGGCGTCGTTGGGGATGACCACGGTGGCGCCGTCAGCCAGCTCGTCGAGCTTCTTCAGCTTGGTGGAGTAGGCGCCCAGCGGCTCCAGGTGCACGCCGGTGACGCTGACCAGCTGGGTGCCCTTGGCCTTGTTGAACTCGTCCAGGTACGGCTGGTGCTGGAAGAAGTTGGCGTCCAGGCGTTTTTCCGCAACCTGCACGTTCGGCTGGATGTAGTCGGTGAATTCCTTGACCTTCAGTTCCACGCCCTCTTTGGCCAGCTGTGGCTGGACGAACTTGAGGATCTCGGCGTGCGGCACCGGGGTGGCGGCGACGGTCAGGGTTTCGGCGTGGGCCGAGAAGGCCGCGACGGCGGCGACAACAGCAAGCAGCTTCTTCATTGATCACTCCTTGTGAGGGCCGCGACGGCCCCCGAACGGGTCGGCCAGGCCGACCCCATTGGGGTTACTTACGGGAAAAGTGCACGACCAGCTTGTCGCCGACGCTCTGCAGCACCTGCACCAGCACTAGCAGCAATACCACGGTGACCACCATCACGTCGGTCTGGAAACGCTGGTAGCCAAAGCGGATGGCCAGGTCGCCCAGGCCGCCCGCGCCCACCACGCCGGCCATGGCGGTGTAGGAAACCAGGGTGATGGCGGTGACGGTGATCGCTGCAAAGATGCCCGGACGGGCCTCGGGCAGCAAGGCGTTGGTGATGATCTGGCGGGTGGTGGCGCCCATCGACTGGGTGGCTTCGATGATGCCGCGGTCCACTTCGCGCAGGGCGGTCTCCACCAGGCGGGCGAAGAACGGCGTGGCACCCACCACCAGCGGCGGGATGGCGCCGGCGACACCCAGCGAGGTGCCGGTGATCAGCACGGTGATCGGGATCATCACGATCAGCAGGATGATGAACGGCAGCGAGCGCAGGATGTTCACCACCAGCGACAGCAACGCGTAAACGCCCTTCTGCTCGAACATCTGCCGTGGCCCGCAGAGGAACAGCAGCACGCCCAGCGGCAGGCCCAGCAGCACGGTGAAGAACAGCGAGCCGAACAGCATGATCATGGTGTCGACGGTGGCCAGCCAGATTTCGGCCCAGTCGACGTTGGCGAAGAAATTCAGGGCGTCCATCAACGCAGTACCTCCATATGTACGTCAGCTGCCTTGAAGCGGGCGAACGCCGCTTCCATGTCACCGCCGATCAGGGCAAGGGTGAGCTGGCCATAGGGGACATCCTTGATGCGGTCGATACGCCCGGCGAGGATGCTGTAGTCCACGCCGGTTTCGCGGGCCACGGTGCCCAGCAGCGGCGCGTAGGTGGCGTCGCCCTGGAAAGTCAGGCGCACGATGCGGCCCGGCACGTGGGCGAAGTCGTCGCGTTGCTCGCCTTCGTCGACCTGTTCGTCTTCCTGGACAAAACGCTTGGTGGTCGGGTGCTCGGGGTGCAGGAACACCTCGGCGACCGGCCCCTGCTCGACGATCTTCCCGGCGTCCATTACCGCCACGCGGTCGCAGACCCGGCGGATCACGTCCATCTCATGGGTGATCAGCACGATGGTCAGCTTCAGCTCGCGGTTGATCTCGGCCAGCAGTTGCAGCACCGAGGCGGTGGTCTGCGGGTCGAGGGCACTGGTGGCTTCGTCGCACAGCAGGATCTTGGGATTGGTGGACAGCGCGCGGGCAATGCCGACGCGCTGCTTCTGCCCGCCCGACAGCTGTGCCGGGTACTTCCTGGCGTGGTCCTGCAGGCCGACGCGGGCCAGCAGTTCGGTGACACGCTTGTCGATTTCACCGCGCGACAGCTCGCCGGCCAGCACCAGCGGCAGGGCGACGTTGTCGGCGACGGTCTTCGAGGCCAGCAGATTGAAGTGCTGGAAGATCATCCCGACCTGCTGGCGGAAGCGGCGCAGCTGGTTGGCGTCGAAGGCGGTGACGTCTTCGCCATCGACGATGATCTTGCCGCCGCTCGGGGCCTCGAGGCGGTTGATCAGGCGCAGCATGGTGCTCTTGCCGGCACCGGAGTGGCCGATTAGGCCGAACACCTGGCCATCTTCGATGGTCAGGCTGGTCGGGTTCAGGGCCGGAATATCCCTACCGTCGACACGGTAGGTTTTATGGACATTTTGAAACTCGATCACTGAGCGAACCTTGTGGGGCGCATGGAATGTGGGCCAGCGGTTAGCCGGGGTCGCGCATTTTAGCCTTTTCCAATAGCCGTTCTTATCATTTATTTCTGATTCGTCCAATCAGTTGGGTATAACGCGACGATTGGTGCGCCTGATCGAACGCAATCGCGGGCTTGCCCCGCGATTGATCACTGCTGATGGGGGACCAGCACCACCTGAGCTGGCAGCGAGCGCTGGATCTCATGCTTTTGCTGCAGCGCGAAGCCGCTGTCGAGTTTGCGCACGCGCTTCTCCAGCAGCGTCTTGAGCCACGGGGCGTCTTGGGTACGGGGTACCTGGAACACCACCTCGCACTGGTAATTGACCACGTCCAAGGCGATGTCATCGAGCTGGCGACGCAGGGCGCGGCTGTCGGTGGTCTTTAGCGCTACCACGGTGTTCGGCGCGGTCGGGTCGATCAAGCGGGCTCGCGGTTGCTTCTCCGCGGCCTTGAGCGCGGCCTCGGCCTTTTCCAGTTCAGCCTTGCGGGCATTGGCCATGGCATCGCCACCGGTCAGCGCCGGGGCTTTTGGCATCAGCGCGCGGGCACGGGCCAGCGCGGTGGCGGCGGCATTGACGTCGCCCTTCTGCAGGACGATCTGGCTACGGCGTAGATACGCTTCAGCCAGTTGCCGCTGGTGGGGCTCCAGGCGCGCATCGTCAGGCGACTGCGCCTGCAACGCGGCGAGCTGGTCCTCGGCGGTGGCCAGCTCGTTGGCGGCGATGGTTTGCTCCAGCTGCTGCCAGGCATCCGGTTGGACAGGCGCCACCGGCTGTTCGGCAGGCTTGCTGGAGCAGGCGGCCAGGAACAGGGAAAACGCGGCAACAAGCAGATAACGTGAGGCGAACGGCTTCATTCCTGCGACTCTCTATTTGCGCAAAAAGCGAGCAAGTCTACACCCAGGTGCGCACGCTCGAAAACAGGCCATACAGACCTTGTGCCCACGGAAAGGTTGCGTGTGCCCCCTGAATTTTCAGCGTTTGGGCAACGCCAGGCTCAGCAAGAATAGCACCGCCGCGCAGACCACGATCGACGGCCCGGCTGGTGTGTCCTTGAACCACGACATGGCCAGGCCACCGCACACTGCGGTGACCCCCAGCAGGCTGGCGCCCAAGGCCATCTGCTCGGGCGAGCGGGCGTGGCGTTGTGCCGCGGCGGCCGGGATGATCAGCAGCGAGGTGATCAGCAGCACGCCGACGATCTTCATCGCCACCGCGATCACCACGGCGATCAGCAGCATCAGCGCCAGGCGCAGCCCGGCCACCGGCAGGCCTTCGACCATCGCCAGTTCCTCGTGCACCGTGACTGCCAGCAGGGGGCGCCAGAGTGCGGCCAGCAGCACCAGCACCAACGCGCTGCCGCCGAGGATCCAGGCAAGGTCGGTGGTGCTGATCGCCAGCAGGTCGCCGAACAGGTAGGCCATCAGGTCGATGCGTACATCGTGCATGAAGCTCAGCACCACCAGGCCCAGCGACAGGGTGCTGGGGGCGAGGATGCCGAGCAGCGTGTCGGAGGCCAGCGGCTGGCGCTGCTGCAAGGTCACCAGCAGGATCGCCAACAACAGGCAGCCGACGGTCACCGCCAGCGCCGGGCTGACGTCCAGGGCGAAGCCCAGGGCCACGCCGAGCAGTGCGGCATGCGAGAGGGTGTCGCCGAAATAGGCCATGCGCCGCCAGACCACGAACGAACCCAGCGGGCCGGCGACAAGGGCCAGCGACAGGCCGGCAAGCAGGGCGTAGAGAAGAAAATCAGCCATGCTTGCAGTGCTCTCCGTGGACATGGGCGCCGGGGGCGATCACCGAGCCGTGCAGGTCGTGGCTGTGATCGTGATGGTGGTGGTAGACGGCCAGGCTCTTGGCGTTCTGGCCGAACAGTTCGACGAAGGCCGGGTCGTTGCTGACCTGCTCCGGGTGGCCCGAGCAGCAGACGTGACGGTTGAGGCAGACCACCTGGTCGGTGGCGCTCATCACCAGGTGCAGGTCGTGGGAGACCATCAGCACGCCGCAACCATGGCGGTCGCGCAGGCGGGTGATGAGGTTGTACAGCTCGGTCTGGCCGACCACGTCGACCCCTTGCACCGGCTCGTCGAGCACCAACAGCTCCGGCTCGCGCAACAGCGCGCGGGCCAGCAGCACGCGCTGCATCTCGCCGCCGGAAATGGTCTGGATCGGGCTGTCGATCACCTGTTCGGCGCCGACCTCCTGCAATGCCGACAAGGCTGCCGCGCGGTCTACGCCGGGCACCAGGCGCAGGAAGCGCAGCACCGACAGCGGCAGCGTGGCGTCAACCTGGATCTTCTGCGGCATGTAGCCGATGCGCAGCTTCGGCTTGCGCCATACCTTGCCGCGATGCGGTTTTAGCAGGCCGAGCACGGCGCGTACCAGGGTGGTCTTGCCGGCGCCGTTGGGGCCGATCAGGGTGACGATCTGGCCGGGCGCGACGGCCAGGTCGATGCTGTCGAGCACCGCTTCACCGGCAAAGCTGACCCCGACCTGCTCGAGGCGGATCAGTGCGTCGCTCATGCCTTGCCCCGGCAGTTGCCGCACAGGCCGACCACTTCCACGGTCTGCGTTTCGACGGCGAAGCCGACAGCCTTGGCGCTGTCGACGATGGCATTGCTGATGCTGTCCTGCTCCAGTTCGATGGCCACGTGGCATTCACGGCAGATCAGGAACTGGCCCTGGTGCGCGTGTTCGGGGTGGCTGCAGCCGATGAAGGCGTTGAGCGAGGCGATGCGGTGCACCAGGCCGTTTTCCAGCAGGAAGTCCAGGGCGCGATAGACGGTGGGTGGCGCGGCGCGGCGGCCGTCCTGCTCGCTGAGCACGGCGAGGATGTCGTAGGCGCCCAACGGCTTGTGGCTCTGCCACACCAGCTCCAGCACACGGCGGCGCAGGGCGGTCAGGCGCAGGCCCTGACGGTTGCACAGCGCGTCGGCCTCGGCCAGCGCGCTGTGGACGCAATGGGAATGATCGTGGGGGCGGTGGGCCAGCGGCGTGATGGACATGGGCAGCGACGGTTCAGGATGGAGACGTTATTATGTTACCTGTTTCTGACGACCCGAGTATCCACCGTGTCCCGATTCCTTGTCCTCTTTGTCGCTTTCATCGCCTGCTCGGCCCAGGCCGACGTGCGCGTACTGACCAGCATCAAGCCCCTGCAACAGATTGCTGCGGCCGTCCAGGACGGTGCCGGCAGCCCTGACGTGCTGTTGCCGCCGGGCGCGTCCCCACACAACTACGCGTTGCGCCCGTCCGACGTGCGCAAGGTCGGCGATGCCGACCTGCTGTACTGGATCGGCCCGGACATGGAAGGTTTCCTGCCCCGCGTGCTGGCCAGCCGCGGCAAGCCCAGCGTGGCGGTGCAGTCGCTTCCAGGCCTGCAGTTGCGCCACTTTGGCGAGGACAGCCATTCCCACGAAGAAGACCACGACGACCATGACCATGACCACCGCCCGGGCAGCCTCGATGCGCACCTGTGGCTGTCGTCGGCCAATGCCCGGGTGATCGCGGCGAAGATGGCCGCCGACCTGGCGGCAGCCGACCCGGCCAATGCCGCGCGTTATCAAGGCAACCTGAAACTGTTCATCGAGCGGATGGACGCCCTGGATGGGCGGATCAAGCAGCGTGTGGCAGGGATCGCCGGCAAACCGTACTTCGTGTTCCATGAAGCCTTCGACTACTTCGAGGCCGCCTACGGCCTGAAGCACACCGGTGTATTCAGTGTGGCGTCGGAAGTGCAGCCGGGGGCGCAGCATGTGGCCGCGATGCGCAAGCGCCTGCAGGAAGTGGGCAAGACCTGTGTGTTCAGCGAGCCACCTCTGCGGCCACGCCTGGCCGAGACGCTGACGGCGGGGTTACCGGTGCGTCTGGCGGAGCTGGATGCGCTGGGTGGGACTGATACGGTGGATGCCCAGGGCTATGAACGGTTGCTGGAGAAGCTGGGCAGCGACCTGACGGGTTGCCTGGAACAACTGTAGGAGCGGCTTCAGCCGCGAAGCAGGCGCCACGGTGTATGGCACCCGCTTCGCGGGTGATCGCGGCTAAAGCCGCTCCTACAGGTTTTTGTAATCGCCCGTTAGAGCGCGAACGGCAGCTTCAACGCCACCTGCTGGCGCTGCACCAAGCGCACCTCGAACTCGCTCGGGTCGTGGATCATCACATCCATCCCGGCAAACGCCTGCGCCGCGATCAGCCGCGACAGCCAGAAGCGCACGCAAGCCACCCGCAGCATCACCGGCCACAGCTCGGCTTCGGCCGCGGTGAATGGCCGCAACGCCGCGTAAGCACCCAGCAGCGCCTGGGCCCGTGGCAGGTCGATGCCACCCTGTTCGTCCAGGCACCAGTCGTTCACGGTGATGGCCACGTCATACAGCATCGGCCCGGAACAGGCGTTGTAGAAATCGATCACGCCGGTCAGGTGGGTGCCTTCGAACATCACGTTGTCACGGAACAGGTCGGCGTGCAGGTTGGCCTTGGGCAGGGCCAGGATCTGCGCCTTGTGCGCGGTGATCTCATCCAGTGCCGGCTTCAACAGCTCGGCTTGCGCGCTGTTCAGGCCGGACAGCAACTCAATGCCAGATGCCAGCATCCAGTCCAGGCCGCGGTCGGTACGGCGCTCGATGATGCGCTCGCGGGTGGCCAGGTGGATGTGCGCCAGCAGCTCGCCAACCTGCGCGCAGTGCTGGTTGTTCGGTGCCTTTATGTGCTTGCCGGACAACCGTGGCTGCAACAGCGCCGGTTTGCCGCACAGCTCGCGCAGGCCGTTGCCGTCGCGGTCGCGCACGGCGTAGGGCACCGGCATGTCGGCCTCATGCAGTACATCGAGCAGCTCGATGAAGAACGGCATGTCTTCGGCCGGCCCGCGCTCGATCAGTGTGAGGACGAACTCCCCTTGCTCCAGGCTGACGAAGAAATTGCTGTTCTCGGTACCGGCGGCAATGCCCTGGAAGTCGAGCAGACGGCCCAGCTCGTACGGCGCCAGAAAGGTTTCCAGCTCAGGCCGGGACACAGGGGTGAAGACTGACATGTTGAGAAATTGCCCATGCGGGCACTTCCGCCGGGAAGTGCCTGGTTGATGTGAACGGTACCCGCTACTTCCACTCGAAGATTTTCCAGGAGGGGATCAGCATGTCTGGCTGGTCTGAGCGAATGAAGTTGGCGTCAGTGCCATCGGCGCGTACCAGGAAATAAGGTTTACCACCTTTAGGGGTGACCTTGATCGCATACAGGAAGCCATTCTGCCGGTATTCCTGGATGGTTTTGTCGCCTTCCGTGCGAATGGTCACATCGGGATCTGCCGATGGGGCGTCGTCCGCCGCCAGGGTGACGGCTGGCAGGGTGGCCAGCAGACCGAGCAGTAACAGGCGATTGGGTGTACGCATGATAACCTAGTCCTTTTGTCGTCATTGATCCGGCTATTCTAGCTCCGGACCCGCCGAAAAGGTTGATTCTCCTCATGAGCCAAGCGCCCCTCGTCCTGGTGGACGGTTCCTCCTACCTCTACCGCGCCTTCCACGCGCTGCCACCGCTGACTACTTCCAAAGGCCTGCCGACGGGCGCGGTCAAGGGTGTGCTGAACATGCTCAAGAGCCTGCGTAAGCAGTACCCGGACAGCCTGTTCGCGGTGGTCTTCGACGCCAAGGGCGGCACCTTCCGCGACGCCATGTTCGCCGAGTACAAGGCCAACCGCCCGAGCATGCCCGACGACCTGCGGGTGCAGGTCGAGCCGCTGCACGCCAGCGTGCGCGCGCTGGGTTACCCGCTGTTGTGCGTCGAGGGCGTGGAGGCGGACGATGTGATCGGCACCCTGGCCCGCAGCAGCGCGGCGGCGGGCCGCCCGGTGATCATCTCGACTGGCGACAAGGACATGGCCCAACTGGTGGACGGCCACGTCACGCTGGTCAACACCATGACCGGCAGTGTGCTGGACGTTGCCGGCGTGCACGAGAAGTTCGGCGTGGGTCCCGAGCACATCATCGATTTCCTCGCCCTGATGGGCGACAAAGTCGACAACATCCCCGGCGTGCCGGGCGTTGGCGAGAAGACCGCCGTGGGCCTGCTGACCGGAATCGGTGGCGGCCTGAGCGACCTGTACCAGAACCTCGACAAGGTCCCGGCCCTGGCCATTCGTGGCGCCAAGACCCTGCCGGCCAAGCTCGAGGAGCACCGCGACGCGGCCTTCCTCTCCTATGAGCTGGCCACCATCAAGTGTGATGTGGAACTGGATGTCGAGGTCGACGCGCTGGTCTGCGGCGAGCCGGATCGTGAAGCGCTGCTGGCCTTGTACACCGAGATGGAGTTCAAGAGCTGGGTCGCCGAAGTGCAACGAAGCGCGCCCCGCACGGGTGACAGCGACGCTGCTGTTGCAGCTCAAGAGGCACCTGAAGCCAAGGTCGAACCCAAGTACGAGACCATCCTCGACCAGGCGCGTTTCGATGCCTGGCTGGAAAAGCTGCGACAGGCGCCGCTGTTCGCCTTCGACACCGAAACCACTGGCCTTGATGCCCAACAGGCCAGCATCGTCGGCCTGTCGTTCGCCGTCGAGCCCAACGAAGCCGCCTATGTACCGCTGGCCCACGACTACGAAGGTGCCCCGGCCCAGCTGGACCGCGAAGCCGTGCTGCTGGCACTCAAACCCCTGCTGGAAGACCCGGCCAAGGGCAAGATCGGCCAGAACGCCAAGTACGACATCAATATCCTGGCCAACGGCAGCCCGGCGATCCTGATGCGCGGCGTGGCCTACGACACCATGCTCGAGTCCTACGTGCTCGACTCCACCGCCACCCGCCACGACATGGACAGCCTGGCGCAGAAGTACCTGGACCACACCACCATCGGGTTCGAGGACATCGCGGGCAAGGGCGCCAAGCAACTGACCTTCAACCAGATCCCGCTGGAGAAGGCCGGCCCCTACGCCGCCGAGGATGCCGACGTC
Organism: Pseudomonas entomophila L48; assembly: GCF_000026105.1. Lineage (NCBI taxonomy): Bacteria > Pseudomonadati > Pseudomonadota > Gammaproteobacteria > Pseudomonadales > Pseudomonadaceae > Pseudomonas > Pseudomonas entomophila. Next base: position 73,060 of record NC_008027.1, read on the forward strand.
ACCCTGCGCCTGCACCACGCGTTGCAAGCGCGCCTGGCGAATACCCCCAGCGTGCTGCCGGTGCTGATGGACATCGAGATGCCGCTGGTGCCGGTGCTGGCCAAGATTGAACGCCAAGGAGCACTGGTTGATGCCGCGCTGCTCGGCGTGCAGAGCGGTGAGCTGGGCGCGAAGCTGGTCGAGCTGGAGCGCGAGGCGTATGCCTTGGCCGGCGAGGAGTTCAATCTGGGCTCGCCCAAGCAGCTGGGCGCGATCCTCTACGACAAACTGGGCATGCCGGTGCTGAGCAAGACGGCCAAGGGCCAGCCCTCAACCGCCGAGGCGGTGCTCGATGACCTGGCCGAGCAGGGCTACCCGCTGCCCAAGGTGCTGATGCAATACCGCAGCCTGAGCAAGCTCAAGAGCACCTACACCGACAAGCTGCCGGGGCAGATCAACCCTCGCACCGGGCGTATCCACACCTCCTACCAGCAAGCAGTCGCCGCCACCGGGCGGTTGTCGTCCAGCGACCCGAACCTGCAGAACATCCCGGTGCGTACCGCCGAAGGCCGGCGTATCCGCCAGGCCTTCGTCGCCAGTCCCGGCTACAAGCTGCTGGCGGCGGACTATTCGCAGATCGAGCTGCGCATCATGGCCCACCTGGCCAAGGACGAAGGCCTGCTGCATGCCTTCCGCAACGATCTGGACGTGCACCGCGCCACCGCCGCCGAAGTGTTCGGCGTGGCTCTGGCGGACGTCACCACCGACCAGCGCCGCAGCGCCAAGGCGATCAACTTCGGCCTGATCTACGGCATGAGCGCGTTCGGCCTGGCCAAGCAGATCGGCGTCGACCGCAAGCAGTCCCAGGATTACATCGACCGTTATTTCGCCCGCTATCCCGGCGTGTTGGCCTACATGGAGCGCACCCGCGCCCAGGCCGCCGAGCAAGGCTTCGTCGAGACCCTGTTCGGCCGCCGCCTGTACCTGCCGGACATCAACGCCAAGAACCCGGCCCTGCGCAAAGGCGCCGAGCGCACCGCGATCAACGCCCCGATGCAGGGCACCGCGGCGGACATCATCAAGCGCGCCATGGTGGCGGTGGACAACTGGCTGACCGACAGCAAACTGGATGCGCGGGTGATCCTGCAGGTGCACGACGAACTGGTGCTGGAAGTGCGTGAGGATCTGGTCGAGCAGGTGAAAGATGAAATTCGCGGTTACATGAGCGGTGCCGCGGAACTCGATGTGCCGCTGCTGGTGGAAGTGGGCGTTGGCTCGAATTGGGACGAAGCTCACTAAACGCGGTGTGAAAGCTGTGTAGGATCTGCGGCGTAGTGTCGCGGATCCTTACCGGCCTCAGGCCATTAGATCCGGGGTTTCATGAAACTATCGCAAATAGTTTCGAGGGGCTCGGAACTAAATCGGTGAAGCGCTACTCAGAGGTACTGAATGGCTGGTGAAGCCTTTCGATGCTCCTATGTTGTGTTAAGTGTTGGCAGATATCTGGACCCCGCCCTAGCGGTCCGGACTTGAACCCCGAACTTCCCCCTCCCCATATGAAGTCCGGGGTTTTTTTTGCCCGGAATTCAGGGGTGACATCGATCTTTGTAGGAGCGGCTTCAGCCGCGATCACCCGCAGCGCGGGTGCCACGTTCCGAGGTGCCTGTTTCGCGGCTGAAGCCGCTCCTACAGGTTCCATGACGATTCAAGCCACCGGTTTGTCTTCCAACTCCATCCAGTCCGCCAGCACGCGGTAGGCTTCTTCCAGCCCCAGACGCTTGGGCGCCGAGAACAGCTGGATGGTCGTGCTATCGCCCCAGCCCTTGCGAATCTCCGACTGCACCTTGAGCAGGGTGTTCTTGCCCGCGCCGTGGGTCAGCTTGTCGGCCTTGGTCAGCAGGATGTGCATGGGCATGCCGCTGGCCCGGGCCCAATCGAGCATCATCTTGTCGAAGTCGGTCATCGGGTGGCGCACATCCATCATCAGGATTACCCCGCGCAGGCACTCGCGGCTGCCGAGGTAGGCCTCCAGGTGCTTCTGCCAGTGTTGCTTGAGCGGGATCGGCACTTTTGCATAACCGTAACCCGGCAGGTCGACCAAACGCCGTTCATCGTCCAGACTGAAGAAATTCAGCAGCTGGGTGCGGCCGGGGGTCTTCGAGGTGCGTGCCAGGCTGGCGTGGGTCAGGGTGTTGAGGGCGCTGGACTTGCCGGCGTTGGAGCGGCCGGCGAAAGCCACCTCGTAACCCTGGTCTTCCGGGCATTGTTCGACCTTGGCGGCGCTGAGGGCGAATGTGGCTTTCTGGCAGAGGCCGAGGATGGGGTTCTTGACTTGCATGGGATATCCGATGTGGGTGTTGCCCAGCTCTGGAACGGTTGGCCCAGGCGCGGCAAGCGGTGTCGTTTCCGTTTGGATGGCGGAAGTATATAATGCCCCAGTTTTTGTGTGCTCATTCTCCCAGCGAAGGTGTATGAGCATGGGGTGTCGAACAATAGCTCGCGCAACAGAACGCAGCGCGGCCCCCAACCCTGTCAGGTCGTTCCGCATGGCGAAATGGCTACTAGCTGTCGGTTTGTTCCTACCGTTTTTCAGCGCACAGGCTACACAGGATCCCGAGGCGTTGTACAACCGCAGCTGTGCGGCCTGTCACGCCGGACAGTTGCCACAGGCACCCAGGCAGGGTGACCGGGCAGCCTGGGAGCCACGGCTGGCGCAAGGCATGGAGCAACTGGTGGTACATGTTACACAGGGTTTCAAGGCTATGCCGCCGCGTGGATTGTGCATGGACTGCAGTGCCGAGGACTACCGATTGGTCATCCTTTGGATGAGCGGCAGTCCCGATACATAACATTTCACCCTTAGCCGTGTTGGATTAGCTGATGAACAAACTATTCGTGAGTCTGCTGTTGACCATGGGGGTCGCAGGTGCGGCAAGTGCTGCGGAACCCATCAAAGGCGATGCTGCTGCCGGTCAGGCCAAAACCGCTGTCTGTGGGGCCTGCCACAACCCTGACGGCAACAGCCTGGCACCGAACTTCCCCAAACTCGCCGGCCAAGGCGAGCGGTATCTGGAAAAGCAGCTGCACGACATCAAGTCCGGCAAGCGCACCGTGCTGGAGATGACCGGCATGCTGGCGAACTTCAGTGACCAGGACCTGGCCGATATCGCCGCCTACTTCTCCAGCCAGAAAGGCAGCGTCGGCGCCGCCGACCCGAAACTGGTCGAACGTGGCCGCGCCCTGTTCAATGGCGGCGACCTCGAGAAGGGCATGCCGGCCTGTACCGGTTGCCATTCTCCCAACGGTGCGGGCATCGCCTTGGCCGGCTTCCCGCATCTGGGCGGCCAGCACGCGCAGTATGTCGGCAAGCAGCTGACCGACTTCCGTGAAGGCAACCGCACCAACGACGGCGATGCCATGACCATGCGCACCATCGCCGGCAAGCTGAGCAACAAGGATATCGAAGCCCTGTCCAGTTACATCCAGGGCCTGCACTGATCCTGTAGGTCCGGGCGTTAACATTCGGTTAATGCTTCAGCGCTAAAGATGAAAAGGGCAGCCTAGGCTGCCCTTTTTTCTATCCGTAGCCGTTACACTACAGAACTCGAGCCCTTCCCGGCCTGTCCTACACAGGTCGCGTCGAGGCGACCAAAGACTGCTCAGGAGTAAAGCATGCGTAAACTGATTCTCAGCGCTGCGCTGGTCGCCGCCAGCGTATTCGGTATGGCCGCCGTACAGGCCGCAGAGCCTGCAACCGCCGGCAAGGAATATATCGAGCTGAGCAACCCCGTCCCGGTATCCGTGCCAGGCAAGATCGAAGTCGTCGAGCTGTTCTGGTACGGCTGCCCACACTGCTACCACTTCGAACCGACCATCAACCCTTGGGCTGAGAAGCTGCCGAAGGACGTCAACTTCAAGCGCGTCCCTGCCATGTTCGGCGGCCCGTGGGATAAACACGGTCAGATGTTCCTGACGCTGGAAGCCATGGGTGTCGAGCACAACGTCCACAACGCCGTTTTCGACGCCATCCAGAACAAGCGCATGAAGCTGATGGAGCCTGAGGAAATGGCCGACTTCCTGGCCACCCAGGGCGTGGACAAGGACAAGTTCCTGGCCACCTACAACTCCTTCGCTATCCAGGGCCAGGTCAAGCAGGCCAAGGAGCTCGCCAAGAAGTACGAAATCACCGGTGTGCCAAGCCTGGTGGTCAACGGCAAGTACCGCTTCGACCTGGGTACCGCAGGTGGTCCGGAAGGCGTGCTGAACGTCGCCGACCAGCTGATCGCCAAGGAGCGCGCCGCTAAGTAAGCGGCGACCGCCATGGGCCGGATCCGCTCTACACGTGGTATCGGCCTGCACCAGCCGCAGGTCAACGAGCGTCACCTGCAGGCCCCTGGCCTGCCGGAGGACGGTCGCCTGCGGCTGCTGAGCTTCAATATCCAGGTCGGCATCAGCACCGAGCGTTACCGCCACTACCTGACACGCAGCTGGCAGCACCTGCTGCCGCACGCTGGCCGCTCCGGCAACTTGCAGAAAATTGGCGACCTGCTCAGCGATTTCGACCTGGTGGCCCTGCAGGAAGCCGACGGCGGCAGCCTGCGCTCGGGCTACGTCAATCAAGTCGAGCACCTGGCGCAACTGGGGGCCTTCCCCTACTGGTACCAGCAGCTCAACCGCAACCTCGGGCGTTTCGCCCAGCACAGCAACGGCGTGCTCAGCCGCCTCAAGCCCCAGCAACTGGAAGACCATCCCCTGCCCGGCCCGGCCGGTCGCGGGGCGATCCTGGTGCGTTTCGGCGAGGGCGAGGATGCGCTGATCGTGGTGATGATGCACCTGGCATTGGGCGCCAAGACCCGTGCCCGGCAGCTGGCCTACATTCGCGAGCTGATCGGCGGTTACCGGCACCAGGTTCTCATGGGTGACATGAACACCCACGCCACCGACCTGCTCGATCACTCGCCGCTGCGCGACCTGGGCTTGATCGCACCCCAGGTCGAAGCCACCTTCCCCAGCTGGCGCCCGCAACGCTGCCTGGACCATATCCTGCTCAGCCCGAGCCTGACGCTGGAGCGCGTCGAGGTGCTGGCGCAGCCAATTTCCGATCACCTGCCCGTCGCCGTCGAGATCCGATTGCCTGAAGCCTTGACTGTGGATACGCTGCCGGTCCTGAGCTAGCGCCTGCAGCACTCAAGTCTTCGGTCTGTTCGCCGAAATCGAGTCATTACAGGACTAGATGCGATCACCGGATGCGGATCCTGGCATGACCGAAGAAGCCGAGCGCTGGAAAGAAAAATACCTTAAAAGCATCGAACAGCAGGAAAAGCTCGAACGGCGCTGGGCCGCTCGTCTCGACTTGCTGCGTCGTGGCCTGGTGCGCAGCACCCTGGCGGCCGAAGGTAGCGACAAGATCGTTGACCAGTGCATGAAGGAAATGCGCGAGGTCATCCGCAGCGACAATATGGACGCCGGGCTTGCCGGGCTGATCCCACGCCTGGAAAAGGCCGTGCTCGACTCCGAGCAACGCCGTGAAACGCGCATGACCCAGGTCAGCGACGCGCTGACTGCGCTGGTGACTCAATTGCAGACGCTGCCCCTGCCTGGGGAAGTGGCGCGCCCGCTGAAGAAGCTGGCGAAGAAACTGGATGGCGGCGTCAGCCAGTCCCGTGAACTGCCTCCGCTGCTGGGCGAGCTCAGCGGCTTGCAGGGGCGCGCCCTCAACGCGGTGCAAAAGCCTGACGAGGAAGCCAGGCCGGGGTTTCTCCAGCGCCTGTTCGGCGGGCGTGACGAGCCTCAGGCCGAGATGGCCACGACGGCTGTCGCAGTGACGTCTCCGGCGCTCGCACCGGTCCCTGCCGAGGCTCCCGCGGTACAACCCACCCTGCCTCAGGATGCGGACGAACTGCATGCCCTGAACGTTGTGCCTGCGCCTGCGGTGGAGGAAGAGCCCGAACCTGAGCCGGACATCGAGCTACCAGGCCCCGCGCTGGTCGAAACCGTCGCGGTGATTCCTGTCGCGCCTGCGCCTGTGCCGGAGCCTGAGCCCGCCCCGGTAGTCGAGGAAGCACCAGCGCCCGAACTTGCCAGTGTCGAGCCCGAGGAGCAACCCGCCGAAGACGTCGAGCCGGCACAACTCCCTGCGCTCGCGGATATCATCGAGGGAGAAGACGGCCCCTACGCCCTCCCCGATGCGGTCGAGCCCCCGTACAGTCAGGTGGCGGCCCATATCGAGCAGACCCTGATCGGCCTGCTCGACGACCTCAGCCTGCCCGAGCGCCACAAGGCCCAGGCCCTGGAGATGCGCGAACGCGTTGCCCGCGGCCTTAACTGGTACGAGTTGATCCCGGTGCTGGACGACCTGGCCGTGCTCATGCTGGCCATTACCGACAGCGGCCAGCACGAGTTCGAAGCCTATCTGCAGCAACTCAACGAGCGCCTGGAAACCTTCCAGAGCCACCTGCACGAAGCCAGTGCCGGCCACGCCGACAACAGCTCCGCCGCCCGTGAGCTGGACAACCAGTTGCGCGAGCAGGTCGATGGCCTGCAGAGCAGTGTCCAGGGCGCCGCCGACGTGGACAGCCTCAAGCACATCCTGGAGAACCGTCTCGAGGGTTTGCTGGTGACCATGGATGAACACCAGCATGAGCGTGACCGTCGTGAACAGGAGCTGGCTGGCCGTCTGCAAGGGTTGGCCGAGCGGGTGGCGAGCATGGAGCAGGAAGCCCTCGGCTACCGCGAGCACCTCGAGGAGCAGCGGCAGAAGGCGATGATCGATCCCCTCACGGGCCTGCCCAACCGCGCCGCCTGGTCGGAGCGGGTCGAGCATGAAGTGCTCGACTGGCAGGAGAACGGCGGGCACCTGGCCATGGCCATTCTCGACCTCGACCACTTCAAGCGCATCAACGACGGTTATGGCCACCTGGCCGGCGACAAGGTGCTGAAGATCGTCGCCGACCAGTTGCGCAAGCGTCTGCGCGGCCGCGACTTCATCGCCCGTTTCGGCGGCGAGGAGTTCGTCCTGCTGTTGCCGCAGACTTCGCCTCCCGCGGCGGTGCAGGTCGCCGAGACGCTGCGCGCGGCGATCGAAGCCTGCCCGTTCCACTTCAAGGGCGAGCGCGTGGTGATTACCGCGTCCATTGGTATCAGCGCCTTCCGCTCCGGTGAGCGTGGCGACCAAGTGCTCAAGCGCGCGGATGATGCACTGTATCGGGCCAAGGACAAAGGACGAAACCGCATCGAACAGGGGTAGCCGGACTGCGGGGGTGCGTAACAAGGCGTTGCGCATTCACAGCGATATCCCTCCCTTAGCACGTTATACTGTAGCGCTGTTGTCGCTTACCCTGACGTGCGTCCTGCAATGAAAAAACTCATCACCGCCCTGCTTCTACTCACCCTTGCTGGTTGCTCCAGTGGCCTGCGCATCGATCGCAGTCACCCTTCGGCCAACCAGGACAGCCGTATCCAGTTCGTCGTCCTGCATTACACCAATGCGTCGCTGGAGCGCTCCCTCGCCCTGCTTACCCATGGCGAAGTCAGCAGCCACTACCTGATCGGCGACGGGCCGGCCACGGTTTATCAACTGGTGGATGAAAACCGCCGGGCCTGGCACGCCGGCGACAGCCAGTGGCAGGGGCGTACCTGGCTCAATTCCAGCTCCATTGGCATCGAAATCGTCAACCAGGGCTACACCGACACGCCGAACGGTCGGGTCTGGCACCCCTACAGCGAGGCGCAGGTCCAGTCGTTGATTGCCTTGCTCAAGGACATCGTCAAGCGCAACAACATCGACCCCCGGCACATCATCGGGCACAGCGACATCGCGCCGCTGCGCAAGCTTGACCCAGGCCCACTGTTCCCTTGGAAGCGCCTGGCCGACGCCGGCCTTGGGGTCTGGCCGGAGGCTGGCGCGGTGGCGCGGCAGCAGGCGTATTTCGAGGTCAACCCACCCAGCATCGGCTGGTACCAGCAGCAGCTGGTGCGCTTCGGCTATGCCATCGAGCAGACCGGCACCCTGGATGTGTCGACCCGCCATGTGATCGCGGCGTTCCAGATGCGCTTCCGCCCGCAGCGCTTCGACGGCATGCCGGACGCCCAGACCGCCGCGATGCTGCAGGTGCTCAACCGCAAGCGGTGACCCCGCCTCGAGGGGCTGCCCCCTCGAGTGGCGCGCCAAACGGCCAGGCCGATCGTCCATTCCGTTGCTATACCTTTGGTAATCAACCGGATGCCGCGCATGTCTGCCCTGATCGCTTCGATGCGCCAATTTTTTTACCATCCGTGGCTGCTTGCCGTGATCGCGGCACTGGCCAGCGCCGCCCTGTTGCTGGCCGCCAGCGTCGGCCTGACCCTGCAACAGATGAAGCAAAGCGAAATCGAACAGATGAACGCGCGGGGTGAGCGTTTCCTGGATCGCCTGGAACAAGTGTTCGGCCAGTTGCGTGAGGGGGTCGACCAGCTCGAGGGGCAGAACCTGCGCGGCTGCGGCCCGGCGATGCTCGAGCAATTGCAGCAGGTGGCACTGAAGTCGCGCTTCATCTATGAGGCGGCTTATGTGGATGGCCGGGACAGCTGTTCCAGCCGGGGGGTGGATCGACAGGTCGATTCGCTGCGCAGGCCGGATATCCGCGGGCCCACCTACAGCTATTGGCTGAACACCACCACCGAACCCAATGACAACCTTGCCGCGCTCATGCTTGGGCGCGGCAGGTTCCTGGTGTCCACTTCCCGGGGCCACCTTTCCGATGTGGTCGACCTGCCTCCCGGTGGCAGCCTGCTGGTGGTACTCGACCGTGGCAACCGCGCGATCCCGGTGCTGGGCCCGGAACAGCGCTGGCCGCCGACCGCTGACTGGCCACCGTCCTTGCACAAATCGTTGCTCGAATTGCCCGACCGCCTGGTCTACCTCATGTCGACCAAGTCGCCGGACTACCAACTGGTGCTGATCGCCCCTCGGGCCAGCATGCCGCTCAGGCTCAACGGTCTGCTCTGGCTGCTGTTTCCGGGCAGCGTGGTGCTGGCCGGGTGTATCGGCTGGTTGGTGTTGCAGTTGATCCAGCAGCGCCGCTCGATGAGTTCGGAGCTGCAACAGGCCCTGCGCCGGGGCGAGTTGCAGGTGCTCTATCAGCCGATCTTCGAATTGGACAGCCGCCGCTGCGTCGGTGCCGAGGCGCTGGTGCGCTGGCGGCGCCCGGACGGTAGCCTGACCAGCCCCGAGCTGTTCATCCCATTGGCGGAGAACACCGGGCAGATCCGCGAGATCACCGATTTCGTGCTGCAGCGGGTGTTGGAGCAGCTCGGCCAGTTGCTACGCGCCAATTCCTGGCTGTATATCTCGGTCAACCTGGCGGCCTGCGATGTCATGGAGCCGCGCATCGGTCGCGTGGCCCAGCGACTGCTGGCCCAGCACCGGGTGGCCGCCAGCCAGATCGCTTTCGAGGTCACCGAGCGCGGCCTTATCGATGTGGTTGTCGCACGGGACAACCTGCAGACCTTGCGCGCCGTGGGGCATCAGGTGCTGATCGATGATTTTGGCACGGGTTACTGCAGCCTGGCCTACCTGCAGACCCTGCCGGTGGATTGCCTGAAGATCGACAAGGCCTTCATCGACGCCCTGGGGCACGATGCTGCCAGCAGCGGCGTGGCGCCGCACATCATCCGCATGGCCCACGACCTGCACCTGCGGGTGATCGCCGAAGGGATCGAGTCGGAGGACCAGGCGGAATTGCTCAACAGTGAAGGGGTCAACTACGGGCAGGGATGGTTGTTCGCCCACCCGCTCAACGCCCGCCAGTTTGTCGAGCTGATCACCCGGGGGCGCCGGGTGGCGGGGCGGCGGATCGATGATGAGCCTTGAATAGAGGCATCTGCGGCGCTCGCCCGTAGGAGCGGCTTCAGCCGCGATCACCCGCGAAGCGGGTGCCATACAGGGTGATGCCTGCATCGCGGGTTCAGACAGGCAGCGCCATGTAGAACTGCGTCCCCTGCCCCGGCCGTGAGAACACGCCCATGCGGCCACCATGCAGCTGCACGATCTCCTTGCACAGCGCCAGCCCCAATCCAGCCCCGCCCTTCTTGCGGCCGACCTGCACGAACGGCTCGAAGATCCGCCCCTGCTGCCCATAGGCGATGCCCTCGCCGTTATCCTCGACGCTGATGATCACCCGCTCGGCATGGCGCCGCGCATGCAGGCGGATGCGTCCGCCGCTGGCGGTATGGCGGATGGCGTTGTGCAGCAGGTTGTCCAGCACCCGGTCGAGCTGCGCCGCGTCGGCCTGGATGCGTGGCAGGGGCGGCTCCAGTTCGCGGAGCAGCTCGATCTGCTTGTTCGCCGCCTGTTCGGCGAAGCGTGCCTGGGCCCGCTCGAACAGCTCGTCGAGGGCGCAGGGGGCCAGTTCCAGCTTTTGCAGGCCGCTCTGGTAGCGGGAGAAGTTCAGCAGGTCGTTGATCAGTTGGGTGAGGCGCTGCATTTCCTCGGCAATGGTGTCGAGCAGGTCGTTCTCTCGGGCGCCGGCCGGGAAACTGATGCGTTCGCGCAGCAGGCCGAAGGCCATGTGCATCCCCGTGACCGGTGTGCGCAGCTCATGGGATGCACGCAGGACGAACTCGCTACGCACGCGCTCGAAGGCTCTCTGCTCGGTGACATCGTGCAGCACCATCACGGCACCGAGGATCGGCCCCTGGGGGTGGCTGACCGGGGTCAGGCTGTAGGTCAGCAGGCGGCTTTCCTCGTCCACTTCCAGATTCAGGTCGTCCGGTGGCCGGTCCAGGCTGCCGCCGCGCAGCACCTGGCGCAGCTGCTGTTCCAGTTCCGGGCGCTGCAGGGCTTCGGCCAGGCTCATGCCCAGGCGGCCGGGGTCCCAGCCGAGCTGGCGCTGGGCCACGGGGTTGAGGTGTTCCAGGCGGCCCTGGCGGTCGATGATCAGCAGGCCGTCGTCGATGCTGTCGAGTACCGCCTGCAAGCGCTGCTGGCCGGCGAGCAGTTCGTCGATGTTGGTGGCCTGGTGCTTGCGCAAGGCGTCGGCCATCAGGCCGAAGCGGCGGGTCAGCTGGTTCAGCTCGGTGGCTTGCGTCACCGGCAGGGTGACGTCGAAATTGCCCTGGCCAACCTGGTCGGCGGCCTTGGCCAGTGCCTCGATCGGCTGGCCGAAGCGGCGCGCGATGTTGTGCGCGGTGATGAAGCCCAGCACCAGCACTGTCAGGCCCATCAGGCCCAGCAGGCCACTGACCAGCAGGGCGTGGTCGCGGGATTTCTCTTCGCTGCGGATGATGTGTTCCAGTGCCTGCCGATGGGAGTCGAGCAAGTCGGCGCGGACCTGGTTGAAGGCGGCTCCCAGTGGTTGCTCGACGCCCATGCTGCGCGCGGGGGCCGGGCTTTCACGGTAAGCCTGGACGAATGCCTGGTAGTTGCTGGCAGCCTTGCTGAAGCCGGTACGCTCACCGCCCTGCTCCAGGCCCTGGTTGAGCAACGTCTGGAACTGGTCCTGCAGGGTGACCAGGTTGTTCGGGTTGGTGTCCTCGTCGAGCATCAGGTTCAACTGCTCGCCCAGGTTCTGCCGCAGCCTCAGGCCCAGGTCCAGCGAGTGGGTGGTGTCCTGGACCAGGCGCTGTTGCTGGGTGGCCATCTGCATCACGCTGACCAGGCCCAGCAGCAGCCCGAGCAGCGCCACCGTGATCAGCGCCGAGATGCTGAGGAACAGGCGCGTGCGCAGCTTCATCGGCCATTTCATAAGTTGTACTGCTTGCGCTTGCGGTACAGCGTGGAGGCGTCGATACCCAGGGTCTTGGCGGCCTGGTCGAGGGTGTCACTGGTGGCCAGCACCGCGCCGATGTGAGCGCGCTCCAGTTCTTCCAGGCTCAGGGCGGCGCCGACTCGTGGCGTGTTGCCGGCGGGTTGCTCGCCCATGCCCAGGTGGCTGATCTCCACCCGCTCCTGGGGGCAGATGATGCTGGCGCGCTCGACCACGTTGCGCAGCTCGCGGATGTTGCCCGGCCAGCGGTAGTTGAGCAATGCCGCGCGGGCCTCGTCGCTGAAGGCTTTGGCTGGCCGCGAGTATTCCTTGACGAAGCGGGCCAGGAAGCGGTCGGCCAGGGTCAGGATGTCCTCGCTGCGTTCGCGCAGGGGCGGCAAGTGCAAGGTGATGACATTCAGGCGGTATAGCAGGTCTTCGCGGAAGCGGTTTTCACGGACCATCTCCTCAAGGTTGAGGTTGGTCGCCGCCAGGATGCGCACATCGGCGCGGCGGGTGACCGGGTCGCCGACCCGTTCATATTCTTTGTCCTGGATGAAGCGCAGCAACTTAGGCTGCAAGGTGAGGGGAAAATCGCCAATCTCGTCGAGAAACAGCGTTCCGCCATCGGCCTGGCTGACGCGTCCCAAGGTGCTTTCGCTGGCACCGGTGAACGCCCCGCGGGTGTGGCCGAACAGCTCGCTTTCCATCAGCTCGGCGTTGAGCGATGGGCAGTTGATGGTCACGCAGGCCTTGCGTGCACGCTTGCTCCAGCCATGGATGGCACGGGCCAGCTCCCCCTTGCCGGTGCCGGACTCGCCGAGGATGAGGATGTTGGCGTCGGTGGTCGCCACCTGCCGGGCGGTTTCCAGCACGGCCATCATGGCCGGGCTGTGGGAATCCAAGCCATCCTTGGGTTTGCGCACTTCGCCTTCGAGGGCTTCCAGGCGCGCCGACAGCTGCCGCACTTCCAGCTGCTTGGCCGTGGCCAAGCGCAGCTGGTCGGGACTGCAGGGCTTGACCAGGTAGTCGGCGGCACCGGCCTGGATGGCGTCGACTGCGGTGTCGATGGCGGAGTGCGCGGTGACGATCACCACCCGCATCCAGGGGGCCTGGATGCGCATCTGTGCCAGGACATCGAGGCCGTTGTCCTCGCCCAGACGAAGGTCGAGGAAGCACAGGTCGAACACCTGGCGCTGCAGCAGGGTCTCGGCCTGGGCAGCGCTGTTGGCGGTGGCCACGCTGTAGCCTTCGTCTTCGAGGCAGTAACGGAAGGTGCGCAGGATCGCGGACTCGTCGTCCACCAGCAGAATGCGGCCTTGGTTGTCCTGGGCTGATTCCATTTGCTGCGCTCCTTTGGGGTTGGTCTCAATTAGTGTCGGAAAAATCGGGCAAGTTGCATGGTTGATTCTGATTGATTCGTCTGACTGCATGCTAGCCGCTTGCCGGAATGATGACCAAGTGCCTGAAAATCATGGGTTTGTGCGCTTGTGTGGGCTGTGGTGTTTTTGAGAATCGGCGCTGCTGCGCAGCGCATCGCGGATGAATCCGCTCCTACAGGCAAGTGCGCCAACCGATAAACATCAGGTGTGGCAGGTTGCAATAGATGTAGGAGCGGATTCATCCGCGATGCGCCGCGCGGGCGGCGCTCGATTTCACAAGCGCTGCATCACTTTCGCCGATCCTCCCCTGATGACACGGTGGTGAATCGTGCAAAGTGCACGGCGCATAAATGCGCATCGTGCAGGATACGTCCCCAGTGATTGCTTAAAAAACAACTAAATATCTGATTTAAAAGCAATTTTATGCGAATGAAAGGCTGGCATGCAGGCTGCAACTCTCTGCTCAAGACAGACAACAGGTCCAGCAGGAGGAGCCGGCATGAATCGCCAACCCATCAACAGCACGCAGAGTGCCACCCAACCCCTGCGTCAGCTGCTGTTCCTCGCCATGGCCGTGCTGCTCACCCTGGCGGCCGGGCAGTTCTACTACAGCCTGCAGACCGCCCGCCTGGCCGAACAGGTGGCGATGCAGACCGCGCTGTTGACCCAGTTGAAGGCCAATCATGCCAGCACCCTGGTGAAGGCGGCCGAACCACTGCCCGCCCCCGACGCCACGCCTGCCGCCGTCGAGAACATCGTGCCCCAGGACCGCTGGGTGTTCTGAACCCCAGACAACGATTGATTTCGCACAAGAAAGGAGAGACATCATGCTGAGTTGGGCCATCACCTTCCTGATCATCGCCATTGTCGCCGCGGTACTGGGCTTCGGTGGTATCGCGGGCGCCGCGACCGGTATCGCGAAGATCCTGTTCATTATCTTCCTGGTGCTGTTCGTGGCTTCCTTCTTCTTCGGACGCGGCAGGGGTTGAACCATGAGCCGGATGCTTTGCACTGCCCTGGCCGGCGCCCTGCTGCTGGGCGCCGGTACGGCGGCGATGGCGGCCAATGACGGCCAGGTCCGTGCCGACCAGTTGTTGGGCACGGACCCCGAATACCGGGAAACCTGGCAGGACACGATCAAAGGCGAGGAGCGCCTGCCCGAGTGGGTGATCAACCTCAGTGGCAGCGCCCCGCTGCAGATGTCCGCAGCGACCGAGGACGGTGACAAGTACCTGGTCGGCCCGCTCTGCGAGTCCGAGGGCAACTGCACCTACAAACGGTTGATCGTGGCCTTCAGCTGGGACAAGGAGCACGCCTACGGAATGCTCGTGGAAGTACCCGAAGGCCTGCCCGCCGACAAGTCACCGACCCGTCATGCCGAGTACCGCTGGCTCGGCAAGCCGGACGACGGCATGCAAGCGTTGCTGCGCGAACAGCTCAAGCGCGACCCGAACTGGTACTGACCAACGGTCGCGCACTGTCACGCAATGGAAGCTGAACCTTTTTATCGTTCTGGCTTCTATGATGCGCGGCCCCGAGGACGGGCTGCGCATGACCAGGGGGCCGGGCCGTTCTGACTGTTGCAGGGTCGGAGTGGCCTAGGGGTACAAGGAGTACCTCCGCGATGGGCCGGGTCAGGAGAGGGTGGCATCGGAAGCTGCAGATCGGCCGTGTCGAGCACGATGCGCTGACCGGTCTGGCTTCCGAAGCGCCTGATGTAGGGATTCTTCCTTATATATGTACGACTTCTTACCAAGACACATTTTGTCTCGACCGTATATCGAAATTTTTTGGGCTGTCCGATAGGTCAGGTCAGATGGCATTTCAGCCATTCGGATTGTCGAACACGCCATTCGAACCCCCGCATGCATACCTCTAAATCTGCCGAAAAATGGCGCTTTGGTCTTGTTCGGAAATCCGAACGTTGAAAATCAAGGCGTTGGCGATGCCCGATTTGCAGGTTGAGTCTCATGCCGATTCGGCATAGGGTAGTCGTTTCCGGCATTAGACTGCCCCCCTTCCCATCGCAATAGTTGCCGCCTTTTTCCCTGGCCCGAGCGCCTGAAACATTCGCTCGCGGTGTCCTTACATGGGGTCACCGGACGGCAAGCTCTGCAACCAAAATGCTGTTAACAGCTCTGGGACGCGGCTTTCCGCTTGGTGCCCGTGACCACTACAACAAAGGGTAATGACATGAAGAAGGCAAAACTGAGCCTCGCCTGGCAGATCGTGATAGGTCTGTTGCTGGGCGTTGCAGTCGGCGCGCTACTGAATCATTTCAGTGCGGAAAAGGCATGGTGGATCAGCAACGTCCTCCAGCCCGCTGGCGACATCTTCATTCGCCTGATCAAGATGATCGTCGTCCCGATCGTGATTTCGTCGCTGATCGTGGGCATCGCCGGGGTTGGCGACGCGAAGAAACTGGGCAGCATTGGCCTGAAGACCATCATCTACTTCGAGGTGGTGACCACCATCGCCATCGTTGTCGGCCTGGTTCTCGCCAACGTGTTCCACCCGGGTGCCGGCATCGACATGAGCACCCTGGGCACCGTCGACATCTCCAAGTACCAGGCCACCGCGGCCGAGGTGCAGCATGAGCACGCGTTCATCGAAACCCTGCTCAACCTGATCCCGTCGAACATCTTCGCGGCGCTGATGCGTGGCGAGATGCTGCCGATCATCTTCTTCTCGGTCATGTTCGGCATGGGCTTGTCGAGCCTCAACGCCGACCTGCGCGAGCCGCTGGTGCGTACCTTCCAGGGCGTGTCGGAGACCATGTTCAAGGTCACCCACATGATCATGAACTACGCCCCTATCGGCGTGTTCGCCCTGATCGCCGCCACCGTCGCCAACTTCGGCTTCGCCTCGCTGCTGCCGCTGGCCAAGCTGGTGCTGCTGGTGTACTTCGCCATCGCTTTCTTCGCCTTCATGGTGCTGGGCCTGGTGGCGCGCGTGTTCGGCTTCTCGGTCATCAAGATCATGCGCATCATGAAGGACGAGCTGATCCTCGCCTACTCCACCTCCAGCTCCGAGACCGTGCTGCCGCGCGTGATCGAGAAGATGGAGAAGTACGGCGCGCCGAAGTCGATCTGCTCGTTCGTGGTACCGACCGGCTACTCGTTCAACCTCGACGGTTCGACCCTGTACCAGAGCATCGCGGCGATCTTCATCGCCCAGCTGTACGGCATCGACCTGTCCTGGAGCCAGCAGCTGCTGCTGGTGCTGACCCTGATGGTCACCTCCAAGGGTATCGCCGGCGTGCCGGGCGTGTCCTTCGTGGTACTGCTGGCCACCTTGGGCAGCGTGGGCATCCCGCTGGAAGGCCTGGCCTTCATCGCCGGTGTCGACCGCATCATGGACATGGCCCGTACCGCGCTGAACGTGGTGGGTAATGCCCTGGCCGCCGTGGTCATCGCCAAGTGGCAGGGTATGTACGACGCCGAGAAAGGCGAGGCGTACTACAAGTCGCTGGTGCTGGACAAAGGCAAGAGCGAGGCCGTGGTGGCGGGCAAGACCGTCAACCAGTAAGCCTTTGCGCTGAACGAAAAGCCCCGACCTGTCGGGGCTTTTTGCATTCCGCTGCCCCGTAGGAGCCGGCTTGCCGGCGAACACCAGCATAGCCGGTGCCAGGCACCGTGTCGGCCCTTTCGCCGGCAAGCCGGCTCCTACAGGGGGGTGAGCGTTTGCGCTATCATTCGGGCATTTTTCACGGGGGAACACACGGATGCTCAACGGCCTGTGGCTCGGCTTTTTCCTGGTGGCGGCCATCTCCGCCCTGGCCCAGTGGCTGGTGGGTGGCAACGCCGGCATTTTCGCCGCCATGGTCGAGAGCATTTTCGCCATGGCCAAGCTGTCGGTGGAGGTCATGGTCTTGCTGTTCGGCACCCTGACCCTGTGGCTGGGCTTCCTCAAGATCGCCGAGAAGGCCGGCATCGTCGAATGGCTGGCCAAGGTGCTTGGCCCGCTGTTCGCCCGGTTGATGCCGGAAGTCCCGCCCGGCCACCCTGCCCTGGGCCTGATCACCATGAACTTCGCCGCCAACGGCCTGGGCCTGGACAACGCCGCCACCCCCATCGGGCTGAAGGCCATGCGTTCGCTGCAGGAGCTCAACCCCAGCAGCACCACGGCGAGCAACGCGCAGATCCTGTTCCTGGTGCTCAACGCCTCGTCGCTGACCCTGCTGCCGGTGACCATCTTCATGTACCGCGCCCAGCAAGGCGCGGCCGACCCGACCATGGTGTTCCTGCCGATCCTGCTGGCCACCAGCTGCTCGACGCTGGTCGGGCTGCTGTCGGTGGCGGTGATGCAGCGCTTGCGCTTGTGGGACCCGGTGGTGCTCGCCTACCTGATCCCCGGCGCTCTGCTGCTGGGCGGATTCATGGCCTTCCTCGGCACCCTGTCGGCGGCCGCGCTGGCCAGCCTGTCGTCGATCCTCGGCAACCTGACGCTGTTCGGCGTGATCATCCTGTTCCTGGTGATCGGCGCGTTGCGCCGGGTGCAGGTGTACGAGGCGTTCGTCGAGGGTGCCAAGGAAGGCTTCGACGTGGCCAAGAGCCTGCTGCCATACCTGGTGGCGATGCTGGTGGCGGTCGGTGTACTGCGCGCCTCGGGTGCCCTCGAACTGGCCCTGGACGGTATCCGCCATGCGGTGAACTGGATGGGCCTGGACACCCGCTTCGTCGAGGGCCTGCCCACCGCGCTGGTCAAGCCGTTCTCCGGCAGCGCGGCGCGGGCCATGCTGATCGAGACCATGCAGACCCAGGGCGTGGACAGCTTCCCGGCACTGGTGGCGGCGACTATCCAGGGCAGTACCGAGACCACCTTCTACGTGCTGGCGGTGTATTTCGGCGCGGTGGGCATCCAGCGAGTACGCCACGCGGTGGGCTGCGCCCTGTTGGCCGAACTGTCCGGGGTGATCGCGGCGATCTTCGTCTGCTATTGGTTCTTCGGCTGAACCTGGCTGACGGTCCAGTCGATCACCTGGCGCGCCAGCTGGTCGCTGGCCGTGCCGAAGCCGGCGACCACTGCTGGCACTTGCAACTGGCCTAGCGGCTGGCGCACCTCGAAGCGCTTGCTGGCGAGGATGCGCTGGCTGCGCCCCTGCACCAGCCGCGCGTCATAGCGGATCACCACTTCCACGCTTCCTCCAGGCCGGTATTCGGCCTGGAAGGCCTGCAATTCGCCCCCCAGCTCATAGTCGGCCTGCAGGTTGCTGTCGTCGGCGCTCAGGCGTTGTACCCGGCCATCGCGCTGGAAGCCATCGAGCAGGCGGTTGCGTACCAGCATGGGCACCGGGTCGCTCCAGCGCGCACCCTTGTAGCTGCTGATCACGTCACCCTGGGGGATCACCGCGATGCGCGGCCCGGCCAGGGCTTCGCTGGCCAGGGGCTTGTTCAGGCGCAGCGACCAGTCCAGCGGCGAGGCGCCGCGGGCCGTCTGCCCGACCGGCAGGCGATAGATATCCACAGGCTCGCCCTGAGGCAGGATCGAGCAGGCTGACGCCAGGCTCAGGGTGGCGGCCAGCGCGGCCAGGCGCAGGGACGGGTTCATGGCTGGAACTCCTTGTTGTTGTCGCGCCCCAGCAGGTAGCCGCTGGGGTCGGCCTCCAGGCGCCGGGAGATACCCTTGAGCGCGTTGAGGGTTTCACGCAGTTCGCGGATCGCCGGGGACAACTGGTTCAGGCCCTGGGCGCCGTCGTCGATGGACTGACGGTTGTCCTGGAGCAGGCTGTTGAGGGTGGCGGCGCTTTCGGCCAGCGCCTGCATGGCCTGCTCGGCGCTGCCGATCGCCTGCTTGCCCTGGTTGCCCAGCAGGCCGTTGGCGTTGCGCATCAATGCCTGGGTTTCGGCGAGCGTGGCGTTGGCCTGCTTGCCGACCTGGGCCAGCTGTTCGATGGCCGCGGAAATTCCGCCCTTCTGGTTGGCGAAGGCGCCGGTGGTCTGTTCCAGGTTCGCCAGGGTGTTGCTCAGCCGCTCGATGTTGCCCTCGGAGAACATCTGGTTGGCGTTGTGCAGCAGCAGGTTGATGTTGGTCACCAGGTCGCTGCTGTCGTTGAGCAGGCGCGAAATTGGCGAGGGCGAAGCGACGATCACCGGCAGCTTGCCGTCCTTGCCCTTGAGCTCGGGGCTGTGCGGGGTGCCGCCGCTGAGCTGGATGAACGCGTTGCCGGTGACCCCGGCCAGCGTGAGCTTGGCCTGGGTGTCTTCCTTGACCGGCGTATCACCGCTCAGGCGCACGCGGGCCAGGACCCGGCGCGGGTCCTTCGGGTCCAGGCGCAGGCTGCTGACATCGCCGACCTTGATGCCGTTGTACTGCACCGGGCTGCCACGGGACAGGCCCGACACTGCCTCGTTGAACACCACTTCGTAGTCCTTGAACGCTGTGTCAACGCTGGACTTGGTCAGCCACAGGCCGAACAGCATGGCGCCGGCCACCACCAGCACGGTGACCAGGCCGATCAGGACATGATGAGCTCGGGTTTCCATTGTTCAGCGCTCCTGGCGGGCGCGCAGGGCGGCGTCTTCGGCCGCCCGGCCACGCGGGCCGTGAAAGTATTCGTGAATCCACGGGTCGTCGGTCTGCTCGACTTCGCTGAGTGGCCCGGCCACCAGCACCTTCTTCTGCGCCAGCACCGCCACCCGGTCGGTGATGGTGTAAAGGGTGTCCAGGTCGTGGGTGATCAGGAACACCGACAGGCCCAGGGCATCGCGCAGGGTGAGGATCAGTTGGTCGAAGGCGGCGGCGCCGATCGGGTCGAGGCCGGCGGTGGGCTCGTCGAGGAACAGGATGTCCGGGTCCAGGGCCAGGGCGCGGGCCAGGGCGGCGCGCTTGATCATGCCGCCGGACAGCGACGCGGGGTATTTGTCGGCGGCGCTGATCGGCAGGCCGGCCAGGGCCAGTTTCACCCCGGCCAGGTGCTCGGCGTCGGCGCGCGACAGCCCGGCGTGCTCGATCAACGGCAGGGCGACGTTCTCGGTGACGGTCAGCGAAGAGAACAGCGCGCCCTTCTGGAACAGCACGCCAAAGCGCCGCTCCACCAGGGAACGCTGGGTTTCATCCAGTGTGGCCAGGTCCTGGCCGAACACCTTGACCTGGCCGTCATTGGGCCGCCGCAAGCCGATGATGCTGCGCAGCAGCACCGACTTGCCGCTGCCCGAACCGCCGACCACGGCAAGAATTTCGCCGCGGTACAGGTCCAGGTCGAGGTTTTCGTGCACGCTCTGGCTACCGAAGCGGTTGCAGATGCCCCGCGCCTCGATCACCGCTTCCCGGCCCGTCACCAGCCCATCTCCATGAAGAACAGCGCGGCTACTGCGTCGAGCACGATGACCACGAAGATCGACTGCACCACGGCGGAAGTGGTGTGGGCCCCCACCGACTCGGCGCTGCCGCTGACCTTGAAGCCCTCAAGGCAGCCGATGGCGGCGATCAGGAAGGCGAAGAACGGCGCCTTGGCCAGGCCCACCAGGAAGTGCTGCACGCCGATGTCGCTCTGCAGCAGCGAGAGGAACATGGCTGGCGAGATATCCAGGGTCAGGGCGCAGACCACCGCGCCGCCGACCAGGCCACAGAGCATGGCAAGGAAGGTCAGCAGCGGCAGCGCGATCAGCAGTGCCAGCACCCGTGGCACCACCAGCAGTTCGATGGGGTTCAGGCCCAGGGTGCGGATGGCGTCGATCTCTTCGTTGGCCTTCATCGAGCCGATCTGCGCGGTGAAGGCGCTGGCAGTGCGCCCGGCCATGAGGATGGCGGTCAGCAGCACGGCGAATTCGCGCAGGAAGGAGAACGCCACCAGGTCGACGGTGAAGATCGTCGCGCCGAACGCGGCCAGCACGGTGGCGCCGAGGAAGGCCACCACGGCGCCGACCAGGAAGGTCAGCAGGGCCACGATTGGCGCGGCGTCCAGGCCGGTCTGCTCAAGATGCGCCACCACCGGCGTGACCCGCCAGCGGTGGGGCTGGAACAAGCGCAGCAGCAAGGTTTCGAGGATCAGGCCGATGAAGCCCAGCACCTGCCGGGTGTCCTGCCACAGTTGGTCGACCGCCCGGCCGATGCGTGCCAGCAGCAAGAGCAGCACCGGCTGCTCGGGCTGTTTGACCGGGATGCAGTAGTCCTGCACCGAGCAGTAGACATTCTTGAGCAAGGCGCGGCTGGCGTCGGGGAGGTCGTCAGTGCAGTGTGACAGGCGTTCGGAGCCCAGCAATTCAGCTAGCAGCGAGGCGCCTGCGGTGTCGAGTCGGCCCAGCTGGCTGAGGTCGACCTGGGTGTCATCGCCGTACTGGCTGCCCAGGCGCTCGCATTCGCGCTTGAGGCTGGCGTAGTGGGCCAGGGTCCAGTCGCCGGCAATGTGCAGGCGGGTGGGCTGCTGCTGGGTGTCCAGGATTGCGCTCGGGGCGGTCATAGGCTCCATGCATCTGACTGGGGGCATAGAGGCTGATCATAGCGCAGCAGGGTGGGCGGGCTGTTGAATATGTGATCGGTTCGCCGGCTTGCCGGCGAACAGGGCCCTATTTGGGTGCTGTGTCGTCGACCACCTTGAACCGCAACACCCCGATCACCTGCCCATCCTCGGTCAGCACCCTCACCTGCCACTTGCCCACCGGGTTGGGCGGGAAGTTCTGCTTGTGGGTCCAGGCGCGGTAGCCCTCCTTGCGCCCGCCATGGATATCCAGGGCGATGCGGTCGACCTCTTTACCGTTGAGCTGCCACACATGGTAGATGCGTTCATTAAGCCCGCGCGGCGCATTGATCGCGGTATAGGCGTACAGCCCGCCGCTGCGAATGCGGCTGGCGGCGACTTCGTCCAGCGACGCGCCTGGTTGGCGGTTGAGCACCTCGGTGCTGATCGCCACGTCGGTCATCCACAGGGTGGCCGGCGGTACCCAGGAGCGCAGCAGCCAGCCACCGCCTCCCACTGCCAGGGTGACCAGCACCAGTCCCACGCCACGGCGCCAGTTGTTGATCGGGAAGCTGCTGGCCAGGCTCGGGAACGACAGCACCATGGCCGCGACCAGTGCCAGCTTGAAGCTCTGCGCGGTGGTCAGGTTGAGGATGATCGGCAACGCCGTGAGCATCGCGGCGAACAGCGTCAGCGTGTGCAACGCCAGGAACAGCCAGCGCCGTGGCGCCAGCCACTTGTGGTACAGCGGGTCGATGATCGAGATCAGCCCGGCGGCGCCGAGCAGGCCGGTGAACACCAGCTGGCCGCTGTTCCAGGTGGTGGTGATGAAGAAGAACGGCAGGACGAAGAACAGGCTTTCCTGGTGGATCATCTGCGTCGCGAAGCGCAGCAGCGGCTGCGGGATCTCGCGCTTGAAGGTGCGGGCGAACAGCTCGGTGAGGGTGTTCTCCAGCATCAGCCAGACCCAGCTGACCAGCATCACGATGGCGATCCAGCTGGCCAGGCCGGCCTGGCGGTCGACCAGGATGAAGCTGCAGATACCGGAGATGAAACCGTAGAGCGCGATGACACCGGGGTAGCGCTTGAGCAGTTCGATCACGCGCAGGACGAAGTTGGGTAGTGGAGGCATGGGTCTACAACAGGATGAATGGGTAACAGCGCCGGCCTCTTCGCGGATAAATCCGCTCCTACAGGATTCGTGGTGAAGGACCCTGTAGGAGCGGATTTATCCGCGAAGAGGTCGACACAGGATACCGCCGAATCACTACTTCCGAGTAGCACCGCTGGGGCGATTCGCCATTACGCGGCGCCGGCGGATCAACCCGATGGCGAGTACCAGCCCCAGTATCAATGCCACCAGCCCATACAGCTCGTCATACCCCAGCAGTGGTTTCTCGATCCGCAGGTACCCCGGCTCCTTCAACAGCTCGCGCAACGCTGCATCGGCCTCTTTCAGGGTGACCTGGCGCAGCTTGCGCATCGGGTCGCTGAAGCGTCCGTTCTCGTAATCGTTGAGCGCCCCCCAGTAATAATCGGCCAGCGCCGTGTTGCCCTGGGTGCTCCAGCTTTCACGGGCGATCGCCGCCTCCTTGATCCGGGCGAAGGTGTCCGGGTCCAGGCCATGCTTGCGCAGGTGGTCGAACAACTGCGTGAGCACCTTCACCGCGGCGTCGATGTCCTGGCGCTCGAGGTCGGCATTGAGGCTGAGCATGCCGCTGTCACCGAAGCTCTCGCGTTGCGCCGATGGGCCGTAGGACAGCCCGTGGCGCAGGCGCAGCTGGTCGTACAGGGCCCAGTCCAGGTAGCGCGAAAGCAGCTCCAGCGTCTGGTCGTGGCCGTTGTCCAAGGTGGGCTCGATGAACAGCCAGTGCAGTTTGACGCTGTCGCCCAGCCAGCCGCGGGTCAGGTCGCGGCGCTGTTCGGCCTGCTGGCTGATGCTCTCGAGCGTGCGACGTTCTTCTGGTTCGGTAGCCGGCAGCTCGCCGAAGGTTCGCTCCAGGTAGGCCGGCAGCAGGCGGTCGAGGCCGCCGACGACGATCAGGGTCATGTTGTTGGCGACGTACCAGTGTTCGCGCAGGTGCTGGACCTGTTCGAGGGTCATGTCGTCGACATCGGAGCGCTCCTTGCACTTGAGGCCCAGCTCCGTCGCCAGCTGTTCGCTGGCCGGGTGGCCAACCTCCTGGCGATCCAGCCAGCGTTGCAGGTGGCCATAGTGGCCACCGTCCTCGCGTTCGATGATCTTCTTCGCCGTGGCCAGGGCCTTGGCGTCGATGCGCGTGTCACGCAGCAATGAGAGCAACAGGTCGAGCACCTTGCGTTGGTTGCGTGCGGGGGCTTCGATGACGAACGTGGTGTCGGCGCTGCTGGTGAAGGCGTTCCACTCCCCGCCCAGTTCCTGGATGCGCTCTTCCAGGCCGCCCTCCCCGGTCTCGTCGATGCCGCTGAACAGCAAGTGTTCGAGCAAGTGCGGCAGCTCCCGCTGGTCGCACTCGAAATCGTCAAGGCCGACGCCCACCACCAGGCGGATCGAGACATGGTCGCGCTCGTAGCCGGACTTGAGGATCACCTGCAGGCCGTTGGGCAACAGGTAGCCTTCGACCCGCGAGCGATCGAGGGCAAGGCTGGGCAGGCTGCAGATCAGCAGGCAAACGAACATCAGGCAACGCATGGGCGAGCTTCGGTCTCCGGGGTGCGTGAATTCAGGGTTGGCGGGCTTCGTCCGGCACGCTGTCGAGCATCAGCCCGCCGGTATCGGTGCCGCCCAGTACCACATAGGCACTGCTGCAGAACAAAGAGTTCAACCGTTTCATGTCGGCGATGAGCTCCAAGTGTAGCGAACTGGTCTCGATACTCTGCACCACTTTACGTTGCAGGCGGCTGACATGGGCGTGGGCCAGGCGCCGCTCCTGGGCGCGGAAGCGGCGTTTTTCCCGCAGCAGCTGGTGCGCGCTTTGCGGGTCGGCCGTGAGAAACACCGACAGGCCCAGGCGCAGGTTGGCCAGCAGTTGCTCCTGCAGGCCGGTCAACTCTTCCAGACCGACTTGCGAGAACTCGCGGCGCTGCGAGGTCTTCTGTTGCTGCACCTTGCGCAGCATGCGCTCGATCAGGTCGCTGGCCAGCTTGAGGTTGATCGCCAGCTCGATGATCTCGGCCCAACGCCGGTTGTCCTGTTCACCAAGGTCTTCGCGCGGCATCTGCGCCAAGTACAGCTTGATGGCGTTGTACAGGGCCTCGGCGTCCTCACTCATGGCCCGCACTTGCTGGGGCATGGCGGCTTGGGTGCCACGCAGGGCGCCGAGCATGGCGCTCAGCAGGTTGTCGACGATATCGCCCAGGCGCAGGGTTTCGCGTACGGCGTTGGCCAGGGCCAGCGTTGGGGTGGTCAGGGCGGTCGGGTCGAGATGACGAGGTTGGTAGTGGCCGTTGCCGCTCTCCCGTTCAGGCAGCAGGCTGTCGCACACACGGCCCATGAGCT
The DNA here is from genome assembly GCF_000026105.1 of Pseudomonas entomophila L48. Lineage (NCBI taxonomy): Bacteria > Pseudomonadati > Pseudomonadota > Gammaproteobacteria > Pseudomonadales > Pseudomonadaceae > Pseudomonas > Pseudomonas entomophila. The sequence continues at coordinate 98,020 of NC_008027.1, forward strand.
TGGTCGTGGGCAGCATGAGCAGGCAGCGCAGGGTGTTGTAGAGCAGGTGGAAGCCGATCACCAGCTCCTGCGGGCTGAAGCTCAGGCTGTCCATCCACTCCACCAGCGGGTGCAGTACCGGGATGATCAGCACCAGGCCGATCATCTTGTACAGCAGGCTGCCCAGCGCCACCCGCCGACCGGCGCTGTTCTGCAGGCTGGTGGTGAGGAAGGCGAGCAGGCCGCTGCCGATGTTGGCGCCGATCACCAGGCCGATGGCCACCGGCAGGCTGATCACCTCGGCGCCGGCCAGGGTGGCGGTGAGCAGCACGGCGGCCAGGCTTGAGTAGGAGATCATCGCGAACAGTGCGCCGACCAGGGCGTCGAGGAGAATATCGCCGGTCAGCGAGGCGAACAGCACCTTCACCCCTTGGGCGTGGGTGATGGGGGCCGCAGCATGCACGATCAGCTGCAGCGCCAGGATGATCAGGCCCAGGCCGATGCCTACCCGACCCAGCTGGCCGGCACGGGTCTGCTTGCGCGAAAGAAAGAAGATGACCCCGAGGAAGATCAGCAGCGGTGACAGCCAGGACAGGTCGAAGGTCAGCACCCGTGCCATCAGCGCGGTACCGACGTCGGCCCCAAGCATGATCGCCAGGGCCGGGGTCATGGCCATCAGCCCCTGGCCGACGAACGAGGTGACCAGCATGGCGGTAGCGTTGCTGCTCTGCACCATGGCGGTCACGAGAATGCCGGCGATGAAGGCCAGCGGGCGCTTGTTCATGTTCTGGCTCAGCACCCGGCGCAGGTTCGCGCCGAATACCCGCAGGATGCCGGTACGCACGATGTGCGTGCCCCAGACCAGCAGGGCGACGGCGGAAAGCAGGTTGAGCAGGGTCAGCATGTTCGGGGCCCCCTTCTGTCTTGTGCCCCAGCGCGGGGCCAATGGGTGAAGCGGCGAGCCTGGCCCGGGGGTGGGCGGTTTTATCAGTGCTCACTGAAGCTTTAGTTGTTTTGCCTGGTTGGCGCCAGCTTGGCATGGGTGAAACATATTTGAAACCTGTAGGAGCCAGCCTTGCTGGCGAACGATCTTGGGAGGGGCCGTTCGCCAGCAAGGCTGGCTCCTACAGATGGCGGCGCGAATGACAGAGGGCCCCGAAGGGCCCTCTGTCGTGCAGCGCTACCTGGTCTTACTGCCCGGGAATATCCTTGCGCAGTTTCACCGGCTCATGCTCCTTGCCCTTTTTACGCGCCATCGCCGTGCGCATACGGATGTTGATGGCCTCCACCGCCAGCGAGAAGGCCATGGCGAAGTACACATAGCCTTTTGGTACATGCACATCGAACGATTCGGCGATCAGCACGGTACCGACGACGATCAGGAACGAAAGCGCAAGCATCTTCAGCGAAGGGTGCTTGTCGATGAAGTCGCTGATGGTGCCGGCGCAGAGCATCATCACCAGCACCGCGACGATGATCGCGGCGATCATCACCGGTACGTGGGAGACCATGCCCACGGCGGTGATCACCGAGTCCAGGGAGAACACGATGTCGATGATGGCGATCTGGATGATGGTGTAGAAGAACTTGCCGCCCGCGCCTTTCGGCTCGTCCGGGCTCTCGTCCTCGCCTTCCAGGCCGTGGTAGATCTCCTGGGAGCTCTTCCACAGCAGGAACAGGCCACCGAAGAACAGGATCAGGTCGCGCCCGGAGATGCCCTGGCCCAGCACGTGGAACAGGTCGTCGGTCAGGCGCATGACCCAGGTGATCGACAGCAGCAGCATGATCCGCGTGACCATGGCCAGGGCCAGGCCGAAGATCCGCGTGCGCGGTTGCATGTGCTTGGGCATGCGGCTGACCAGGATCGAGATCATGATGATGTTGTCGATCCCGAGCACGATCTCAAGGGCCGTGAGGGTGAAAAAGGCAACCCAGATTTCCGGGCTGGTCAGCCATTCCATGTGTATTCCTTCGAACAGTAAAGGCAAAGCGCCCTGATGGCGGGCGCTTTGCGGTTGGATGATGCGCTTGTATTACAGACTGCTGAACAGCGGGAAAGTCCCCAGGGCCAGCGCGCCGAACATTATGCACAGGCACACCAGCACTGCCCACTTGAGGGTGAAGCGCTGGTGATCGCCGAACTCGATGCCAGCCAGGGCCACCAGCAGGTAGGTGGAGGGTACCAGCGGGCTGAGCAGGTGTACCGGCTGCCCGACGATCGACGCACGGGCCATTTCCACCGGGGTGACGCCATAGTGGCTGGCGAACTCCGACAGCACCGGCAGCACGCCGTAGTAGAAGGCGTCGTTGGACATGAAGAAGGTGAACGGCATGCTGACGATGGCGGTGATCACCGCCATGTAAGGGCCGAACGCTTCCGGAATCACCGCCAGCAGGCTCTTGGACATGGCGTCGACCATGCCGGTGCCCGACAGGATTCCGGTGAAGATGCCAGCGGCGAAGATCAGCCCGCTGACGGCCAGCACGCTGGAGGCGTGGGCGGCGATTCGGTCCTTCTGCTGTTGCAGGCACGGGTAGTTGACGATCATGGCGATACTGAAGGCGATCATGAACAGCACCGGTAGCGGCAACAGGCTGGCGATCAGCGCGACCATCAGCGCGGCGGTCAGGGCGCCGTTGAACCAGATAAGTTTCGGCCGGCGGGCCTCCGGGAACTGCGACACGCTGATCTCGCTATGGTCGATGTCGTCGGTCGGCAGGTGCAGTTCGCCCAGGCGGGCACGCTCGCGCTTGCCGTACCAGTAGGCGATGGCCAGGATCGCCGCCACGCCAAAGGCCATGGCCGGGATCATCGGCACGAAGATGTCCGACGGGTCCACGTGCAGGGCGCTGGCGGCGCGGGCGGTGGGGCCACCCCATGGGGTCATGTTCATCACCCCGCCGGCGAGGATGATCAGGCCGGCCATGATCCGCGGGCTCATCCCCAGGCGGCTGTACAGCGGCAGCATGGCGGCGCAGCAGATCATGTAGGTGGTGGCGCCGTCACCGTCGAGGGACACCACCAAGGCCAGCACGGCGGTGCCGACCGAGACTTTCAGCGGGTCGCCCTTGACCAGCTTGAGGATCTTGCGCACGGCCGGGTCGAACAGGCCGGAATCGATCATGAGGGCGAAATAGAGAATGGCGAACATCAGCATCACGCCGGTGGGCGCGAGCTTGCTGATGCCTTCGAGCATCATCGGGCCGATCTTGGCGGAAAAACCACCGAACAGGGCGAACAGGATCGGTACCAGGATCAGCGCGATCAAGGCCGACAGGCGCTTGGTCATGATCAGGTACATGAAGGTGATGACCATGGCGAAGCCGAGGAAGGTCAGCATGGCGGTACTCCAGGCGTGGCGCGGCGAAAGGAAGGACGATTCGGGCGGATCAGCGCGTCAGGCGCTGCGCGGGGAGCAGGCGGAGGGGTACGGCGAAAAGGCGGGCACAGGAAAACATCAGAATCACCATTGTTGTTGTTGATTGGGCCGGGCGCGGAAGTTTCCGGGTGCCCTGGCTGACCGGTCTGCTGCCGGTGGTGGCGCTATCCTATGTGGGCAAGCTTTCAGCCAGCTTTCGCCCGGTACGAGGCGACGGGAGGTCGATTCGATGTCGAATGTCGAGGAAGGCGGCTGCCATTGCGGCGCGCTGCGGTACCGTTTGGAGGGTGAGCTGGGCGATGTCGCCCATTGCCATTGTTCGATTTGCCGGCGGGTCAGTGGCGGCACCCTGGTGACCTGGGTCAGCGTGCCCCTTGCGGGTTTCCAGTGGTTGTCGGGGTCGCCGCAGCGCTACGTGGCGCCCGCCAGTTGCAGCCGGTATTTCTGTGGGCTTTGTGGCGCGCATGTGGCATTGGTGACCACGCTCAGCCCGCAGACCATCGATGTGACGGTGGCGACGCTGGATCATCCGCAGCGGGTGCGGCCGAACCGGCATATCTGGGTGGGGAGCCGATTGCCGTGGTTGAAGGTGGATGACGGGTTGCCTTCGGAAGACGAAGAGCACCTGTGATGTTGCTATCTGTGTCACGCATTTCCCTGTTGGAGCGGCTTCAGCCGCGATCACCAGCGAAGCTGGTGCTGGTACTGCGGTGTCCAATTCGCGGCTGAAGCCGCTCCTACAGGGGCCCGGTGCGATTCGACATCACGGCAGTTGCAGGCCCCCGGCGGCCTTGTGCAAGGCCCGCAGGTGCTCACCCACTTGCTTGATATTGGCTTCCACCGCCTTGATCGCCCGGCCCCGCTCCGGCCCCAGCAGCGCCCTCACCTGCTGGTCCAGGTCGGTGCTCAGGCGCAGCAGCTGTGCCTGGCGTTCGCTGCTCACCTGCTCCAGCTGCTTGCGCTCTTCAGGTTGTGGCAAACCATAGCCACCGGCCCCCAGCAACTCAGCCGGGCGGCTGAGGAAGCCACTGTTGGCCAGCATCGCCTGCAGGGTCTCATTGGCCTTGTCGAAGCTGCCGTCCTTGAGCGCGCGGCCATTCAGGTAGCGTTGCTTGACCTCGTCCTGGGCCAGCAACAGCTGGCGCCGCAGGCTGGCCTGCTCGAGCAGCAGCAAGGCGGCGCTGGTGCGCAGGTCGGCGCGGTCGAACCACTGGCGGCGCTGTTCGGCGTCCAGGGCCAGCCAGTCCTCCACGGCGGTCTGCTTGATCGGCAGATGCTTGCGCAGCACGTCGAACATGGCCTGGTAGCGGTCGCGGTAGGAGTCGAAGCGATAACCCAGGCGCAATGCTTCCCTTGGGTCGTCCAGCACGCGGGTATCGGCCAGCCCCCTGCCCTTCATGACCTCGAGCAGGCCATTGGGCATGATGCTGTCCAGGTCGTTGAAACCAGGATTACCGGTGCCGCTGCGTAGCAGCTTAAGCGACTCCACCGCGCAGTTGTTGGACAGGAAGTAGTAGTTGCCGTCATAGCTCCAGTGCATTTCAGCGGCCTGGCGCACCAGGTTCTCGATTTCAGCGCGGCTGAGCTTGATCGGTACCGAGGCCAGGCTGCGCAGTTCGGTCTTGGTGTACTCGTCGATCACCTGCCCCAGTGGCAGCACGAACAGGCGCGAGGGGTAGGCGCCGACCAGGCCGTCCCAGCTGGACAGCTGCACATCGTTGACGAAGGCACGGTACGACAGCACCAGGTGCTGGTCGAGGTCGAGCCGGCATGCCGGCCCACGTGGCCGGCCAGGGGCGCAGATTACCAGGCGCAACATGCTGTGGCCCCAGCGGCTGACCCAGTTCTGGTTGGCTTCGGCCAGCAGGTAGTCGACCTCATAGACCCGTTCGGGATCGATCTCGCCGAGTGGCTGACGGGCGAAGTCGTTGCCGGCGTTGAGGAACGGCAGCCCCTTGGCGCAGGCGTCCTGTTGCGGCGCCCAACCGAAGTGGTCGCGCAGGTACTGGTTCAGTGCCGGGCGGCGGCAGCCATAGCTGGGGTCGAGGAGGAAGTACTCCATGTTGACCGCGATGAACTCTTTCGGGCTGCTCAGCTCGTAGCTGTCCGGGCTGCGCACGAGTTGACCGTTGTGCTGCTCGCGCTCGCCACGGCGGCCGACGTATTGCGGCCAGCCGGCCAGGTCGAGCAGGCGTGGGTCGTCACTCAAGGTGAAACGTCGTTCGGCCTGGCCTCGGCAGTCTTCCGGCAGTCCGACCTTGCCGAGCGTGCCCTGCTGGCGCTTGCAGCGCGAGATCACCTGGCGCTCGGCGGCCGGCCACAGGCGGGCGCGGTCGTAGATGTGGGTCAGCTCATGCAGGACCGTGGCCAACAGTTCTTCGCGGACCGTGCCATGGGGGCGGTTGGTCTTCTCGCGGGCAGCGCTGCCATCGGCGAGGCTGGGCAGCAGGCGCCGGTTGAGGTCCAGCGTGGCGACTGGCGACGCCTGGCCATAGGCGTCCTCGGGCATGCGCTCGCTCCAGCTGACCAGGATGCGCCGGTCCAACTGTTGCTTGAAGCGCGGTGGCAGCTTGGCCATGGCTTCGTCGAGCAGGGCCTGGCTGGCTTGATGTTGTTGCGGATCTAGGCCTTCAGCCTGCAGCACGAGCTGCAGGTCAGCCAGGGCGGGCGTGCCGAGCAGCGTCAGGACGCAGCCGAGCAGCCAGGCACGCGCGCGCTTCACAGGGCGAGGATGGCTTCGGCCAGGACCTGGTCGCTGGCATCGCGCGCTTCAGGCACGCGGGCACGCAGGGTGTCGAACGCCGCTTCGAGCTGGGCGCCGCGGATGTCGCCGTTGCTGGCGACGAAGCTGGCGGCGTCGTCATGGGCTTCGCGCACGACCTTCGAATCGCGGATCGAGGTAGTGGTATCAGAGGTGAAGTCGATCGAACGGCCGAAGGCACGGACGATGATATTGCTGGTGGCCACCAGGGTGTGGGCCTGGGCAAGGTCGGCCAGTAGCAGCATGCCGAGGGTGGCGGCGATCAGCGGTTTACGCATGGAGCATCTCCGGGAATACGAGGAGTGGTGTGGTTATTGGACGAGAATCGCTTCGGCCAGTTCAAGGTCGCCGACGGAGTGCCGGGCGCAGCCCTGGCGCAGTGTGTTGAGCGCTGCCTGCAGGCGCGCGCCACGAATCAGGCCATCACTGGCAACAAAGGCGGCCGCATCATCCCGGGCACCCAGGATCAACTTGCGGTCGAACGGTGCGCTGGTCACCTGGCTGGTAACGAAGCCGGTCAGGAAGGGTGCCTGGGTGGTGGCGTCCATGGCATGGGCGCTTCCCACGCCGGCGAGGGCGAACAGCAATGGCAACAGATAACGCATGGGCTTTCTGGGGGCGATGATCTCAGGCGGCGAAGGCTACTCCGGATTCCCTGGGCAGGGCCAGTGAATCCGGTTTTTGCAGCCGGGTTTTCAGAGCGCGAGGATGGCGCGTGCCAGTTGGGCGTCGCTGGCTTGCAGCTCAGGCAGTTGCTGGCGGATGTGCACAAATGCGCTTTCCAGCTTGGCGCCGCGAATCGCGCCTTCGCTGCCAACGAAGCTGGCGGCATCGTCGCGGGCGGCCTGGACGATCTTGTCGTCACGGAACGACGAGGAAATGTCGGAGGTGGCATCGGTGGTGGCGGCGACGGCGCCCACCACGGCATCGGTGGTGACGACGAAGCTGGTGGCATTGGCTGCGCCGGTGAAGACCAGCAACAGGGCGGCGCCAAACAGATGATTACGGGACATGGTCGAGGGACTCCTGCACAGGGGCTGGGTGAATCTGTTTATCGGACGCTCGCTGGGTTCGTCACGGTACGTTTTCTACCCGGCGTGTAGGACAAGCGTAACACGCCGCGGTTCGTCCGCCTGGGGCGGAGAAACATCACAATTCGTAACTGTACCTATCGATATTAGATAATACAAAACTGTTATGGTTTTGTGTTGAACCGTCTAATTCGGGCCATACAAACAGAAAACCCGCCGCAGTCACCTGCGACGGGTTCTTCTGAATTCGCGGTACCGACGCGGGTCGGCGACCGAAGCTTAGCGCCAGAACGGCTTGCTCAGCTCTTCGTAGCGCTGCGACTCGCTAATACCGGCGTCGGCCAGCAGGCGGGAGTCCAGGCGCGCCAGTTGGCGGCGGCTGGCCATGCGGCGCTGCCACAGTACCAGGGTGGACAGGACGCGCAGCGGCAGGGCGGCGTTGGAAGCTTGGGCGTTTTCGAAAACCAGGTCGGAACTGAGGGTACGTTCCATGATGTGTCATCCTTCCGCTTGTGGCGGCATTAGGGAGTGATTTAACTGGTGCCCATCTTCCTCTTCTGTTGTCCATAACAGTAGATACAGTTCTGCTGTAATACGATGGCTCAGTTAACTGTGTAACCCTACTGTTGCACTCGAAAGTGACTGAACTGTACTGGTCTGCACGATAATGGTGCGTTTTTTGGTGAGGCGAGGAAATTGCGCGGCGAGAAGTGTGACTTTTACCGGTACAGTAGAACAGTTTTAGCTGTTGTTGGCGGCGGCCTGTAGGAGCGGCTTCAGCCGCAATTCAGGCAACGCGGTGCCTGGCACCCGTTTCGCGGGTGATCGCGGCTGAAGCCGCTCCTACAGAAGCAGTGCCATGTCGGTAAATAGATGAGAGCCGGCCCGGCTATGCCGGGCATCGCCAGCAAGGCTGGCGCCTACGGGGAGCGTGGCGAGGGGCTGGGATCGCGGGGCAAGGCGGCTTGCTCCGCGATCGGTACAGTTGGGGCATCAGCCGACGAGCATGCGCCCGGTCTCTTCCAGATTCTCGTGCCAGCTCAAGGCCTCGCGCAGGATGTGCGGCGTATGGCCACCGCGCTGGCAGGCGCGCTCGAAGTAGTCGTTCAGCGCGGCGCGGTAGTCCGGGTGCACGCAGTTGTCGATGATCACCCGGGCGCGCTCGCGGGGCGCCAGGCCACGCAGGTCGGCCAGGCCCACCTCGGTCACCAGGATGTCCACGTCATGCTCGGTGTGGTCGACGTGGCTGACCATCGGCACCACGCTGGAAATCGCGCCGCCCTTGGCGATCGACTTGGTGACGAAGATCGCCAGGTGGGCGTTGCGGGCGAAGTCACCCGAGCCACCGATGCCGTTCATCATCTTGGTGCCACAGACGTGGGTGGAGTTGACGTTGCCGTAGATGTCGAACTCCAGCGCCGTGTTGATGCCGATGATCCCCAGGCGACGCACCACTTCAGGGTGGTTGGAGATCTCCTGCGGGCGCAGCACCAGCTTGTCCTTGTAGCGCTCCAGGTTGCCGAACACATCGGCGTTGCGGCGGCTCGACAGGGTGATCGAGCTGCCCGAGGCGAAGCTCAGCTTGCCAGCGTCGATCAAGTCGAAGGTCGAGTCCTGCAGCACTTCGGAGTACATGGTCAGGTTTTCGAACGGCGACTCGATCAGGCCGCACATCACCGCGTTGGCGATGCTGCCGATGCCGGCCTGCAGCGGGCCGAGGTTGTTGCTCATGCGGCCGGCGTCCACTTCGCCTTTGAGGAAGGCGATCAGGTGGTCGGCGATGCCCTGGGTCTCGTGGTCAGGCGGCAGCACGGTGGACGGCGAGTCCGGCTGGTCGCTGATGACGATACCGACGATCTTGGCCGGGTCGATCGGGATGGCGGTGCTGCCGATGCGGTCGTCGACTTTCACCAGCGGGATCGGGGTGCGGGTCGGGCGGTAGGTCGGGATATAGATGTCGTGCAGGCCTTCGAGGTTGGCATTGTGCGACAGGTTGATCTCGACGATGACTTGCTTGGCGAAGATCGCGAAGCTGGCCGAGTTGCCGACGGAAGTGGTCGGCACGATGTGGCCCTGTTCGGTGATCGCCACCGCTTCGATGACCGCGATATCCGGCAGGGTGAGCTGTTTGTTGCGCAGCTGCTCGACGGTTTCCGACAGGTGCTGGTCAATGAACATCACCTTGCCGTCATTAATGGCCTTGCGCAGGGTGCTGTCGACCTGGAACGGCATGCGCCGCGCCAGCACGCCGGCTTCGGTCAGTTGCTTGTCCAGGTCATTGCCCAGGCTGGCGCCGGTCATCAGGCTGATCTTCAGCGGCGACTGTTTCGCGCGCTCGGCCAGTGCGTGGGGCACGGCCTTGGCTTCGCCGGCGCGGGTGAAACCGCTCATGCCGACGGTCATGCCGTCCTGGATCAGGCCAGCGGCATCAGCCGCACTCATTACCTTGCTGTGCAGGGAGGACAAGCGGATACGATCACGGTACATGGATTGTTATCTCGGGCTACTGAGGCTACTGGAAGCGCAGTCTAGAGATTTCGCCTGGTGCCGTCCCGCGACCATGGTCGTAGGCGAAGGCCGGAAATAGAGCCGTTGATCTGGATCAAGCAAACGAAAAGGCCCCCGGGAATATCGCCCGGGGGCCTTATGCGCTTCTATATATAGAAGGCTTGGTCAGTCCACTGCCTTGACCATGTCCTCGATGACCTTCTTCGCGTCACCGAACACCATCATGGTCTTGTCCAGGTAGAACAGTTCGTTGTCCAGGCCGGCGTAGCCGCTGGCCATGGAGCGCTTGTTGACGATGATGGTCTTGGCCTTGAAGGCTTCGAGGATCGGCATGCCGGCGATCGGCGACTTCGGATCGTTCTTCGCCGCCGGGTTGACCACGTCGTTGGCGCCCAGCACCAGTACCACGTCGGCCTGGCCGAACTCGGCGTTGATGTCTTCCATCTCGAACACCTGGTCGTACGGCACCTCGGCCTCGGCCAGCAGCACGTTCATGTGCCCGGGCATGCGCCCTGCCACCGGGTGGATCGCGTACTTCACGGTCACACCGTTGTGGGTCAGCTTCTCGGTCAGTTCCTTGAGCGCGTGCTGGGCGCGGGCCACCGCCAGGCCATAGCCGGGGACAATGATCACGCTGTCGGCGTTGCTCAGCAGGAAGGTGGCGTCGTCGGCCGAGCCGGACTTCACCGGGCGCTGCTCCTTCGAGCCCTGCGTCGCGCCGGTATCGGTATCGCCGCCGAAGCCACCGAGGATGACGTTGAAGAACGAGCGGTTCATCGCCTTGCACATGATGTACGAGAGGATCGCACCGCTGGAGCCCACCAGGGAACCTGCGATGATCAGCATCGAGTTGTTCAGCGAGAAGCCGATCCCGGCCGCCGCCCAGCCCGAATAGCTGTTGAGCATCGACACCACCACCGGCATGTCGGCGCCGCCGATCGGGATGATGATCAGCACGCCCATGACGAAGGCCAGGGCCAGCATCAGGGTGAAGGCGCTGTAGTGGCCGGTGAAGGTGAACAGCAGCCCAAGGGCGATGGTCGCCAGGCCCAGGATCAGGTTCAGCTTGTGCTGGCCGGCGAACTGTACCGGTGCGCCTTGGAACAGGCGGAACTTGTACTTGCCCGACAGCTTGCCGAAGGCGATCACAGAACCCGAGAAGGTGATAGCACCGATGGCCGCGCCCAGGAACAGTTCCAGGCGGTTGCCGGTGGGGATCGGGTCGCTGATGCTGGCGACGATGCCCAGCGATTGCGGTTCGAGCACGGCGGCGATGGCGATGAACACCGCGGCCAGGCCGATCATGCTGTGCATGAAGGCGACCAGCTCGGGCATCTTGGTCATCTCGACGCGCTTGGCCATGATCGAGCCGGCGGTGCCGCCGATCAGCAGGCCGACGATCACATAGCCGATGCCGGCGGTAGCCAGTTCGGCGCCCAGCTTGTAGATGAGCCCGACCGTGGTGAGGATCGCGATCCCCATGCCGATCATGCCGAACAGGTTGCCGCGGCGTGAGGTGGTCGGGTGCGAGAGGCCCTTGAGCGCCTGGATGAAGCAGATCGAGGCGACCAGGTACAGAAGCGTTACCAGATTCATGCTCATGCTTACTTCTGCGCCTCGTTCTTGGTTTTCTTCTTGAACATTTCCAGCATGCGGCGGGTGACCAGGAAGCCACCGAACACGTTGACCGCGGCCAGCGCCACGGCCAGGGTGCCCATCACCTTGCCGGCCGGGGTGACGGTCAGCGCGGCGGCCAGCATGGCGCCGACGATGACGATCGCGGAAATGGCGTTGGTGACCGCCATCAACGGCGTGTGCAGGGCCGGGGTGACGTTCCACACCACGTGGTAGCCCACGTAGATGGCCAGCACGAAGATGATCAGGTTGTAGATGCCGTGGGAAATCAGCATGTCTTCCATTGTCGTGCTCCTCAGCCGTTCTTGCGCACGACCTGGCCGTCGCGGCACATCAGGCACGCGGCGACGATGTCGTCTTCGAGGTTGATGACCAGGTTGCCGTCCTTATCGAACAGCAGCTTCATGAAGTCCAGCAGGTTGCGGGCATACAGCGCCGAAGCGTCGGCGCCGACCTGGGCCGGCAGGTTGGTCGGGCCGACGATGATCACGCCGTTCGCTTGCACCACCTGGTCAGCGACGGTCAGCGGGCAGTTGCCGCCCTGGGCCGCCGCGAGGTCGATGACCACCGAGCCGGGTTTCATTTGCGCCACGGTCTCTGCGCTGAGCAGGGTCGGCGCCTTGCGCCCGGGAATCAGCGCGGTGGTGATGACGATATCGGCCTGCTTGGCGCGCTCGTGCACGGCCTGGGCCTGGCGTTGCATCCAGCTGGCGGGCATGGGTCGGGCATAACCGCCGACACCTTCGGCGCATTCGCGCTCTTCATCGGTCTCGTAGGGCACGTCGATGAACTTGGCCCCCAGCGATTCGATCTGCTCCTTCACCGCCGGGCGCACATCCGACGCTTCGATCACCGCACCCAGGCGCTTGGCCGTGGCGATGGCCTGCAGGCCGGCGACGCCGGCGCCGAGGATCAGCACGCGGGCGGCCTTCACGGTGCCAGCGGCAGTCATCAGCATGGGCATGAAGCGCGGGTAGTGATGGGCGGCCAGCAGCACGGCCTTGTAGCCGGCGATGTTGGCCTGGGACGACAGCACGTCAAGGCTCTGGGCCCGTGAAGTGCGTGGCGCGGCTTCCAGGGCGAAGGCGGTGACGCCGCGTTCGGCCATCTTGCCGATCAGTTCGCTGTTGAAGGGGTTGAGCATGCCCACCAGCAGGCTGCCGCTGTTGATCAGCGCCAGTTCCTGGTCGTTGGGCGCGACCACCTTGAGCACCAGCTGCGCGCCGAATGCGTCGGTGGCTTCGCCTAGCTTGGCGCCCACGGCCTCATAGGCACTGTCCGGAATGCTGGCGTTGAGCCCTGCCCCCCGTTGCACGGTGACCTGATGGCCCTGGCCTACCAGTTTCTTGATGGTTTCCGGGGTCGCGGCGACCCTTGTCTCACCCGTCTGCGTCTCGAGAGGAACACCAATGTGCACGACTATGTCTCCTGCGGTGACCTTTATTGTCTTTATGGAAACCAGCGCACTTCGGGTGGTGCGGCTGGGCGGCCGTAGAGCACGACTCCGCCTGATTCGGGGCGGGGGAGGCATTTTGCAGACGAACCCGAAGGCCTTCAACCGGTTCTGAAGCGAAACGAAGTTAAAACTACAAGTCACCCTGTGACCCTATGTCGCAACGTATCGGTAAGAAGCCGTCAAACTCGCGCTATCCGGAGCTTAGGAGAAATCTTGAAATTTTTTCCGCTGTTTTCGTCAACGGCTTGGTGAATGTCGCAAAATAAGCCGCAAAGCCGCGTGGTTACTAGCGTTGATGCGTGTTTTTCCGCACAGTGGAACAGATTACGGATTTGCGACAAATCCATATATCTGTAGGTGTTTAAAATAATTGACTACGGGGTCAGCTTCCATGTTTCCCGCTAGTTCTTCGCCGTATATTGCTGGGCCTGGGCCACCAGCCAGTCGCGGAAGGCCCGCAATGACGCAGATTCGACCTTTCGCTCGGGGATCATCAGATGGTAGGCCTTGTCGCTGGCCAGGGCATGCCTGTTAGCGACCACCAGCCTGCCCTCCTCCAACTCGCGCTGGATCAGGAACGGCGGGATCAGCGCGATCCCCATCTCGTGCATCGCCGCCTGGGCCAGCATGGAGAATAGTTCATAGCGCGGGCCGGTCATGTCGCGCTCCACGCTCATGCCGAGACCGTCGAACCACTGCCGCCAGGCGTAGGGCCGTGTGGTCTGCTGCAGCAGGGGCAGTTCGGCGATCCGCCCCGCGTCGAGGCTGCCCTGCCCGCCCAGCAATGCCGGGCTGCACACGGGCATCGGGTTCTCGCCCATCAGCCGGTGCGCCTGGGTACCCGACCAGTCGGCGTCACCGAAGTAGATGGCGGCGTCAAAGGGCGTGTCGGCGAACAGGAACGGGCGGGTGCGGTTGGTAAGGTTGACCGTGACTTCCGGGTGGCGTTGCTGGAAGTCCTTGAGGCGAGGCAGCAGCCACTGGGTGCCGAACGTCGGCACGACCGCCAGCTCGATCACGTTAGCGCCTTGCTGGCGCATCACCGACAGCGTGTCGCGCTCCACCGCGTCCAGCTGCGAGGCCACCTGGCGACTGTAGGACAACCCGGCCTCAGTCAACTTCACGCCCCGCCGCGAGCGACGGAACAGTTCCACATTGAGGAAGGCTTCCAGCCCACCGATCTGCCGACAGACGGCGCCCTGGGTCAGGGCCAGCTCCTGGGCGGCCTTGGTGAAACTCTCGTGCCGGGCGGCCGCTTCGAAGCAGACCAGGGCCGTGGTGCTGGGGATCTTGCGGCGCATGTACGTCAACCTCACTTATTCGTCGTGTAATACGGCTTTTGACTGATCACGGAGTGAGAAAATATCACTAAAGCGTGCGCAATCCTCGTTTGTCCCGACGGCCGAACAGGCCTAGGATCAATGCAACAAAAATATCCGTCCCCACCTTCTTTCGAGGAATCCACACATGGCCGGTAAAGCAAGCTTCAACTGGATCGACCCGCTGCTGCTGGACCAGCAGCTCACTGAAGAAGAGCGCATGGTCCGCGACAGCGCTTATCAGTTCGCCCAGGACAAGTTGGCGCCACGTGTGCTCGAAGCTTTCCGCCATGAGCAGACCGATCCTGCGATCTTTCGCGAGATGGGCGAAGTCGGCCTGCTGGGCGCGACCATCCCCGAGCAGTACGGTGGCAGCGGCCTCAACTATGTGTGCTATGGCCTGATCGCCCGTGAAGTGGAGCGCATCGACTCCGGTTACCGCTCAATGATGAGCGTGCAGTCGTCACTGGTGATGGTGCCGATCAACGAGTTCGGCACCGAGGCCCAGAAGCAGAAGTACCTGCCCAAGCTGGCCAGCGGCGAGTGGATCGGTTGCTTCGGCCTGACCGAGCCCAACCATGGTTCCGACCCAGGCTCGATGATTACCCGTGCGCGCAAGGTCGATGGTGGCTATCGCCTGACCGGCTCGAAGATGTGGATTACCAACAGCCCGATTGCCGATGTGTTCGTGGTGTGGGCCAAGGATGATGCCGGTGACATTCGCGGCTTCGTCCTGGAGAAAGGCTGGGCGGGCCTCAGCGCTCCGGCGATTCACGGCAAGGTCGGCCTGCGCGCTTCGATCACCGGCGAAATTGTCATGGACAACGTGTTCGTGCCGGAAGAGAACATCTTCCCTGATGTTCGCGGCCTGAAGGGGCCGTTCACCTGCCTGAACTCGGCCCGCTATGGCATCTCCTGGGGTGCGCTGGGCGCCGCCGAGGCTTGCTGGCACACCGCGCGCCAGTACACCCTCGACCGCCAGCAGTTCGGTCGCCCATTGGCCGCCAACCAGCTGATCCAGAAGAAACTGGCCGACATGCAGACCGAGATCACCCTCGCCCTGCAAGGCTGCCTGCGCCTAGGGCGGATGAAGGATGAAGGCACCGCGGCGGTGGAAATTACCTCGATCATGAAGCGCAACTCCTGCGGCAAGGCGCTGGATATCGCCCGGATGGCCCGTGACATGCTTGGCGGCAATGGCATCTCCGACGAGTTCGGCGTGGCCCGCCACCTGGTCAACCTCGAGGTGGTCAACACCTATGAAGGCACCCATGACGTGCATGCGCTGATCCTGGGGCGTGCGCAGACCGGCATCCAGGCGTTCTATTGATAGAGGAGCCAGGCCATGGGTGCGCTTTCCCATCTGCGGGTGCTGGATCTTTCGCGGGTACTGGCCGGCCCATGGTCTGGTCAGATCCTGGCCGACCTTGGGGCTGATGTGATCAAGGTCGAGCGTCCGGGCTCGGGTGATGACACCCGCTCCTGGGGGCCGCCCTTCCTGCGTGACGCCCAAGGCGAGAACACCAGTGAGGCGGCCTATTACCTGTCGGCCAACCGCAACAAGCGCTCGGTGACCATCGACTTTACCCAGCCGGAAGGTCAGCGCCTGGTGCGGGAGCTGGCGGCGAAGTCGGATATCGTCATCGAGAACTTCAAGGTCGGCGGGTTGGCTGGCTATGGGTTGGATTATCAGAGCCTGAAGGCGGTCAATCCGCAGCTCATCTATTGCTCGATCACAGGCTTTGGTCAGACGGGGCCGTATGCCAAGCGTGCGGGCTATGACTTCATGATTCAGGGGCTGGGTGGGCTGATGAGCCTGACCGGGCGTCCGGAGGGAGAAGAAGGTGCCGGCCCGATGAAGGTAGGGGTTGCCCTGACCGACATTCTCACCGGGCTGTATTCCACCGTGGCGATCCTGGCTGCCCTCGCCCACCGTGATCAGACCGGTGTTGGCCAGCACATCGACATGGCGCTATTGGATGTGCAAGTGGCCTGCCTGGCCAACCAGGCGATGAACTACCTCACCACGGGTACCGCTCCGCGTCGGTTGGGTAATGCGCATCCCAACATCGTGCCTTACCAGGACTTCCCGACGGCGGATGGTGATTTCATTCTTACCGTGGGGAACGATGGGCAGTTCCGCAAGTTCGCCGAGGTGGCGGGACAGCCGCAGTGGGCGGATGATCCACGGTTTGCCACCAACAAGCAGCGTGTTGCCAATCGGGCCGAGCTGATTCCATTGATTCGTCAAGCCACGGTGTTCAAGACCACGGCGCAGTGGATCGATGAGTTGGAGAAGGCGGGCGTGCCTTGTGGGCCGATCAACGACCTGGCGCGGATGTTCCAGGACCCGCAGGTGCTTGCGCGCGGGTTGGCGGTGAAGATGGATCATCCGTTGGCGGGCAGTGTGCCGCAGGTGGCCAGCCCGATCAGGTTGTCGCAGACGCCAGTGGAGTATCGGCAGGCGCCGCCGTTGTTGGGCGAGCATACCGAGGTGGTGCTGGCGGATGTGTTGGGCTTGGATGCAGGGGCTGTCGAGCGGTTACGGGCTGCTGGGGTGCTGTGAAGCTATATAGAGAGCGGGGAGGCCGACAGGCCTCCCCGCTCTGCTTTTGGGGTTTCTATATAGATAGTGTTGGCTTTTGAGAGGTACCGGCCTTGGTTTCTCCGGCGCCTACAAGATCGAGCGCCGCCCGCGCGGCGCATCGCGGATGAATCCGCTCCTACATCTATTGCAACGTGCCGCACCTGCGAGGCCATGGTTGCCCGCCTTGGCGCCCGCCGCCATACCGTGTCGTACCGAGCGGACCCTTGTAGGAGCGGATTCATCCGCGATGCGTCGCGCCGCGGCGCTCGATCCCAAGGGCGCCGCAGGTGCTGAGCGCACGCCTGTGGTCGTGCTGCGGTCTTTT
>NC_008027.1:1092500-1375000 GCF_000026105.1 Pseudomonas entomophila L48
ACATCACCGAGCCGAGTGCCGATGGGCAGTATGGCGACATCCCAGGTTACGTGACCTGGCATGCACGCGGTGGCTATGCGTTCGGGCCGCAGCTGTCGAACCTGAAGCTGGCGGCGGGGGTGAAGAACCTCTTCGACAAGCAGTACTTCACCCGCTCCAGCGACAACAATGCCGGGCTCTATGTGGGTGAGCCGCGGACGTTCTACGTGCAGGCCAGTGTAGGGTTCTGATAGCGCGTCGCCTTTATCGCGGATGAATCCGCTCCTACAGAGGATGCGCTAACCCTGTAGGAGCGGATTTATCCGCGATGAGGCCGGCTCAGGAAACCACTGCCTCGGCCGGCGACACGATCGAGGTCTTCGCCCCCCGCGAGCGCCCTGAACTCAAGTACGCCGCAATCGACTCCTGTGTCACCTCCCCCAGAAACACGCCTTCGCTATCGAGCACCGGCAACCACGCCCGGTTGAACTCGTACATCCGCGACAGCAGGATGCGCAGGTGCTCGTCATGGGCCGCCGTGGCGTTGAACGCCCTCAGGAAATCTGCGCAGCTCCCCTGCTGGCGATGCATGTCGCGCCTGCGCACATACCCCAGGGCCTTGTTCTGCCCGTCGGTGACCACCACATAACGCCGGTCATGTTCATCCAGCAGCTCCAGCGCATCGCTCACCGATGTTTCCGGGCTCACCGATGGCGCGTTGTCCGCGGCATCTTCCGCTCGCACCAGCAACAGACGTTTCAACGTGCTGTCCTGGCCGACGAAGTTGCTGACGAAATCATCCACCGGGTGGGCCAGCAGCGTGTCCGGATGGTCCAGCTGCAACAGCTTGCCGGCTCGGAAGATGGCGATCTTGTCGCCCAGCTTGATGGCTTCGTCGATGTCATGGCTGACCATGATCACGGTCTTGTTCAGCGCCCGCTGCATCTCGAAGAACTCGTGCTGGATCAGCTCGCGGTTGATCGGGTCGACCGCACCGAACGGCTCGTCCATCAGCAACACCGGCGCTTCGGCGGCGAGGGCGCGGATCACGCCGATGCGTTGCTGCTGACCACCGGACAGCTCACGCGGATAGCGCTGCAGGTATTGCTTGGGCTCGAGCTTGATCATGTGCATCAGCTCGCGGGCGCGGTCGTGGCACTTCTGCTTGTCCCAGCCGAGCAGGCGTGGGACCACGGTGATGTTTTCCTCGATGGTCATGTTGGGGAACAGGCCGATCTGCTGGATCACGTAGCCGATACGGCGGCGCAACGTGACTTCGTCCAGTGCACTGGTGTCCTCGCCATTGATCAGCACTTGGCCGGAGGTCGGGGTGATCAGGCGGTTGATCATCTTCAACGTGGTGCTCTTGCCGCAGCCCGACGGGCCGAGGAATACGCAGATCTCACCTTCGTTGACGGTGAGGCTTACCGCGTCGACGGCTTTGACATCCTTGCCGTTGGCGTTGAAGGTCTTGCTGAGGTTCTTCAGTTCGATCATGGGCGCAGTCCTTCCGGAGTCAGGGCACGTTGCAGGGTTTGCAGGAGCAGGTCGGCGATGATCGCCAGCAGGCTGACGAGCACGGCACCGACCAGCAGCATCGACATGTCGCTGCGGCTGATGGCGGTGAGGATGAGCACCCCCAAACCACCGGCGCCGATGGTGGCGGCGATGGTCATCACGCCGATGTTCATCACCACGGCGGTGCGCACGCCAGCGAGGATCACCGGTACGGCGATGGGCAGCTCGACCATGCGCAAGCGCTGGCCGAAGGTCATGCCGATACCGCGGGCGGCTTCACGGATGCCGGGTTCGACGTTGGTCAGGGCCAGGTAGGTGTTGCGCAGTATCGGCAGCAGTGAATAGAGGAACACCGCAGTGATCGCCGGCAGCGGGCCGAGGCCCTGGCCGAACTTCGAGTAGAACGGCAGCAGCAGGCCGAACAGCGCGATCGAGGGGATGGTCAGCAGCACCGTGGCGCTGGCTTGCAGGGGGCCGGCGAACACCGGGAAGCGGGTCATCAGGATGCCCAGCGGCACGCCGACGACGATGGCCAGCCCCACGGCGATGCCGACCAGGGTGATGTGCTGCCCGGTCAGTTGCAGGACCTGGGCCCAGTCGAGGTGGGCAAAGGTATCGAGCAGGTTCATGGTTGTACCTCGCCGAGTGAGTGCTCACGCAGGAATGCGGTGGCGACCACGGTCGGGCTCTGGTGCTCGACATCGACCTGGGCGTTGAGCTGGCGCATGGTCTCGTCGTCCAGCTGTTCGGCCAGCGGCTTGAGCAGGGCGGCCAGTTGCGGGTGGGCGTCCAGCACCGCTTTGCGCAACACCGGCGCCGCCGTGTAGTCGGGGAAGTAGTGCTTGTCGTCTGCCAGCAGCTTGAGGGCGAAGGCGTTCAGGCGCCCGTCGGTGGTGTACACCAGCCCGGCGAACACCTGGTTGTTGCGCATCGCGGTGTACACCAGGCCGCCATCCATCTGGCGGATGTTGCGGCGGTCCAGGGGCAGGTCGTACACCTCGCGCAGGCCGACCAGGCCATCGGGACGGTTGGCGAACTCGGTGTCCAGGGCTACCAGGTGGTGGCGGGTGCGTTCAGCGTGCAGCACCTGTTTGAGATCACTGATGGTGTTGACCTGTGGATAGGCTTCGGCCACCTGCCTGGGCAGGCCCAGGGCATAGGTGTTGCTGAACTTCGACGGGCTCAGCCAGACCAGGCCTTTCTTCGCATCGAGTGCCTTCACGCGGGCGTAGGTGGCTTCGGCGTTGGGCATGCGTTCGTCGATATGGTTGTAGGACACCAGTGAGACCCCGGTGTATTCCCACATCAGGTCGAGCTGCCCGGTCTCCTGGGCCTGGCGGGCGATATTGCTGCCAAGGCCCGAGGTCACCCGCACGTCGAAGCCGTTGGCGCGCAGGTACTGGGCGGTGATTTCGGCGAGCACGGTCTGTTCGGTGAACACCCGGGCGCCGATGCGGATCAGCGGTTTGTCCGCCGCCTGGGCAAAGCCTGCGCATAGCAGGGCCGCGCCCAGGAGCAAGGCGATTGTCTTCTTCATGGTTTCCCTCTTGTTATCGGGCCAGGCCACGTTCCAGCCAGCGCTTGCTGGAGAAACTCACCAGCGCGTCGAGCGCCAGGGCCAGCAGCGCGGTGCACGCGGCACCCAGTAGCAGCTGCGGCTGGTTGTTCAGGGCAATGCCGGGGAAGATCAGGCTGCCCAGGCTGTTGGCGCCGATCAGAAACGCCAGCGGCGCGGTGCCCACGTTCAACGCCAGGGCCACGCGCACCCCGCCGACGATGATCGGCACGGCGTTGGGCAGTTCCACCTGCCACAGCTGCTGGCGCGGGGTCATGCCGATGCCGGTGGCGGCTTCCTTGAGCGAGGCGGGGACATTTTTCAGGCCCTCGTAGGTGTTGCGCACGATGGGCAGCAGGGAGGCGAGGAACAGCGCGAAGATCGCGGGACCGGCGCCGATGCCCAGGACACTCAGGGCAATGGCCAGGACGGCCAGGGGAGGGATGGTGTTGCCAACATTGAAAAACTGCATGAAGCGTTCGGCCTTGTCGACCCGGTGCGGTCGACTCAAGGCAATGCCGGCGGGGATGCCCACGGCCAGCGCCGCCGCCATCGAAGCCAGCACCAGGACCAGGTGCGCTTGCAGGTAGAACCCAAGATCGTCGCGGTAGCGGGCGATCGTGTCGATGCCGATCCAGTGGACCAGCAGGGCCAGGATGACGAGCACGGCGGCCCATCCCAACAGCCCTTTTCCGTAGCGTGCAGCCACAGGCGGACTCCTTTTTTGTAGTCGGCGATCACACCCCCGTGCGGCCGGCCATTCCTGGCGGCGGGCAGCGTGGTCGCGAGTAGCAGCCCGATGCGTGGCATCAGGCCATGAGCCGAACCCCGTCGGGCTCGTGAAGCGGGTGAAACCAGCCCTGAACCGAGGCGGGTTGCAGGGGAGTGGACGTCTCCGTGGAGGGAAAGGTTCCCATCTGAGGCGGCATTTGGCCAGTGTTAATCACTGGGAGTAGTGATTTTTCGCACTAGAAAACAACGTGATTCCTACCTAGCGGCGTTGCTTTACCTGCTATCGATCCTCTTGTGCCGATGGACAAAATTCCTTTCTCGATTTTCACAGTATTTTCTTGAGGGAATATTCCTTTGGAGGTATTTTCTGGTGTGGACGATCAGATTCTGTGAGGAGTTCATGAGCGACTTCGATGCGTTGGATGACGCTGTGCAAGAACGAATGCTTGGTCACCTGCGGTTGTTGTAATCCTCGGGTCCTGCGCTTGGGCGTCCTCATGTAGATACGTTGAATGGATCCCGGTATTCGAACATGAAGGAGTTGAGATTTACCGAGCGTAATGCGGTCTGGCGCGTTGCATTTGCATTTGACCCTGACCGCCAGGCAGTGATCTTGGTAGCAGCTGACAAGGCCGGGGTGAGGGAAAACAGGTTCTATCAGAGGTTGATCAAGCAGGCAGACGCTCGCTTTGAAAACCACCTGTCGAGAGGAGAGAACGATGTCCAAGACACTTGATGAGGTCATCAACGGACTGTCCCCAGAGCGCAAAGAGCGAGTGGAGCAACTGGGGCGTCAATTGATTCGCGAAGAAATCACCCTTCAGGGATTACGAAAGCAACTCGAATTCACTCAGGAAGGTTTGGCGGAGCGCCTGGAGATTCGTCAGGGCAACATTTCGAAGGTGGAAAAGCGCAGTGACATGTTGATTTCGACCCTGCGCAGCTACGTGGAAGCATTGGGCGGTACGCTGGAACTCGTTGTTCATATGCCTGGTCGTTCACCTATCACGCTTGACGGCTTTTCTGAGGATCAGGCAAAGCGCGCCTGATAGACCATCATTGACCAGTGGCCGGGATCAGACTTTGGTCCCCGCCTAAGTTCAGGTATCATATCGCCCCTTTTTGAATCCCCAGTCAGGCGATTTCCCATGACCAACCAGGCCGCCGAAGTCGCGAAGCGCCGCACTTTCGCCATCATTTCCCACCCCGACGCCGGTAAGACCACCATCACCGAGAAGCTCTTGCTGATGGGCAAGGCGATCTCCGTCGCGGGTACCGTGAAGTCGCGCAAGTCCGACCGCCACGCCACCTCCGACTGGATGGAAATGGAGAAGCAGCGCGGCATCTCCATCACCACCTCGGTGATGCAGTTCCCCTACCGCGAGCACATGATCAACCTGCTCGACACCCCCGGCCACGAGGACTTCTCGGAAGACACCTACCGCACCCTGACCGCGGTGGACTCGGCGCTGATGGTGCTCGACGGCGGTAAGGGTGTCGAGCCGCGTACCATCGCCCTGATGGATGTCTGCCGCCTGCGTGACACGCCGATCGTCAGCTTCATCAACAAACTCGACCGTGACATCCGCGACCCGATCGAACTGCTCGACGAAATCGAGGCGGTATTGAAGATCAAGGCTGCGCCGATCACCTGGCCGATCGGGTGCTACCGCGACTTCAAGGGCGTGTACCACCTCACCGGCGACTACATCATCGTCTACACCCCGGGCCACGGCCACGAGCGCACCGAGGCCAAGATCATCCAGAAGCTGGACTCGGACGAAGCCCGCGCCCACCTGGGTGACCAGTACGATTCGTTCGTCGACCAGCTGGAGCTGGTGCAGGGTGCCTGCCATGAGTTCAACCAGGACGAGTTCATCAATGGCCAGCTGACCCCGGTGTTCTTCGGTACCGCGCTGGGCAACTTCGGTGTCGACCACGTGCTCGACGCGGTCGTCGATTGGGCGCCACGCCCGCTGGGTCGTGTCGCCCACGAGCGTACCGTCGAGCCGGTCGAGGAGAAGTTCACCGGCTTCGTGTTCAAGATCCAGGCGAACATGGACCCGAAACACCGCGACCGCATCGCGTTCATGCGCATCTGCTCGGGCAAGTACGAGAAGGGCATGAAGATGCGTCACGTGCGGCTGAACAAGGACCTGCGCATCGGTGACGCGTTGACCTTCTTCTCGTCCGAGCGTGAGCAACTGGAAGAAGCCTTTGCCGGCGACATCATCGGCCTGCACAACCACGGCACCATCCAGATCGGCGACACCTTCACCGAAGGCGAGGCGCTGGGCTTCACCGGTATCCCGCACTTCGCGCCCGAGCTGTTCCGCCGTGTGCGCCTGAAGGACCCGCTGAAATCCAAGCAACTGCGCCAGGGCCTGCAGCAGCTGGCCGAAGAGGGCGCCACCCAGGTGTTCTTCCCCGAGCGCAGCAACGACATCATCCTCGGTGCGGTCGGTGTACTGCAGTTCGACGTGGTCGCCAGCCGCCTTAAGGAAGAGTACAAGGTCGAGTGCGCCTACGAGCCGATCACCGTCTGGTCGGCGCGCTGGATCAGCTGCGATGACAAGAAGAAGCTGGAGGAATTCCAGAACAAGGCCATGGAGAACCTGGCCATCGACGGTGGCGGCCACCTCACTTACCTGGCCCCGACCCGGGTCAACCTGTCGCTGATGGAAGAGCGCTGGCCGGACATCAAGTTCCGCGCGACCCGCGAGCATCACTGACCGTACAGGTCTTCACCTGACCCTGTAGGAGCGGCCTTTCGCGGCTCAAGGCCGCTCCTACAGGGGTAAGCGTAGACCCCGCAGTTAATTTCCCGCTTTTATGCTGGTCCAGATCCGCGTTCTGATGCGGTCGATCTTCGCCGGCATTGCCTCCAGCGCATACAACTTGCCCATCACGTCTTCGCTCGGATAGATCATCGTGTTGCCCTTCATCGCCGGGTCCACCAGCGCATCAGCTTGCTGGTTGCCATTGGCGTACTGCACGAAGTTGCTGATGTTCGCCATCACTTCTGGCTGCAGCAGGTAGTTCATGTAGGCATAACCCGCCTTCTCGTCGGGCGCATCGGCTGGCATGGCCACCATGTCGAACCACATCGGCGCGCCTTCCTTCGGGATCGAGTAACCCACCTTCACCCCGTTCTTCGCTTCTTCGGCGCGGTTCTTCGCCTGCAGCACATCGCCCGAGAAGCCCACCACCACGCACACATCGCCATTGGCCAGGTCGCCGGTGTACTTCGAGGAGTGGAAGTAGCTGATGTATGGGCGCACCTTCATCAGCAGGTCCTTGGCCTTGTCGTAGTCGGCCGGGTTCTGGCTGTGATGCGGCAAACCTAGATAGTGCAGGGCGATGGGCAACAGTTCGGGGCCGTTGTCCAGCACTGCCACACCGCAACTCTTGAGCTTGGAGAGGTATTCGGGCTTGAAGAACAAGTCCCACGAATCGATGGGCGCATTGTTGCCGAGCACCGCCTTGACCTTGTCGATGTTGTAGCCGATGCCGGTGCTGCCCCACAGGTACGGGAAACCGTACTGGTTGCCCGGGTCGTTCACTTCCAGCGCCTTGAGCAGCACCGGGTTGAGGTTCTTCCAGTTCGGCAGCTGCGACTTGTCGAGCTTCTTCAGGGCTCTGCCCTGGATTTGCCGGGCCATGAAATGGTTCGAGGGGAACACCACGTCGTAGCCGGAGTTGCCGGTCATCAGCTTGCCGTCGAGGGTCTCGTTGCTGTCGAACACGTCGTAGGTCGGCACGATGCCGCTGGTCTGCTGGAAGTGCTTCAGGGTGTCCGGGGCAATGTAGCTCGACCAGTTGTAGATCTTCACCGAGTCGGCGGCGCTGGCGACGCTTGCGGCCAGCATCAGGGGAGCGAGAAGGAGCGTGCGCATGTCGGGGTTACCTTGCTTTGTCTGTTGTTATCGAAGGCAGGCGATCAGCGGATCAGAAGATCAATACGTAGGTCTTGCGCACGGTCTCCTGGATATCCCAGGTGCCGAGGCTGTTGGCCGGTAGCATCAGGGCGTCTCCGGCTTCTATGACAACGGGCTCGCCACCGTCAGGGGTGAAGGTGCAGCGGCCCTTGATGAAATGGCAGAACTCCTGCTGCACGATCTGCCGTCGCCAGCGGCCCGGGGTGCACTCCCAGATACCGGTCTCGACACCGTCGCTGCGCTCGACGCAGGTGACCGAGGTGACGGCGACCGGCTCGCCGAGGGGGATGGCGACCGGGGTGGAACTGTCCAGGATGACGCTGTCGGTGTGCTTGAACTGGGTGATGCTCATGACCGGTGGATCCTGTGGGGTGATGAAGGAAAGTCAGTGCATGAAGCCTTCCATGAAGTCGGCCAACCCGCTGGCCAGGCGCCGCCGCCAGGGGGGGCTGGCCGGGTTGGCGAGGGTCCGGTCCTCGTGGACGAAGCTTTGGATGATCGCGTTGTAGCCCAGCCAACGGCAGGGTTCGGGTGGCCAGCTGGCCAGGCTCGACAAGGGGCGGTTGTCGTGCACCCAGGGCTGGGCGGTGAGTGCGTTGTGTTGACCGAGAATCAGTGCCGCCAAAGTGCGGCCACCCAGGTTGGTGGCGCCGACACCTTCGCCGCCATAGCCACCGGACAGGGCGATGCCGCGCTGGCGGTCGCACAGCATGTGCGGGCGGAAGCGTCGGGCCATGCCCAGGTTGCCACCCCAGGAATGGGTGATGCGCACGTGCTTGAGTTGCGGGAACAGTTCGCCGAACAGGTAGCGGCGCAGCTCGACTTCGTTGTCGGTGAGGGTGAAGTCCTCGCGCAGGCGGCCACCGAAGCGGTAGCCGCCACGAGCACCGAACACCAGGCGGTTGTCGGCGCTGCGCTGGCCATAGGTGACCTGGCGGCTGCTTTCGCTGAAGGCCTGGCCCTGGCTCAGGCCGATCTGTTCCCAGGTCGACTCCGGCAACGGCTCGGTGGCCACCAGCAGGCTCTGCACGGGTAGCTGGTGACGCCCGAGCGGTGGCAGGCTGGCGGCGTAGCCTTCGACGGCGGGCACCACCCAATGGCTGCGGATGCGTGCCAGTGGCGTGCGCACCTCGCCGGTCTGCCAGTCGATGGCGGGTGTGTTCTCGTAGATGGGCACGCCCATGGCCTCGACCGTCCGTGCCAGGCCACGCACCAGCTTGGCCGGCTGGATCGTGGCGACATGCGGGCTGTAGAGGGCGCCATAGGGGTTGCTCACCTTCAGCTGAGCGTCCAGCTGTTCGGGACGCAGCCAGCGGTAGTCGTCTTCGTTCATGCCCTGGCGGTAGAGATCGTCGAGCCAGGCGCGCAGGCTGCGCTCCTGTTCCGGATAGCGGGCGGCACAGTAGAGCACGCCGCCCTTGCGGTAATCGCAGTCGATGCCTTCATGCTGGAGCACGTCGTGGACTTCGTCGGGGATGCCATGCAGCAGGTTGATACTTTCACGACGCTGTTGTGGCGAGAGGGTGGCGAGCAGGCGGTCCTCGCCCAGCAAGTTGCCCATCAGCCAACCACCGTTGCGCCCGGACGCGCCGAAGCCGGCGATGTTGGCCTCGATCACGGCGATGTTCAGCTGCGGTGCTTGGCGCTTGAGGTAGTAGGCGGTCCACAGGCCGGTGTAGCCGGCACCGATGATGCACACGTCGATGTCCAGATCGGTGCGCAGGGCCGGGCGCGCGCACAGCGGCTCGTCGAGCTGGTCCATCCACAGGCTGATCGTGCGCAGGGGTTGCATCGGGGCGGGCTCCACATCCGGGATAGGTCTGTGGGCGATCCTAGTGAAGCGTGGGGAGGGCTGTCTTACGTGCGTGCACGCAGGGAAATTTGCCTGAGATAGGCCTTTGGCGAGAGTCCGGTGTGCTCGCGGAAGCACTTGTAGAAAGCCGACAGCGAGTTGAAACCGGCATTGAACGCCAGTTCGTCGATGGGCGTGCGTATGCTGCCGTCGCCCAGGCTGGCCATCAGGTGTTGCAGGCGGGCCTGGTTGACGTAGCGGTAGAAGCTCTGGCCGAGCACCTGGTTGAGCAGGTAGGAAATCTGGTTGCGGCTGTAGCCGCTTTCGTCGGCGACCTGCTGCAGGTCGAGTTCCGGGTCAAGGTAAGGGCGTTGACCCTGGAAGTAATGCTCCAGGTCTTGGGCCATGGTCGACAGTTGGCGAGGTGACAAGCCCAGGCGGCTGGTGGCTGGGCGGTGCCCGCCGGGCAGGCTGGCGCTGGCGCCCTGACGCACCAACGTGGCGTATTCGTTGACTCGCCAGATCAGCCCGTCCCTTACCGTGATCGCCTCGCTGGACTGGAACGCCACCAGCCCTTCGCCGCCCTGGACCGTGACCTGGTACTGGATGAAGGCCGTGCAGCCATCGACACGGATACGATCGCTGTGGACGATGTCCTCGCCCGCCTCATGGGGCAGGCAGGCGCGCACGTAGTCGCGCAAGTCGTCGTAGCCGAGCACGCGGTTCTGGAAGAAGTCGTGGTACTGGATGTCGGGGTGGTAGAGCGCCATTACCCCGTCGAGGTCGCGATGCTTCCAGCACAGGTGGTAGCGCATGACGGTGTCGGCGGTGAGCGGGGTTTGCCCGGGGCCGTCGGGGAGAGGCGTGGCGGTCATGGGCTTGATAGTGCATTGCAGAAAACCCAGGCGCAAGGGCATGGATCCGGCATTTTGCACGGTTTTCCCGAGCGGTTACCGGCTAAGGCTTTGATTCATATATGTGTAATTTTTTGATACAGCTGGCATGGGCGCTGCACCTCTTTTGATCAACACCAAACGAGGAGAACAGCCATGCGCTCGATACTGCTGTGGATGATTGGGGTGCCGATTCCGGTGATTATCCTGATCTGGTTCTTCATGCATTGATACAGCCCTTCGCCGGCAAGCCGGCTCCTACAGGGGTACGCGATACCTGTAGGAGCCGGCTTGCCGGCGAAGAAGATCACACGGATCTAGAGAAACTGCTCGGCATAGTGGCACGCCACCTGCCGCGTGCTCACCTGGCGCAACGCCGGCACTTCCTTGGCGCAACGCTCGGTGGCATGCGGGCAGCGCTTGTGGAACGCGCAGCCATCCGGTGGGTTCAACGGGTTGGGCAGCTCACCGGCAATGCGGATCTTCGGCTTGAGCGGATCCGGATGGATCGCCGGGGTCGCCGACAACAGTGCCTGTGTATACGGATGCAGCGGCTTGTCGTAGATATCCTCCTTCGGCCCCATCTCCGCCGGCCGGCCCAGGTACATCACCAGCACCTGGTCCGCCACGTGGCGCACCACCGCCAGGTTGTGGGAGATGAACACGTAGGCGGTGTTGAACTCCTTCTGCAGGTCCATGAACAGGTTCAGCACCTGGGCCTGGATCGACACGTCGAGGGCGGAGGTCGGTTCGTCGGCCACCAGCACCTTCGGTTGCAGCATCATCGCCCGAGCCAGGGCGATGCGCTGGCGCTGCCCCCCGGAGAACATGTGCGGGTAGCGCTGGTAGTGCTCGGGGCGCAGGCCCACCTGCTCCATCATCTTCTGCACTTTTTCGCGGCGCTCGGCCTTGCTCAGCGAAGTGTTGATCAGCAGCGGTTCGGCAAGTTGGTCACCGATCTTCTGCCGTGGGTTGAGCGACGCATAGGGGCTCTGGAACACCATCTGCACGTCCCGGCGCAGTTGTTTGCGCTGGTCCTTGCTGGCGCCTTTCACCTCATGGCCGGCAATTTGCAGCGAGCCGGAGGAGGGTTCCTCGATCAGGGTCAGGGCCCGGGCCAGGGTGGACTTGCCGCAGCCGGACTCGCCGACCACGGCCAGGGTCTTGCCAGCCTCCAGTTCGAACGACACGCCGTTGAGCGCGCGTACCAGCGCATGGCCCTTGAACAGGCCGCGGGAGACTTCGTAGTGGCGGGTCAGCTCACGGGCGGATAGAACGACGGTCATCACGCCACCTCCTGGTTCAGCGGATAGAAGCAACGCACCAGGCTGTGGGCCTGGGGATCAAGGGCCGGGCGCTGGCGACGGCAGTTTTCCTGCACGTACGGGCAGCGCGGCGACAGCAGGCAGCCTTGCGGGCGGTCATAACGACCGGGGACGATGCCGGGCAGGGTGGCCAGGCGTTCGGCGCCGATGCTGTGCTCGGGAATGGCCGCCAGCAGCGCTTCGCTGTACGGGTGGGCGGGGATGTCGAACAGTTCCGGCACCTGGCCCACCTCGACGGCTTGGCCCGCATACATGACGCACACGCGCTTGGCGGTTTCGGCGACCACGGCCAAGTCATGGGTGATGAGAATCAGCGCCATGTTGCGCTCTTTCTGCAGGTTGACCAGCAGCTCCATGATCTGTGCCTGGATGGTCACGTCGAGGGCGGTGGTCGGTTCGTCGGCGATCAGCAGCTTCGGTTCGCCGGCGATGGCCATGGCGATCGCCACCCGCTGGCTCATGCCGCCGGACAGCTGGTGCGGGTAGGCGTCCAGGCGGCTTTCGGCGGCCGGGATCTCGACTTTTTTCAGCAGCTCCAGGGCCCGCTGGCGCGCGGCCTTGCCTTTGAGGCCGAGGTGCTGGCGCAGCACTTCCTCGATCTGGTAACCCACGGTGTAGCTGGGGTTGAGTGCGGTCATCGGGTCCTGGAAGACCATGGCGATGTCCTTGCCCACCACCTTGCGGCGCTGGCGGCCGCTGAGCTTGAGCATGTCGATGCCGGCGAAGTTGAGCACATCGGCGGTGATACGCCCGGGCGCGTCGATCAGGCCCATCAGGGCCATCATGGTGACCGACTTGCCGGAGCCGGACTCGCCGACGATGGCGAGGATCTCGCCGGCTTCCACGGCCAGGTCGAGGCCGTCCACCACGGGTACGGCATTGGCGTCGCCGAAGCGCACGTTCAGGTTGTTGATCTGCAACAGTGACATGGCGTTCTCCTCAGGCGGCGTTCTTGAGTTTCGGGTCCAGCGCGTCGCGCAGGCCGTCGCCCATCAGGTTGATTGCCAGCACACTGAGCAAAATGGTCAGGCCGGGCAGGCTCACCACCCACCAGGCGCGTTCGATGTAGTCGCGGGCCGAGGCCAGCATGGTGCCCCACTCGGGGGTCGGCGGTTGCACGCCAAGGCCCAGGAAGCCCAGGGCGGCGGCGTCGAGAATCGCCGAGGAGAAGCTCAGCGTGGCCTGCACGATCAGCGGCGCCATGCAGTTGGGCAGCACGGTGACGAACATCAGGCGCGGCAGGCCGGCACCGGCCAGGCGCGCGGCGGTGACGTAGTCGCGGTTCAGCTCGCCCATCACGGCGGCGCGGGTCAGGCGCACATACGATGGCAGCGAGACGATGGCGATGGCGATCACGGTGTTGATCAGGCCAGGGCCGAGGATGGCGACGATGGCCACGGCCAGCAGCAGCGAGGGCAGGGCCAGCATCACGTCCATCAGGCGCATGATCGAAGGGCCGAGCAGGCGCGGGAAGAAGCCGGCGAACAGGCCGAGCAGGATCCCCGGGATCAGCGACATCACCACCGACGACAGGCCGATCAGCAGCGACAGGCGCGCACCCTGGATCAGCCGCGAGAGCAGGTCGCGACCCAGTTCGTCGGTACCCAGGATGAACTGCCA
This sequence comes from Pseudomonas entomophila L48, assembly GCF_000026105.1. NCBI lineage: Bacteria > Pseudomonadati > Pseudomonadota > Gammaproteobacteria > Pseudomonadales > Pseudomonadaceae > Pseudomonas > Pseudomonas entomophila. Next base: position 1,105,853 of record NC_008027.1, read on the forward strand.
GGTGCCGCCTTCCAGCCACACCGGCGGGGTGAGCAGGAAGTCGCGGTACTGCTCGCTGGGGTTGTGCGGCGCCACCCAGGGGGCGAACAGGGCGCAGAACACCACCAGGATCATGAAGGCCAGGCCGGCCACCGCGCCTTTGTTGCGCGAGAAGGCCTGCCAGAATTCCTTGTACGGCGAGGGGTAGAGCAAACTTTGGTCGACCGCGCTGGACGGGGTCACGGATTTCGGAATCGGGCTAGTCATGACGGGAGCCTCAGCGCTGATGACGGATGCGTGGGTTGACCAGGCCGTAGAGGATGTCCACGACGAAGTTGACCAGGATCACCAGGCAGGCGATCAACAGGATGCCGTTCTGGACCACGGGGTAGTCACGGGCGCCGATGGCTTCGATCAGCCATTTGCCGATGCCCGGCCAGGAGAAGATGGTTTCGGTGAGCACGGCACCGGCCAGCAGTGTGCCGACCTGCAGGCCGAATACGGTCAGTACCGGGATCAGCGCGTTGCGCAGGCCGTGGATGAACACCACGCGCGATGGCGACAGGCCTTTGGCGCGGGCGGTGCGGATGTAGTCCTCGCGCAGCACTTCGAGCATCGACGAACGGGTCATGCGGGCGATCACCGCCAGCGGGATGGTGCCCAGCACGATGGCCGGCAGGATCAAGTGCATCACCGCATCCTTGAACGCGCCCTCTTCGTCACTGAGCAGGGTGTCGATGAGCATGAAACCGGTCTTGGGCTCGATGTCGTAGAGCAGGTCGATGCGCCCGGACACCGGTGTCCAGCCGAGGCTCACGGAGAAGAACATGATCAGGATCAGGCCCCACCAGAAGATCGGCATCGAATAACCGGCCAGCGAGATGCCCATCACCCCATGGTCGAACAGCGAGCCGCGCTTGAGCGCGGCGATCACCCCGGCCAGCAGGCCGATGACGCCGGCGAACAGCAGGGCGGCCATGGCCAGCTCCAGGGTTGCCGGGAACAGGGTGAGGAATTCGTTCCATACGCTTTCACGGGTGCGCAGGGATTCGCCCAGGTCGCCCTGGGCGAGCTTGCCGACATAGTCCAGGTACTGGGCCGGCAGCGGCTTGTTCAGGCCCAGGCGCTCCATGGCCTGGGCGTGCATTTCGGGGTCGACCCGGCGTTCGCCCATCATCACTTCGACGGGGTCGCCGGGGATCAGGCGTATGAGCGCGAAGGTCAGCAGGGTGATACCGAAGAAAGTCGGGATCAGCAGACCCAGGCGTCGGGCAATAAAACTCAACATTGTCGGGGGTACCTCATCAGCCGGAACGGCGGTGCCGCCGGGGCCCCTTGCAGAGGGTCCGGCGGCTGTTGTTGTTCTACTTCACCTTGGTGGTGGCGAAGTTGTTGTTGGTCAGTGGGTTGATCACATAGCCTTCGACGTTCTCGCGCATGGCGGTGAACATTTTCGGGTGGGCCATGCTGATCCAGGGCTGGTCTTCATCGTACACCGCCAACGCCTCGTTATAGAGCTTGGCGCGCTCGTCGTTGTCGATCACTTCGCGGGCCCGGGTGATCAGGCCCTGGAATTTCTGGTTGCACCAGCGGGCGTAGTTCTCGCCGCTCTTGACGGCATCGCAGCTGAGCATCGGGGTCAGGAAGTTGTCCGGGTCGCCGTTGTCGCCGGCCCAGCCCGCCGATACCAGGTCGGCTTCGCCTTTCTTGGCGCGGCGCAGCATTTCGGCCCATTCCATCACACGGATGTCGAGCTTGATGCCGATCTTGGCCAGGTCGGACTGGAGCATTTCCGCGGACAGGCGCGGGTTGGGGTTGGTCGGGCCACCGCCGTTGCGGGTGAACAGGGTGATCACCGTGCCTTCAGGTACGCCGGCTTCCTTGAGCAGGGCGCGGGCCTTGTCCAGGTCGTGGGGCGGGTTCTTGTTGTCGGTGTTGTAGCCGATCATGGTCGGCGGGTACGGGTTGACGCCGGGCAGCGCGTTGCCCTTGCCGAACAGCTGGTCGACGTGGGTCTGGCGGTCGAAGGCCATGTTGATCGCCTTGCGCACGCGCACATCGCTCAGGTACTTGTGCTGGGTGTTCATCGAGATGTAGCCGGTGACCAGCGCCTCGATCTCGGCGACCTTGAGTTTCGGGTCGGTCTTGATACCCGGCACGTCGTCAGGCTTGGGGTACAGGGCAATCTGGCACTCGTTGGCGCGCAGTTTCTGCAGGCGCACGTTGCTGTCAGTGGCGATGGCGAAGATCAGCCCGTCGGCCGGTGGCTTGCCGCGGAAGTAGTCCGGGTTGGCCTTGTAGCGAACCTGGGCATCCTTGTTGTAGCGCTGGAAGATGAACGGGCCGGTGCCGATCGGCTTGCTGTTGAGGTCGGCGGTCTTGCCGGCCTTGAGCAGCTGGTCGCCGTACTCGGCAGAGTAGATCGAGGTGAAGGCCATGGCCATGTCGCGCAGGAACGGCGCTTCGGGGCGGGTGAGGGTGATCACCACGGTGTGGTCGTCGGTCTTTTCCACCGACTTGAGCAGGTCCTTGAAGGCCATGCTCTCGAAATAGGGGAAGCCGATGCTGGTCTTGTCATGCCACGGGTGGTCGGGCCGCAATTGGCGGTTCAGGCTCCACAGCACGTCGTCGGCATTGAAGTCGCGGGTTGGGGTGAAGTAGTCGGTGGTGTGGAACTTGACACCTTCACGCAGGTGGAAGGTGTAGACCAGCCCGTCGGGGCTGACGTCCCAGCTCTTGGCCAGGGCCGGCTGGATCTCGGTGGTGCCGGGCTTGAAGTCGACCAGGCGATTGAAGATGGCCTCGGCGGTGGCGTCGGCGGTCACGGCGGTGGTGTACTGGACGATGTCGAAGCCCTCGGGGCTCGCCTCGGTGCACACCACCAGCGGCTTGGCCGCCAGATTCGACGCCGCGCCCAGGATGACCGCTGCCAGGGCAGCGCGTAGCGGTAGCGATTTCATGGAACCTCCCTGCAGTCAATGTTCCAGCGTAGCCGCCACGGCCCGTTGTTAATCGGGCCGTGGCGCCAACGGTCAGAGGATGTTGAACGGAATGGTGGTGACCAGGCGGAACTCGTCCAGGCTGCCATCGCCCTGGGCCTTGCTGGCGCGGTGGGCGGTGTAGGTGGCGCGGATGGCGGTATCCTTCAGCGGGCCGCTCTGTATCGCGTAGCTGGTCCCGAAGCCCCACTCGTAGTGGGTTTCGCCGTCCAGGCCTTTCACATCGTACGAGGTGCCCTTGTAGTGGGTACCGTCGATGCCCCAGCCGCGGGCGTTGTACAGGTTGAACTTGAGGCCCGGCACACCGTACGGCGCCATGTTCAGCACGTAGCTGATCTGCAGGGATTTCTCGTTCGGGCCGTTGAAGTCCGACAGCAGGGAGTTGGCCAGGTAGATGCCGTTGGTTTCGTGCAGGTAGTCGAAGTACTCGTTGCCGTTGACCTGCTGCCAGGAGGCGCTGAGCGTGTGGGCCTGGTGGGTCAGCCCGAACGACAGGCTGTAGGTGTCGTTGTCGATCTCGCCCATCTTCTTGCTGCCCTGGTCCACGGTCTTGTAGTAGTTCAGACCGGTGGTCAGGCTCAGCACCGCGCTGTCGCCCAGCACGTGGTTGGCGCCGACGTAGTACTGGTTCCAGAAGTCTTCCGCGCGGGTGGCGTAGAAGCTGGTGGTCAGGCTCTTGAGCGGTTGGTAGTTGATGCCGGTGGTGCTGACGCGGTCGGTCTCCACACCGTTGCCGTATTCGCTGCGGAACTTGCTCAGGCTCTGTTCGGTACGCGGCGAGACGCGGTCGAAGGTACCCAGGTCGAACGACAGGTTGTCGAACTCGGCGCTGTGCAGGAACGCACCCTGGAAGCTCGAGGGCAGGGCACGGTTGCCGATGTAAGCGACCATGGGCGTGTCGACCGACTGGCGACCGACGGTCAGCGTAGTGTTGGAAACGCGGGCCTTGACGTTGCCCAGGCCCATCTTGCTCCACTGGCCGATGACATCACCGTCGCTGTGGGTGAGCGTGCGGTTGTTGGGGCCGGCCACGGCGGCGCGGCCGCGTTCAAGGGCGATGGCGTTGTAGGCGGCGGCCTCGACGGCGAAGCCCACGGTGCCTTCGGTGAAGCCCGAGCTGTAGTTGAGGATGGTGCCCTGCACCCAGTTGTTACGGCTGTGGGTCTCGTGGCGGGTACCGTCGCTCTTGTAGTACTTCCACAGTGCCGCGCGGGTGGCGCGTTCGTGGGCATACCAGTTGCGGGTGCTGCCGGACAGGCTCTGGCCGTCGATGAAACCTTTGCTCTCGGCCTGCTCGCTGCTCGACTTGAGCGTGACCGGAACGAAGTCCTGGCTGGCGGGTTCGGCCAGGGCCAGGGCGCTGAAGGCGCCGACGGACAAGGCTAATGCGGTGAGTGTGAAACGTCTCAAGATTAAAGCTCCCTTTATATTTTTTTAGTTATCACCCAGGCCTTGTGGGCCGGGCCTGCTGCGGTGCTGCGGTACTGCAATGTTTGCCTTGGGGTCACCAGGCAAATCCGGGCTGCACGCGGGCGCGGGAGTGGGTCTCACTCCCGGCCGCGCGGTGCAGGGTCAATCGATGCTGACGCCGGAAAATACGTTGCGTCCGAAGGGGCTGACCTTGAAATCTTTCACGCCGATGCTCAGTGGCTGGTTGACCGTGGAGTGGGCCACCGGAGTGATCGGCACTTGTTGCTTGAGGCGTTGCTGGGCCTGCTGGTAGAGGGCGGTGCGCTGTTCACGGTCGGTGACCTGCTTGGCCTTGTTGACCAGCGCGTCGTACTGCGGGTCGCACCACAGCGAGTAGTTGTTGCTGCCGATGGCGCCGCAGCTGTACAGGGTGCCCAGCCAGTTGTCCGGGTCACCGTTGTCGCCGGTCCAGCCGATCAGGGCGATGTCGTGTTCGCCGTTTTTCATGCGCTTGAGGTACTCGCCCCACTCGTAGCTGACGATGCGTACCTTGAAGCCCAGCTTGCTCCAGTCCGATTGCAGCATTTCGGCCATGAGCTTGGCGTTGGGGTTGTAGGGGCGCTGCACCGGCATGGCCCACAGGGTGATTTCGGTGCCTTTCTTGACCCCGGCCTGCTTGAGCAGCTGTTTGGCTTTTTCCGGGTCGTACTTGGCGTCCTTGAGCGAGGTGTCGTAGGACCACTGCGTGGGCGGCATGGCATTGACCGCTGGCTGGCCGGCGTCCTGGTAGACCGCCTGGATGATCGCCTGCTTGTTCACCGCCATGTCCATGGCCTGGCGCACTTCAACGCGGTCGAACGGTGGGTGCTGGGTGTTGTAGGCGATGTAGCCGAGGTTGAAGCCCGGTTGCGTCATCACCTGCAGCTTGTCGTCCTGCTTGAGCGCGGGCAGGTCGGCCGGGCGTGGGTGCAGGGTGATCTGGCATTCGTTGCGGCGCAGCTTCTGGATGCGCACCGAGGGGTCGACGTTGATGGAGAACACCAGGTTGTCGATCTTCACCAGATCGGGGGCCCAGTAGTCCTTGTTGCCCTTGTAGCGGATCTGCGAGTCCTTTTGATAGCGCTGGAACACGAACGGGCCGGTACCGATCGGTTTCTGGTTGATATCGCTGGGCTTGCCGCTGGCCAGCAGGTGCTCGGCGTACTCGGCGGAAAGGATCGAGGCGAAGGCCATGGCGATGTTCTGCAGGAACGCGGCATCGACCTTGTTCAGGGTGAAGACCACGGTCAGTGGGGCGGTCTTCTCGACCTTGGCGATGTTCTTGTCCAGCCCCATGCTGATGAAGTAGGGGAACTCGGTGGGGTAGGCCTTGCGGAAGGGCTGGTCCTTGTCGAGCATGCGGTTGAAGGTGAACAGCACGTCGTCGGCGTTGAAGTCGCGGGTGGGCTTGAAGTCCTTGTTGGCGTGGAACTTCACGCCGGGCCGCAGGTGGAAGGTGTACTTCAGGCCATCTTCCGAGACTTGCCAGTCGGTGGCCAGGCCTGGCTGCACCGCGGTGCCGCCACGTTCGAACTCGACCAGGCGGTTGTAGATCGGTTCGGCGGCGTCGTTGTCGGTGGCCGCGGTGTACTGGGCGGTGTCGAAACCGGCCGGGCTGCCCTCGGAGCAGAACACCAGGTTGTTGGCCGCGACAAGCGGCGCCTGGCTCAGCAGGCCGAGGGCGAGCAGGGTGGAACTCAGTGTTGTGAGGCGCATGGCAGATCCTTTGTCCGTGTATTTCGGCCGCGACAGGCAAAACGCGGCTGCAACGTCCCGGCCCTGACGATAGAAGCGCCAGAATGCGGGAGCCAGAGTCAGATACTGATAAGTGAGCGGGAGCTGTCCGGTGAGCGCTAGGGAATTGCCCTACGTATCACCCGGTCGTGTCACCGTCCTGCCGAATATTCCGACAGGACGGTCACGGCCGTTAGTTGTCCACGCTTACCCCGTAGAAGGAGTTCAGGCCGAAGGGGCTGATCTTGAAGTCCTTCACTTTCGTGCTCATGGGCTGATACACGGTGGAGTGGGCGATCGGGGTGATCGGCACCTGCTCCTTGAGGATGTGTTGCGCCTGCTTGTACAGCTCGGTGCGTTTGGCCTGGTCGGGGGTGGCCTTGGCCTGCTTGATCAGGTCGTCATACGGCTTGTAGCACCACTTGGAGAAGTTGTTGCCGTCCATTGCATCGCAGCCGTACAGGGTGCCCAGCCAGTTGTCCGGGTCACCGTTGTCGCCGCTCCAGCCGATCAGCATGGCGCCTTGCTCGCCACCTTTGGAGCGCTTGATGTACTCGCCCCACTCGTAGCTGACGATCTTGGCCTTGATGCCGACCTTGGCCCAGTCCGATTGCAGCATCTCGGCCATCAGCTTGGCGTTGGGGTTGTAGGGGCGCTGCACCGGCATGGCCCACAGGGTGATCTCGGTGCCTTCCTTGATGCCGGCTTCCTTGAGCAGCTGCTTGGCTTTCTCAGGGTCGTACTTGGCGTCCTTGATCGTGGTGTCGTAGGACCATTGCGTCGGTGGCATGGCGTTGACCGCCAGCTGGCCGGCGCCCTGGTACACCGACTCGATGATCTGCGGCTTGTTCACCGCCATGTCCAGCGCTTCGCGCACCTTGAGTTGCGACAGCGGGTTGGGCTCGTTGCTGCCCTTGACCTTGTCCATCACGTTGTAGGCGATGTAGCCGAGGTTGAAGCCGGCCTGGTCAGGCATCTTCAGCTTCGGATCCTGCTTGAGCGGCGCGATGTCGGCCGGGCGCGGGAACAGGGTGACCTGGCACTCGTTCTTCTTGAGTTTCTGCATGCGCACCGAGGCGTCGGTGCTGATGGCGAAGATCAGGTTGTCGATCTTCACGTCCTCGGGCTTCCAGTAGTCCTTGTTGCCCTTGTAGCGGATCTGCGCGTCCTTCTGGTACTTGCTGAACACGAACGGGCCGGTGCCGATGGGTTTCTGGTTGATATCGGCGGCCTTGCCTTCCTTGAGCAACTGGTCGGCGTATTCGGCGGACTGGATGGAGGCGAAGCTCATGGCGAGGTTCTGGATGAACGCGGCGTCCACTTCGTTGAGGGCGAAACGCACGGTGTGGTCATCGACCTTCTCGACCTTGGCGATGTTCTTGTCCATGCCCATGTCGGTGAAGTAAGGGAACTCGGTGGGGTAGGCCTTGCGGAAGGGGTGGTTCTTGTCGAGCATGCGGTTGAAGGTGAACAGCACGTCGTCGGCGTTGAACTCACGGGTGGGCTTGAAGTACTCGGTGGTGTGGAACTTCACGCCGTCACGCAGGTGGAAGGTGTACGTCTTGCCGTCGTCGGACACTTCCCACTTGGTGGCCAGGCCCGGGATCACCGCGGTGCCGCCGCGCTCGAACTGCGTCAGGCGGTTGAAAATGGTTTCGGCGGAGGCGTCAAAGTCGGTCCCGGTGGTGTACTGGCCAGGGTCGAAACCGGCTGGGCTGCCTTCTGAGCAGAACACCAGGTTGGTCGCGGCGAGGGCGGACGGAGCGCCGGCTAGCAAGCCTGCACTGACCAGGAACGGGAGGACTGCGTGTTTGAGCATGGTGGCCTCATTGTTGTCATTTTTCGAATTGAGGCGGCCTCGTGAGCCGACCTGCGGATACTTATGCAGGGGCCATTCCCAATGCAACACTCAGCAGGATGGTTGACGGCAAAAATGTGGGACGGACGTACATGGATGTCGCATCCATATAACTTTGGCGAATGTTGATCGTTTGCGCAGTCGTTTGGCCCGTTAATTTCTAGATGTTTCGCGCCAAAAGTGACAAGCAGATGCACCCGATTGGGGCGTAGGAAAGGGCTGAAACTACTGTCCGAGACGGTCTTGGCCGTCCCGGACATCCAACTGGATGGGTCAGGGCACCTGGACTTCGATCAGGCCATCGGCGCTCATGCTGACCTCACTGGTGCCGGCTTCGATATCGGGTGCCGGCGCGGCCTCATCGGCGGCGCCCTTGGCCATCATCGCCATCGGTGCGTTGCGCAGGTACGGGCGCGGGTAGCCGCTGCTGTTCAGGTTCAGGCTGACCACCTTGTAGCCTTTGCCACCCAGTGCTTCGGTGGCCAGCTGGGCGCGGGCCTTGAAGGCCGTGACGGCATCCTTGAGCAGCTCGTCTTCATTGCTCTTGCGGGTGGCGGGGGCGATGGAGAAATCCATGCCGCCCATCTTCAGGTCCTGCAGCAGTTCGCCGGTCAGCTTGGACAGGGCCGGGAAGTCGGCGCTCTCCAGGCGCAACTCGGCGCGCTCGCGCCAGCCGGTGATCTTCTGGCCCTTGGTGTCGTAGATCGGGTAGCTGTTGCGGCTGCCCTGGCTGATCTTCACCTCTTTGACCTGGCGTGCCTGCTGCACCGCCTTGTTCATGGTCTCGGTGATCTCCTTGGCCAGCTTGCCCGGATCACTGTTTTGCGATTCGCTGTACAGCGTCACGACCATCAAGTCGCGTGCCACTTCCTTGCTGACTTCGGCGCGCAGCGAGACCTGGTTGTAGCGTGGCTCGTCGGCCGCCAGGGCGGGCAGGCTGGCAAGCATGCCGCAGGACAGGGCGAAGGCTTTGCTGCGACGGGAAATGTGCATGTGGAACTCCTTGGCAATATATAAAGCGCGGAACGCTATTCATCCCACGCATGGCCGATCAGACCGGAGTGAGTGTAGTGGGTTCAAAAGTGCCATCATGATTCTGTGACAAAGTGTGGCGCTTTGCCGCATTGCTGCAGCGAGGCGCCTGGCTTCGGTATACTCCAGCCGATTTTCCTGGAGCACTCATCGGGAGAGCTCATGCTCGCCGCCGCACATCCGCTGTCCGCTACACGCCAGAACCTCTGGCGCCTGACCTTCATCCGCATCCTCGTCCTGGCGGCCCAGGCCGGCTCGGTGGGCGTGGCCTACTGGACCGAACTGCTGCCACTGCCGTGGTTCTCGCTGGCAGTGACCCTGGCCCTGTCGTCGTTGCTGTGTGCCTTCACCGCCCTGCGCCTGCGCCTGTCGTTGCCGGTCACCGAACTCGAGTACGCCCTGCAGCTGGCCTGTGACCTGCTGATCCACAGTGCCCTGCTGTATTACTCGGGGGGCTCGACCAACCCCTTCGTCTCCTATTACCTGGTGCCGCTGGCGATTGCCGCGGTCACGCTGCCGTGGATCTACTCGCTGGTGCTGTCGGGGATCGCGCTCGTTGCCTACAGCCTGTTGCTGGTGCAGTACTACCCGCTGGAAACCCTGCCACTGGCGCGCGACACCATGCAGGTCTACGGCATGTGGCTGAGCATCGCCCTGGCCGCAGGGGTGATCACCTTCTTTGCCGCGCGCATGGCCGAGGAACTGCGCCAGCAGGAAAACCTGCGCGCCGAGCGACGTGAAGAAAGCCTGCGCGACGAGCAACTGTTGGCCGTGGCCACCCAGGCCGCCGGCGCCGCCCATGAACTGGGCACCCCGCTGGCGACCATGAGCGTGCTGCTCAACGAGATGCGCCAGGATCACGCCGACCCCCTGTTGCAGGAAGACCTGCAGATCCTTCAGGACCAGGTCAAGCTGTGCAAGGAAACCCTGCAGCAACTGGTGCGCGCCGCCGAGGCCAACCGGCGCCTGGCCATCGTCGAGCAGGACGTTACCGCCTGGCTCGACGAAGCGCTCAACCGCTGGCACCTGATGCGCCCTGAGGCCAGCTACCGCTTCCAGCGCCTGCGCGACGGTGTGGTGCCGCGCCTGACGCCGCCACCAGACCTGACCCAGGCCCTGCTGAACCTGCTGAACAATGCCGCCGATGCTTGCCCCGACGATCTGGAGGTGCGCCTGGACTGGGACGCCCACGACATCGTCATCAGCATCCGCGATCACGGCCCGGGCGTGCCCCCGGCCATCGCCGAGGCCATCGGCAAACCCTTCATTACCACCAAGGGCAAAGGCTTCGGCCTGGGCCTGTTCTTGAGCAAGGCCAGCGTGACGCGTGCGGGCGGTTCGGTGAAACTCTATAGTCATGAGCAGGGTGGCACCCTGACCGAATTGCGCCTGCCCCATGGCAAGCGAGGAGATGCATGATGAGCGAAGAAAACCAGGTTGAAGGCGAAGAGCTGCCGCACCTGTTGCTGGTGGACGACGACGCCACCTTTACCCGGGTGATGGCGCGGGCCATGGCCCGTCGCGGGTTTCGCGTGAGCACCGCGAGTTCCGCCGAAGAAGGTTTGAAGCTGGCCGAGCAGGACCTGCCGGACTACGCCACGCTGGACCTGAAGATGGAGGGGGACTCGGGCCTGGTGCTGCTGCCCAAGCTGCTGGAGCTTGACCCAGAGATGCGCGTGGTGATCCTGACCGGCTACTCGAGCATCGCCACGGCGGTCGAGGCGGTCAAGCGCGGTGCCTGCAACTACCTGTGCAAACCGGCCGACGCCGACGACGTGTTGGCGGCGTTGCTCTCGGAGCACACCGACCTGGACACCCTGGTGCCGGAAAACCCAATGTCGGTGGATCGCCTGCAGTGGGAACACATCCAGCGCGTGCTGGGTGAGCACGAAGGCAATATCTCCGCCACGGCGCGGGCACTGGGGATGCACCGGCGTACCTTGCAGCGCAAGCTGCAGAAGCGCCCGGTTCGTCGCTGACGGGTTCGCCGGCAAGCCGGCTCCTACGGGATTTGGCCGTTTGGACGATTACACGTAGGAGCCGGCTTGCCGGCGAAAGGGCCGCCAAGCGGCCCCGCCTTCTATCAGGCTTTCACCCCCGACCGGTCAACCCGCACCGCCAATTGCCCGCTACCCGCAGGCGCCTCGAACGCCACCAGCCCTCCTGCCGGCACCTTGGCCCGGCCAATCACCTTGCCCGCCCGCAGCAGCTCCAGCGGCATGCCTTCCAACGACTGGCCCGAAGCCAGCTCCAGTTTGATCCTGATGTTCATCTGTGACCTCCTTGTCACGCGTTGCGGTCGATGTAGGTGGTTGCCTTGCCGTCGAGGCTGGCGATCAGTTCCGGCGAGCCGCCGCGGAACTGGCGGAACAGGTTGCGCCCGCGCTGCTTGCCGTCCACCGGCACCTGCACAGTCGGGTGGAACTGGTCGGTCAGCTCGGCGTAGGTGCTCCAGGGGCCGATGTAGGACTCGTTGAGCTGCTCGGTCACGCTGAAGGCGTAGCGCACGGCATTGCCGCGCTGCCAGTTGAGGCCATCGGGCTCGCGGCGCTGCCAGCCATTGGCGACAATCGCCGGTGACCCGGTCGGCGCCTCGATGTAGCCCGTGGGCTTGTTCGGCTTGTAGTCCTTGAGCAGCAGGTAGGTGCTCCAGCCCCACCAGTCGGCGGTGCGGTTGCGGTCGTTGAGGTCGTTGACGTCCTTGCGCCGCAGCACGGTCTTGCCGTCATTGAAGTACAGCGGGGCGAAGTTACCGGGCACCAGGTCCTGCTCGGCGGCACGCAGGTCCGGCACCAGGCGCAGGGCGGCGTAGTCCTTGGCCAGCGGCACGCGGCCGTCGACGAAGGCCTGGAACACTTCGTCGGCCGAGCGCTGCACGGCGCGCCCGACCTGGCGGCGGTTGGCCACGTCGACCGTGTCGAAGTAGCGCTTGTCGCCATAGGCACGCCATTGCTCGCCCTCGGCGTTGCGCACGGCCAGGCCGTACTTGCTGTCTTCGTCGTGCATGAAGCGCGCGATCAGCGAGCCGACATCGCTGGGGGTGACGGTGTCGGCCAGCGCCTTGCGCGGCACCCGCAGGTGGCCGGCGGAGAACAGGTCGGTGAGGAAGTGGTCGGCGAAGGCGTTCATCGCATAGGCCAGTTGCAGGTCACGTTCGTTGCCGCTGGCACGCGCTTTCACGGCTTGCTGCAGGGCGCAGGTGTGGCCTGCCTGATAGGCCAGCAGGGCCCAGGGGCCGAAATGGTCCCAGTTGCTGGCGGCCAGTTTCAGGTAGCGGCCCAGGGGGAACAGGTCGGAGGCGAAGCTGCCGCCGCCGGTGATGCGGTTCCAGCGCGCCGACAGGGTGTCGCCCAGCGCGTCGTAGGCTTCGTGAGGCTGGCGGCCATCCTTGATGGCCTGGTTGGCGGCGCTGATTTCTTCCTGCATCACGGCCAGGATCGATTCGGCTTCGCTTTTCGCCGCTGGCAGGCGGGCGAGGGCGTCGAACGCCTGGGTGAAGCGCTCGAGGCGCTCGGCGTCGTTCGCGCCATCGGCGATCGGGCGCTCGGGCACACCGTAGAAGTCACCGCCCAAGGCGATCACCTGGCCGTAGGTCAGGCTCAGGCCGTTGGGCAGTGGCAGCGGCGATTGGTGGGCGGGGATACCGGCTTGCCCAGCCTCGAAGCGCAGCAGGGTGTTGTCACCGATGGCGGTATGTTCTGCGCCTTCAAAGAACAGCTCCGGGCCACGCTTGGGTGAAGCGGGCGGTACGGCAAAGCGGTGGTACTTGAGCGTGTGGTGCCCGTGCATCACCAGCACCAGATGGCTGTCCGGGCCGGGAAGGGCGACGCCTTGCGTGTCGAATAGCTGGTCGAGGTCGGCGACCACCAAGCTGGCCTGGGCCTGAAGGGCCGCAGGCGGGGTTTGCATGCCTGACATGATTTGCTCCTTGCAATCTCTGGATTGTCCATTTTTATACTGTATGTATATACAGTGAAATTCACTATATGCTGGATTTCTCCTACGTCAAGGTCTGTTTGTGCGGGTAACCGGCACCTGCGGCGGGCGCAAGCCCATGGCACTGACGTATGATTGCTCCCCTAACGAATACCCTCAGGATCACGCTGCATGCTCGCCCTTCTCATCCAGACACTGAACATCACGGCACCTGTGTTCGCCATGCTGTTCATGGGCGTGCTGCTCAAGCGCATCCGCTTGATCGACGACAACTTCAACAAGGTCGCTTCGACGCTGGTGTTCAACGTGTGCATGCCGGCGCTGCTGTTCCTCGGCATCTACCACGCCGACCTGGCAACGGCGGTCAAGCCCGGGGTGATCCTCTACTTCATCGCTGCCACGCTGGTGTGCTTCGGCCTGGCCTGGTGCCTGGCGATCTGGCGCTGCCCGCCGGCAGACCGGGGCATCTACACCCAGGGCGCGTTTCGCGGCAACAATGGCGTGATCGGCCTGGCACTGGCGGCCAGCCTGTATGGCGACTACGGTATATCCCTCGGCGCGGTACTGGCCGGGCTGGTGATCCTCATGTACAACTCGCTGTCGGCCGTGGTGCTGGCGGTATACAGCCCGGACCTGAAGTCCGACCCGTGGAGCATCTGCAAGAGCATCCTCAGCAATCCGTTGATCATCAGTGTGCTGCTGGCCACGCCCATGGCTTATGGCCAGGTGCCGCTGCCCAACTGGCTGCTGACCTCGGGCGACTACCTGGCGCAGATGACCCTGCCGCTGGCGCTGATCTGCATCGGCGGCACCTTGTCGATGGCGGCGCTGCGCGACAGTGGCCGGCTGGCGTTCGACGTCAGCCTGGTGAAAATGGTCTGGCTGCCACTGCTGGGGACGCTGGGCGCTTGGTTGTGCGGTTTTCGCGGCGCCGAGCTGGGCATCCTGTTCCTCTACATCGGCAGCCCTACCGCGGCGGCCAGTTATGTGATGGCGCGGGCGGCCAATGGCAACCACGAACTGGCGGCGTCGATCATCGTGATCACCACCTTGATGGCGGCGATTACCACGAACATCGGTATCTTCTTCTTGCAATGGGGTGGATGGATCTAGCCCATGACAGCAAGCAACACTAACAATACGGCCTCATTGAAAGGACACTTCATGCAAGACCAGAGCACGCCCGAGCAGTTGCAGCGCGGGCTGAAGAATCGCCATATCCAGTTGATCGCGCTGGGTGGCGCCATCGGCACCGGATTGTTCCTGGGCATTGCCCAGACCATCCAGCTGGCCGGCCCCTCGGTGCTGCTGGGCTATGCCGTCGCCGGCCTGATGGCTTTCCTGATCATGCGCCAGCTGGGCGAGATGGTGGTCGAGGAGCCGGTCGCCGGCAGCTTCAGCCACTTCGCCCACCAGTACTGGAGCGAGTTCGCAGGCTTCGTTTCGGGCTGGAACTACTGGGTGGTGTACGTGCTGGTCGGCATGGCCGAGCTCACCGCGGTGGGTATCTACGTACAGTACTGGTGGCCTGACTTCCCTACCTGGGCCACGGCGGCGATCTTCTTCGTGGCCATCAACGCCATCAACCTGACCCAGGTGAAGGTGTATGGCGAAATGGAGTTCTGGTTCGCCCTGGTCAAGGTGGTGGCCATCGTCAGCATGATCGGCTTCGGCGCCTGGCTGCTGACCAGCGGCCACGGCGGCCCGGATGCCAGCGTCGCCAACCTCTGGCAGTACGGCGGCTTCTTCCCCAATGGCGTGACCGGCCTGGTCATGGCCCTGGCGGTGATCATGTTCTCGTTTGGCGGCCTGGAGCTGGTGGGTATCACCGCCGCCGAAGCCGCCAATCCGCGTGAAAGCATCCCCAAAGCCACCAACCAGGTGGTCTACCGCATCCTGATCTTCTACATCGGCGCACTGGCGGTGCTGTTGTCGCTGTACCCGTGGCAGAAGGTGGTGCAGGGCGGCAGCCCGTTCGTCATGATCTTCCATGAGCTGGACAGCGACCTGGTCGCGACCATCCTCAACATCGTGGTGTTGACGGCGGCGCTGTCGGTCTACAACAGTTGCGTCTACGCCAACAGCCGCATGCTGTTCGGCCTGGCCACCCAGGGTGATGCGCCGCGTCAGTTGCTCAAGGTCAGCCGCCGTGGCGTGCCGCTTACCGCACTGGGCGTTTCGGCGTTCGCCACCGGGCTCTGCGTGGTGATCAACTACCTCATGCCGGGCGAGGCCTTCGGGCTGCTGATGGCGTTGGCGGTGTCGGCGCTGGTGATCAACTGGGCGAGTATCAGCATCACCCACCTGAAGTTCCGCAAGGCCAAGCTGGCGGCAGGTATCACGCCGTTCTACCGCAGCTGGGGGCACCCGCTGACCAACTACCTGTGCCTGGCGTTCATCGTGCTGATCCTGGTGGTGATGTACCTGACGCCGCCAATCCGCATCTCGGTGATGCTGATTCCGGCGTGGATCCTGGTGTTGTGGGTGGCGTTCCGCATGAAGAAGGCTCGTCAGGCCCAATGATGTAGTCAGTGCTGGCCCTTTCGCCGGCAAGCCGGCTCCTACAGGTATTGCACGCACCCTGTAGGAGCCGGCTTGCCGGCGAAAGGGCCGGTGGCCACTCAGCCTTCGTAGCTGTCGATCACTTCCTGCGCTGCACGGAAAGCATCAATTGCCGCGGGCACCCCGGCATACACCGCGCAATGCAACAGCGCCTCGCGAATCTCTTCCACCGTGCAGCCATTGTTCAGCGCCCCACGCACATGCCCCTTGAGCTCCTGTGGGCACTTGAGCGCGGTCAGCGTGGCCAGGGTGATCAGGCTGCGGGTCTTCAGTGGCAGCCCCTCACGCGACCAGACGCTGCCCCAGGCATGCTCGTTGACGAAGTCCTGCAGCGGTTGGGTGAATTCGGTCGCG
The DNA here is from genome assembly GCF_000026105.1 of Pseudomonas entomophila L48. Taxonomy (NCBI): domain Bacteria; kingdom Pseudomonadati; phylum Pseudomonadota; class Gammaproteobacteria; order Pseudomonadales; family Pseudomonadaceae; genus Pseudomonas; species Pseudomonas entomophila. The sequence goes on from NC_008027.1 coordinate 1,121,756, forward strand.
TTGCCCAGGGCGCGGTCGACGAAGGCATCGCCCATCACCTGGCGACGGATCTTTTCCCCACTCTGTTGCGAATCAGCCATGTTGTTTTCCTTAGTGTTGGCGGCGCCAGGCGCGAAGCGTGGTGTACAGCAGCACGACCCCGAGCACCGGCAGTGCGTAGAACAGCATCAGTCGTTCAAGGCGCCCGGCCAGTGGCATGCCGGTGGTGAACGCGACCACGTGCAGGCCGTAGGCCAGGTACAGACACAGGAATACCAGGCCTTCGGCACGGGTGACCCGGTAGCCGGAATAGAACACGGGTAGGCACAGGGCGGCCACGCCAAGCATCACCGGCAGGTCGAAGTCCAGCGCATTGGGCGAGATCGACAGCGGCTCGGGGGTGATCAGCGCTGTCAGCCCCAATACCGCCAGCAGGTTGAACAGGTTGCTGCCGATCACCGTGCCCACCGCAATTTCCCGTTCACCGCGCAGGGCGGCGATCAAGGCAGCGGCCAGCTCCGGCAGCGAGGTGCACACGGCGACTACGGTCAGGCCGATGATCCGCTCGGACAACCCCAGGTCGGTCGCCACTTCCACGGCGGCCTCCAGCAGCAGGTGGCCGGCCAGGCTCAGAAGGCCGAGCCCAAGGGCGATCTGCATCAGCGCGCCGCTCCAGAAGCGTCCGGCGCTCGCATGGGCCGTACTGGGTGCCGGATAGGTGCGGGCATAGTGGCGCGATTGGTGCCAGAGCATGAGCAGGTAACCCAGCAGTGCGAGCAGCAGCACCAGCCCTTCGACACGCCCCAGCTGGCCGTTGCTGGCCAGCAAGTAGACCAGGCTACTGGCGACGATCATCAGGGGGATGTCCAGGCGTACCAGTTGGCGTGAAACGCGCAGCGGGATGATCAGCGCCGCCAGGCCGAGGATCACCAGCACATTGAAGATGTTGCTGCCGACCACGCTGCCCACCGCGACGTCCGGGGCGCCCTGGTAGGCGGCCTGCAGGCTCACGGTCAACTGTGGCGCGGTACTGCCGAAGGCCACCAGGCTCAGGCCGATGATCAGCGGGCGCACGTGCAGGCGGGTCGCCAGGCGCAGGGCCGCGCGCACCATCAGCTCGGCACCGATGATCAGCAGCACCAGGCCCAGGCCCAGTTGCAGGAGGCTGAAGGTGGGGAGGGTGGCCAGGTCGAAAATGGCGAGGGCTCCAGTCAGGTCAATCGCTCAGACCTTGTACCCGTACTCGCGCTGTTCCGCTACGGAGCATGCCGATTTTTTCTGCGGCGGCGCGTGAAAGGTCGATCAGCCGGCCACGGGTGTGGGGGCCTCGGTCGTTGATACGGACCACGACACTGCGTTGATTGTTGAGGTTGGTGACCAATACCCGGCTGCCGAAAGGCAGACTACGGTGGGCGGCGGTAAGGCCGTGCTGGTTGAAGGGTTCGCCGCTGGCGGTGCGTTTGCCATGGTGGCGTGAGCCGTAGTAGGAGGCGGTGCCGGTTTCGTTGTAGCCACGGGGGTCGATGTCGTGGCTGGCGCAGCCGGCCAGGAGGGAGAAGAGGGTGAGGGTGGCGAGGGGGCGCTTCAGCAATTCGGATGCTCCGCAAATGGGGCCGCTGGGCGGCCCATCGCGGATGAATCCGCTCCTACAGGAGCGGATTCATCCGCGATCGAGGGCAAAGCCCTCGCCGCTTTTTTCAGATCACCCTTCGAGCTTGGCCTTGAGCAATTGGTTCACTTGCCCCGGGTTGGCCTTGCCCTTCGACGCCTTCATCGCCTGGCCGACGAAGAAGCCGAACATCTTGCCGCGCTTGGCTTCATCGGCGGCGCGGTACTGTTCGACTTGTTCGGCATTGGCGGCGAGCATCTCGTCGAGCATCTTGTCGATCGCACCGGTGTCGGTAACCTGCTTGAGGCCCTTGCTCTCGATGATGCTGTCGGCGTCGCCCTCACCGGCGGCCATGGCTTCGAACACGGTCTTGGCGATCTTGCCGCTGATGGTGTTGTCGCGGATGCGCAGCAGCATGCCACCCAGTTGCTCCGCGCTGACCGGCGACTGGTCGATCTCGACGCCCAGCTTGTTCAGCAGGCTGCCCAGCTCCACCATCACCCAGTTGGCCGCAAGCTTCGCGTCGCCGCCGATGCTGACCACTTGTTCGAAGTAGTCAGCCTGTTCGCGGCTGGAGGCCAGCACGTTGGCGTCGTACGCAGAGAGACCGTACTGGCTCTGGAAGCGCTCGACCTTCTGCGTGGGCAACTCCGGCAGGGCAGCGCGCACGCTGTCGAGGAAGCTCTGCTCGATGACCACCGGCAGCAGGTCCGGGTCGGGGAAGTAACGGTAGTCGTTGGCTTCCTCCTTGCTGCGCATGGAACGGGTCTCGTCCTTGTTCGGGTCGTACAGGCGGGTTTCCTGCACCACCTTGCCGCCGTCCTCGATCAGGTCGATCTGGCGCTGGATCTCGCTGTTGATCGCGCGCTCGATGAAGCGGAACGAGTTGACGTTCTTGATCTCGCAGCGGGTGCCGAACTCGACCTGGCCCTTCGGGCGCACCGAGACGTTGCAGTCGCAACGCAGCGAGCCTTCGGCCATGTTGCCGTCGCAGATACCCAGGTAGCGCACCAGGGCGTGGATCGCCTTGACGTAGGCCACGGCCTCTTTTGCGCTGCGCATGTCCGGTTCGGAGACGATTTCCAGCAGCGGGGTACCGGCGCGGTTCAGGTCGATGCCGGTGGCGCCGTTGAAGTCTTCGTGCAGGCTCTTGCCGGCATCTTCTTCAAGGTGCGCGCGGGTCACGCCGATGCGCTTGATCGTGCCGTCTTCCAGGGCGATGTCCAGGTGGCCCTTGCCGACGATCGGCAGGTCCATCTGGCTGATCTGGTAGCCCTTGGGCAGGTCGGGGTAGAAGTAGTTCTTGCGCGCGAACACGTTGCGCGGCCCGATCTCGGCGTCGATCGCCAGGCCGAACATGCACGCCATGCGCACGGCTTCCTGGTTGAGCACCGGCAGTACGCCGGGCATCCCCAGGTCGACCAGGCTGGCCTGGGTGTTCGGCTCGGAGCCGAAGGTGGTGGCGCTGCCGGAGAAGATCTTCGACTGGGTGGCGAGCTGGGTGTGGATCTCCAGCCCGATAACAACTTCCCATTGCATGTGTGAATTCCTCAGAAGCCGTTAGGGGCGCGGGTGTGCCAGTCGGTGACTTGCTGGTAACGGTGCGCGATGTTGAGCAGGCGGCCTTCCTGGAAATACGGGGCCAGCAGCTGCACGCCCACCGGCAGGCCATCAACGAAACCGGCCGGCATCGACAGGCCCGGCAGGCCCGCCAGGTTGGCGGTGATGGTGTAGAGGTCTTCCAGGTACTCGGCGATCGGGTCGCCGGCCTTGGCGCCGATCTTCCAGGCCGGGTTCGGCGTGGTCGGGCCGATGATCACGTCGACATCGTTGAACGCCGCGACGAAGTCGTTCTTGATCAGGCGGCGGATCTGCTGCGCCTTGACGTAGTAGGCGTCGTAGTAGCCGGCCGACAGGGCGTAGGTGCCGACCATGATGCGGCGCTGCACTTCAACGCCGAAGCCTTCGCCACGGGAGCGCTTGTACAGGTCGGTCAGGTCCTTCGGGTCCGCGCAGCGGTGGCCGAAGCGCACGCCATCGAATCGCGACAGGTTGGAGGAGGCTTCGGCCGGGGCGATCACGTAGTAGGCCGCAATGGCGTGCTGCATGTTCGGCAGGCTGATTTCCTTGACCACCGCGCCGAGCTTTTCCAGCTCCTTGACGCTGGCCTGGACCCGTTCCGCGATGCGCGGGTCGAGGCCGGCGCCGAAGTACTCTTTCGGCAGGCCGATGCGCAGGCCTTGCAGCGAGGCGTTGAGGTCGGCGCTGAAGTTCGGTACCGGCTCCTCGACCGAGGTCGAGTCCTTGCTGTCGAAGCCGGCCATGCCTTGCAGCAGCAGGGCGCAGTCTTCGGCGGTGCGGGCCAGCGGGCCGCCCTGGTCGAGGCTCGAGGCGTAGGCGATCATGCCCCAGCGCGAAACGCGGCCGTAGGTCGGTTTCAGGCCGGTGAGGTTGGTCAGCGCGGCCGGCTGGCGGATCGAGCCGCCGGTGTCGGTGCCGGTGGTGGCCGGCAGCAGGCGCGCGGCCACTGCGGCGGCCGAGCCACCGGACGAGCCGCCCGGCACGTGCTCGAGGTTCCACGGGTTCTTCACCGCGCCGTAGTGGCTGGATTCGTTGGCCGAACCCATGGCGAATTCGTCCATGTTGGTTTTGCCCAGCGTGACCATGCCGGCTTCGGCCAGCTTGGCGACCACGGTGGCGTCGTACGGGGCGGTGAAGTTGTCGAGCATCTTCGAGCCGCAGCTGGTGCGCACGCCTTGGGTGCAGAACAGGTCCTTGTGGGCGATCGGCGCGCCGAGCAGCGCGCCGGTCTCGCCGGCGGCGCGACGGGCGTCGGCGGCGCGGGCCTGGTGCAGGGCCTGTTCTTCGGTGACGGTGATGAAGCTGTTGAGCTGCGGGTCGAGCTGCTTGATGCGCGACAGCAGTGCGCCGGTCAGTTCTTCCGAGGAGAACGACTTGTCGGCGAGTCCGCGGGCGATCTCGGCCAGGGTCAATTGATGCATGGCAGGCGCTTTCCCTTAATCGATGACTTTCGGTACGAGATACAGGCCGTTCTCGGTCGACGGCGCGACGGCCTGGTAGCGGTCGCGCTGGTTGCTTTCGGTGACCTGGTCGGGACGCAGGCGCTGGGTGGTTTCCAGCGGGTGGGCCAGGGGCTCGATGCCGGTGGTGTCGACGGCTTGCATCTGGTCGACCAGCCCGAGAATACTGTTCAAGGCGTCGGTAATGCGTGGCAGTTCGCCTTCATTCAGGCCCAGGCGGGCCAGATGGGCGATCTTTTCCACGTCGGAGCGTTGAAGCGCCATGGGGATCTCCAGGGAAACGAAATGCGGATTGGGGCCGCAAATGAGGAACATGTCAGGATTCTGGCGGTCAAAGGGCCGCGATCATCGGCAGGCATGCTCGGAAAAACAGCCAATTTAACATATTGGCTCCTTGCCCAAAATCCCTGCCATTGTTAGAGTTTGCCGCACTTTTTTACCCACGCTTTCCCCAGGGTCACTTTCCCATGTTCAAGAAACTGCGTGGCATGTTTTCCAGCGATCTGTCCATCGACCTGGGTACTGCCAACACCCTTATTTACGTGCGTGAGCGCGGTATCGTCCTGAATGAGCCCTCGGTGGTTGCCATCCGTACCCATGGCACGCAGAAAAGCGTCGTCGCCGTCGGGACCGAAGCCAAGCGCATGCTCGGCCGTACCCCAGGCAACATCGCTGCCATTCGTCCGATGAAGGACGGCGTGATCGCCGACTTCAGCGTCTGCGAAAAGATGCTGCAGTACTTCATCAACAAGGTGCACGAAAACAGCTTCCTGCAGCCCAGCCCCCGCGTGCTGATCTGCGTGCCATGCAAGTCGACCCAGGTCGAGCGTCGTGCCATCCGCGAATCGGCCCTCGGTGCCGGTGCCCGTGAAGTATTCCTGATCGAAGAACCGATGGCTGCTGCCATCGGTGCAGGCCTGCCAGTTGAAGAAGCCCGCGGCTCGATGGTCGTCGATATCGGTGGCGGTACCACTGAAATCGCCCTGATCTCGCTGAACGGCGTGGTCTATGCCGAGTCCGTCCGCGTCGGCGGCGACCGCTTCGACGAAGCCATCGTCACCTACGTGCGCCGTAACTACGGCAGCCTGATCGGCGAATCCACCGCCGAGCGCATCAAGCAGGAAATCGGTACCGCCTATCCAGGCGGCGAAGTGCGTGAAGTCGACGTTCGTGGTCGCAACCTCGCCGAAGGCGTACCGCGTGCCTTCACCCTGAATTCCAATGAAGTGCTCGAAGCGCTGCAGGAATCGCTGGCGACCATCGTCCAGGCGGTCAAGAGCGCCCTTGAGCAGTCGCCGCCGGAGCTGGCCTCGGACATCGCCGAGCGCGGCCTGGTGCTGACCGGTGGTGGCGCACTGCTGCGCGACCTGGACAAGCTGCTGGCCCAGGAAACCGGTCTGCCGGTGATTGTCGCCGAAGACCCGCTGACCTGCGTCGCTCGCGGTGGCGGCCGTGCGCTGGAGATGATGGACAAGCACGCCATGGACCTGCTCTCCAGCGAGTGATCGCTGGCGCTGCATAAAGCATCCAGGTTTACAGGTAGCACGCACAGTGCTACCTGTATGCGCTGTGCTGGCGCCCATTCGGGTGTCGTTTCCGTCAACCCGCAAGCAGGCCGGTGCGTTGCCCCATGTCCCATGACCTCCTGAATCGTCGTCCACGAGGAACGGCCCATTAAACCGCTTTTCTCCAAGGGCCCTTCGCTGGGCGTTCGCCTGCTTGTGCTGGTGGTGCTGTCGGTCGCGCTCATGGTGGTCGACTCGCGCTTCGACCTGCTCAAGCCTGTGCGCAGCCAGATGGGCCTGGTGTTGATGGAATCCTACTGGATCACCGACCTGCCCCAGCGTGCGTGGCAGGGCGTGGCGGGCCAGTTCGGCAGCCGCACCGAGCTGATCGCCGAAAACGAGAAGCTCAAGACCGAAGCCTTGCTGCTGCAAGGGCGGCTGCAGAAGCTGGCGGCCCTGACCGAGCAGAACGTGCGCCTGCGTGAGCTGCTCAACTCCTCGGCGCTGGTCAACGAGAAGGTCGAGGTCGCCGAGCTGATCGGTGTCGACCCCAACCCGTTCACCCACCGCATCCTGATCAACAAGGGCGAGCGCGACGGCGTGTTCCTCGGCCAGCCGGTGCTCGATGCCCGTGGCCTGATGGGCCAGGTGGTCGAGCTGATGCCGTACACCTCGCGCGTGCTGCTGCTGACCGACACCACCCACAGCATTCCGGTGCAGGTCAACCGCAACGGCCTGCGCGCCATCGCCAGCGGTACCGGCAACCCGGAGCGCCTGGAGCTGCGCCATGTGGCCGACACCGCCGACGTCAAGGAAGGCGACCTGCTGGTGAGTTCCGGCATGGGCCAGCGCTTCCCGGCCGGTTACCCGGTGGCCACGGTCAACGAAGTGATCCATGACTCCGGCCAACCGTTCGCCATCGTCCGCGCCATCCCCACCGCCGCACTGAACCGCAGCCGCTACATGCTGCTGGTGTTCAGCGACCGGCGCACGCCGGAAGAGCGCGCCACCGAGGCGGCGATCGCCCAGGAAGAAGCCGACCGTCAAGGGGCCAACCATGGCCAGGCGCCCGCCACCCCGGCGACGCCTGCCCCGGCCGGCCAGGCCGTGCCTGCGGTACCTGCCACGACGACCACCGCACCGGCCCATCCGCCTGCCGCGCCCGCTCAACCCCGGAGACAATGAATGGCCAGCACCCGTAGCAGAAACGGCTGGGTCATCTGGGTAACCTTCGCCATAGGCCTGTTGCTCAGCGTCTCGCCCATGCCGCAGTTCATGGAAGTGTTCCGGCCCATGTGGCTGGCCTTGCTGCTCGCGTTCTGGACCTTGGCCGTGCCCAGCAAGGTCGGCATGACCACCGCCTTCGTGCTGGGCCTGGCCGAGGATGTGCTGTACGGCACCCTGCTGGGGCAGAACGCCCTGGTTCTCACGCTCATCACCTTCCTCGTGCTGTCGTTGCAGCAACGCTTGCGTATGTTCCCCATGTGGCAGCAGAGCCTGGTGATCCTGGTGATCTTCGGCATCGCCCAGCTGATCCAGCTGTGGCTGAGCGCCCTGACCGGCAATCGCCTGCCAACGCTGGCGCTGGTCTGGCCTGCGGTGATCAGCGCCTTGCTCTGGCCCTGGATCAGCTTTGCCTTGCGCGGCCTTCGCCTGCGCCTGCATATCCACTGACGGCCGCCGCCACTGACAAGGAGATGTCTACATGCCCCAGTTGTACCTGGCCTCCGGTTCGCCACGACGGCGTGAACTGCTGACCCAGATCGGCGTGCCGTTCGTTGTTGTCAGTGCGCCCATCGATGAAACCCCGTTACCCGACGAGGCGCCAGCTGCCTACGTCGAACGCCTGGCGCAAGCCAAGGCTGTGGCGGGCTTCGCCCGGACCGGCGGTACCGGCGTGGTGCTGGGTGCCGACACCACCGTGGTGCTCGATGGCAACATCCTCGGCAAGCCCGAAAACCGCGAGCAGGCACTGGCCATGCTCGGCGACCTGTCAAAACGCGAACACCAGGTACTGACCGCCGTGGCGGTGACTGATGGCCAGCGCAGCCTGAGCTGCTGCGTCACCACTACCGTGCGCTTTCGCACCATCTCCTTCGAAGAGGCGCTGCGTTACTGGGCCAGTGGCGAGCCTGTGGACAAGGCTGGGGGCTATGCCATCCAGGGCCTGGGCGCGGTGTTCGTCAGCGCCATCGAAGGCAGCTATTCATCCGTGGTCGGGTTGCCCCTGAGCGAAACGGCGGAACTGCTCGAGCAGTTCGCCATTCCCTGCTGGCAGCTGCATGAGGATTGCACCCAACGCTAGCCAGCCACCTTGCTGCGATCCATCATTACCCCAGACCTTTGACGAGAGCGTGCCATGAGTGAAGAGATCCTGATCAACATCACCCCGATGGAATCACGCGTGGCGGTGGTGGAGAACGGCGTCCTGCAGGAAGTGCACGTCGAGCGGACCCAGCGCCGCGGCATCGTCGGCAATATCTACAAGGGCAAGGTGGTGCGGGTGTTGCCGGGCATGCAGGCGGCCTTCGTCGACATCGGCCTGGAACGCGCGGCGTTCATCCACGCCTCGGAGATCTCCCAGCGCGAGGGCTCGGCGGTGGAGACCATCACCGCGCTGGTCCACGAGGGCCAGGCGCTGGTGGTGCAGGTGACCAAGGACCCGATCGGTACCAAGGGCGCGCGCCTGACCACCCAGCTGTCGATCCCCTCGCGTTACCTGGTGTACATGCCACGCAGCAGCCATGTCGGGATTTCGCTGAAGATCGAGGAAGAAGCCGAGCGCGAACGCCTCAAGCAAGTGGTCAACGACTGCATGGCCCAGGAGGACATGAAGGATGCCGGTGGCTTCATCCTGCGCACCGCCGCCGAAGGCGCCCGCGCTGAAGACATTCTCCAGGACATCCGCTACCTGCGCCGCCTGTGGGAACAGATTGGCGCGCAGATCAGCACCTGTGGCGCGCCCACCGTGATCTACGAGGACCTCGGCCTGGCGCTTCGCACGCTGCGCGACCTGGTCAACCCGAAGATCGAGAAGATTCGCATCGATTCGCGGGAAACTTTCCAGAAGACCACGCAATTCGTCGCCGAACTGATGCCCGAGATCGCTGACCGCCTTGAGCATTATCCCGGCGAGCGTCCGATCTTCGACCTTTACGGGGTCGAGGACGAGATCCAGCGGGCCCTGGAGCGCAAGGTGCCGCTCAAGTCCGGCGGCTACCTGGTGGTCGACCCGGCCGAGGCGATGACCACCATCGACGTCAACACCGGTGCGTTCGTCGGCCATCGCAATCTCGAAGAGACCATTTTCAAGACCAACCTCGAGGCGGCCACCGCGATCGCCCGTCAATTGCGCCTGCGCAACATCGGCGGGATCATCATCATCGACTTCATCGACATGGAGGACGAGGAGCACCAGCGCCAGGTCCTGCGTACTCTGGAGAAGCAACTCGAGCGCGACCACGCCAAGACCAACATCATCGGCATCACCGAGCTGGGCCTGGTGCAGATGACCCGCAAGCGCACCCGCGAAAGCCTTGAGCAGGTTCTGTGCGAACCGTGTGCCGCCTGCCAGGGGCGGGGCAAGCTGAAGACCCCCGAGACAATCTGTTACGAAATCTTCCGTGAGATCCTGCGCGAGGCCCGCGCCTACCAGGCCGAGGGCTACCGGGTACTGGCCAACCAGAAGGTGGTCGACCGTCTGCTCGACGAAGAGTCGGGCAATGTCGCCGAACTGGAAGCGTTCATCGGGCGGACCATTCGCTTCCAGGTCGAGTCGATGTACTCCCAGGAACAGTACGATGTGGTGCTGCTCTGACCCGTTCTGAAGGCCGTCGCCCCGTACGAGGGCTGGCAAAGCCCGATTCCCCGGCCATAGTTAAGGGACGACTCGGAGGGCCTTGGCCATGGAACGTCTGACCCGCGTTCTGGGCGCCTTGACCCGCTGGGGGCTGGGCATCTGCGCCCTGCTGGCGGTGCTGGTGGCGCTGTATGTCAGCCTTGGGCGACAACTGGTACCCCTGGTCGCCGAATACCGTGTGGACGCCGAGCTCAAGGCCGAACAGGCCTTGGGCATGCCTGTGCATGTCGGCGCGCTGGAAGGGCGCTGGAGTGGCCTGGCCCCGGTGTTGCGGGTGCGCGACCTGCAGTTGGGCGAGGGTGCCGCATCGCTGCGCCTGGATGACGTCAAGCTGGTGCCGGACCTGTGGGCCAGCCTCAAGGCGCGTGAAGTGCGCCTGGCGCGTATCCAACTCGCCGGCTTGCAGTTGATCCTGCGTGAGGATGGGCAAGGTAGTTGGGCGCTTGAAGGCCTGCCACACAAGGACGACGCGCCGTTCGATCCGGCCGACGCGCTCAAGCGCTTGCGCCAGTTGGGGCGCATCGACCTGTTCGACAGCCAGGTCACCCTGCACCCGTGGCAGCGTGACCCACTGACCCTGACCTATGTCAGCCTGGGTTTGCAGGCCGGTGCCTCGCGCCAGCGCCTGGATCTGCGGGCGACTTTGCCCGATGGCCAGCCGCTGGCTATGAGCCTGGACAGCCGGGCCAGCGCCAGGGCGTGGCGCGAGGGGCGCCTGCAAGCCTACCTGAGCCTGCCGCAAAGCGACTGGGCCCGCTGGTTGCCGCCGCGCCTGCTGGGGCAGTGGCAAGCCAGCACGCTGCGTGCAGGCGGCGAATTCTGGATCGATTGGAACAAAGGGCAACTGCAGCAGGCGATGGTTCGCCTCAATGCCCCGCAACTCAAGGGTGCCTACGCCGAACGCAAGGCTGCCACCCTGGACAACCTGGCCTTGTCGGCCTGGTTCCAGCGCAAGGACCAAGGTTTCGACGTGGCGGTCGACTCCCTGGCCATGAGCCTTGGCCAGACCCGCTGGGAATCCCACCTGCAACTGGCGCAGCGCCCGGGCCAGAACCCTGCCGACGAAACCTGGCAGGTCCAGGCCGACCGCCTCGACCTGACGCCGCTGACCCCGTTGATCGATGCCCTGGCGCCTTTGCCCGACAAGCTCATGACCGTGGTCGATGCCCTCAAGGTGACCGGCTCGTTGCGCAACGTGCGCCTGGACATTCGTCCGAAGGCCGAGGGTGACCAGCGCGTGCAGTTCGCCGCCAACCTGGAGAAGGTCGGCTTCGATGCTTATCACGGCGCGCCAGCTGCCGGTAATGTCACTGGGGCGATCAGCGGTGATCTCGGGCATGGCGAACTGCGCCTGGACACCCAAGCGTTCATGCTGCATCTGTACCCGATCTTCGGCAAACCCTGGCATTACCCCAAGGCCAACGCCCGGCTGACCTGGACGCTGGACAAGGACGCCTTCACCCTGGTCGCCCCCTATATCAAGGTGTTGGGCGACGAAGGCAAGATCGCCGCCGACTTCCTGATCCGCATCCATCTGGAGCCAGGCCATGAGGACTACATGGACCTGCGCGTCGGACTCACCGAGGGCGATGGCCGCTACACCGCCAAGTACCTGCCCGAGGTGCTCAGCCCAGCCCTGGACGAGTGGCTGCGCAGCGCCATCGTCAAGGGCAATGTCGACGAAGGCTACTTCCAGTACCAGGGCTCGCTGAACCATGGCGCGCCGCCACATGCCCGCGATATCAGCCTGTTCTTCAAGGTGCACGACGCGGCCCTGGACTTCCAGCCGGGCTGGCCCCAGGTGCAGCAGGTCGAGGGCGACGTCTTCATCGAGGACACCGGGGTGCGGATCAAGGCCCGTAAGGGGCTGCTGCTCGACACCAAGGTCAGCGACGTGGATGTCAACATCCCCCATGTCGAGGGCGACCAGCACAGCCACCTGTATCTCGATGGCGACTTCGATGGCAGCCTCGGCGATGGCCTGAAGATTCTCAAGGAAGCGCCCATCGGCACGGGTGAGATTTTCGCCGGTTGGGAGGGCGAAGGCCCGCTGCGGGGCAAGGTCAAGCTCGACATTCCCCTGGCCCACGGGCAGCGCCCCAAGGTACTGGTGGACTTCTCGACCGCCGACGCAACGCTCAAGGTTGCCCCCCCGAGCCTGGAACTGAACCGCCTGAAGGGCGATTTCACCTTCGATTTCGACAAGGGGCTCAGCGGCAAGGGCATCACTCTCCAGGCCTTCGGCAAGCCGGTTACCGCGCAGATCGTCGCCGAAGGGCAGAACGGGCAGATCCAGACGCGAATCAGCGCCAGCGGCCAGGTCGGCCTAAAGCCCCTGACCGACTGGCTGAACTTCCAGCAAGCGCTGCCGGCTTCGGGTGATCTGCCCTACCAGTTGCAGGTGATGCTCGGAAGCCACGACAACCGGATAACGGTCAACTCATCGCTCAAGGGCCTGGCCATCGATCTTCCAGCCCCCTTCGGCAAGGCCGCCGCGGACACCCGCGACAGCCGTTTCAGCCTCACCTTGCAAGGCCCCGAGCGGCGTATCGATGCCGGCTATGCCGACCTGGCCCGTTTCGCCTACGCCGCGCCTGCCGACAAACTGGCCCAGGGGCGCGGCGAACTGCTGTTGGGTGCCGGAGAAGCCAGCGTGCCGAGTGGCCAGGGCCTGCGTGTACGCGGGCGCCTGGAGGCCCTGGACCTGGCGCCCTGGCAGCAGCAGATGGAGCGTTTCGCCGGGCAGGACCCAGGCGGTAGCGCCCGCCAGAACCTGCAGGGCGTCGACCTGAGCATCGGTCAGCTCAAGGCTTTCGGCATGGACCTCAACCAGGCGGTCGTGCGCCTGGCGCGTGGCGGCCAGGCCTGGGACCTGCGTCTGGACAGCAAGGAAGTCATCGGCAATGCACGCATTCCCGATGCCAAGGCCACGCCCATGACCATCCGCCTGCAGACCTTGCGCCTGCCGCCGGCCAACGCGACGACGGAAGAGCAGGCCGAGAATGCTCCAGATCCGCTGGCCGGCGTCGATCCGCGCAAGGTACCGCCGCTGGACCTGACCATCGACAAGATGTACCGCGGCGACGACCTGTTCGGCAGTGCGTCGGTGAAGTTGCGCCAGGCGTCGCGTGGCTTGTCGCTTGCGGACATCGACCTGGACCTCAAGGGGCTGCATATCGATGGCAGCGGTGGCTGGGAAGGCGTGCCCGGCAGTACGTCGAGCTGGTACAAGGGCCGCCTGGATGGCAAGAACCTGGCCGACGTGCTCAAGGCCTGGGGCTTTGCCCCCACCGTTACCAGCCGCGATTTCCGTATGGATGTCGACGGCCGCTGGCCGGGCTCGCCAGCCTGGGTCAGCCTCAACCGTTACTCCGGCAGCCTCGACGCCGCCTTGCGCACCGGCCAGTTCGTCGAGGTCGAGGGCAGCGCCCAGGCCTTGCGAGTGTTCGGCTTGCTCAACTTCAACTCCATCGGTCGCCGCCTGCGCCTGGACTTCTCCGACCTGTTCAGCAAGGGCCTGGCCTATGACCGGGTCAAGGGGCTGCTGGTGGCCAGCGAAGGCGTCTACGTCACCCGTGAACCCATCACCGTGACTGGCCCGTCAAGCAACTTCGAGCTCGACGGCACCCTGGACTTCGTTCGCGACCGGGTCGACGCCAATTTGCTGGTGACCCTGCCGGTGACCAACAACCTGCCGCTGGCGGCGCTGATCATCGGCGCGCCGGCCGTTGGCGGTGCGTTGTTCCTGGTCGACCGTCTGATCGGCGACCGCGTGGCCCGCTTCGCCAGCGTGCACTATCGCGTAGAAGGGCCGGTGAAAGAGCCTAAAATCACGTTTGTGAAACCATTCGACAAGTAATGGCAGGGGGGGGCATGACTTCAGCAGTGATCCAGATGGTCAGCCAGGACGATATCCTGGCCAACCTGCAACGCGCCCGGGCACTGCTCGAGCAGGCCGCGGCCGGTGGCGCGCGCCTGGCGGTATTGCCGGAAAACTTCGCCGCCATGGGCCGCCGTGACGCCGCCGCCATCGGCCGCGCCGAGGCGCTGGGCGAAGGGCCGATCCTGCCGTGGTTGAAACAGGCGGCCCGTGACCTCAGGTTATGGATTGTCGCCGGCACCTTGCCCTTGCCGCCGGTCGGTAGGCCGGAGCACAAGGCCCACGCCTGCTCGCTGCTGGTCGATGAGCAGGGCGAGATCGCCGCACGCTACGACAAGCTGCACCTGTTCGATGTGGACGTTGCCGACAACCGTGGTCGTTATCGCGAGTCCGACGACTACGCCCACGGCGACCAGGTGGTGGTGGTCGATACGCCGGTCGGGCGTCTCGGTTTGTCGGTGTGCTATGACCTGCGTTTCCCCGAGCTGTACAGCGCCTTGCGCGCCGCCGGGGCCGAGCTGATCAGCGCACCGGCGGCGTTCACTGCGGTGACTGGCGCGGCGCACTGGGAAGTGCTGATTCGCGCAAGGGCCATCGAAACCCAGTGCTATGTGCTGGCGGCCGCTCAGGGCGGTGTACATCCGGGGCCGAGGGAAACCCACGGCCAGGCGGCGATCGTCGACCCCTGGGGGCGGATCGTCGCGCAACAGGCGCGAGGTGAGGCAGTACTGCTGGCCACGCGCGACAGCGAAGAACAAGCGTCCATCCGGGCGCGCATGCCGGTGGTCAGCCACCGGCGCTTTTTCTCGCAGGACGCCTTGCGGCCTGCGCACACCTCGGAGTGACTATGAGCCAGATGTTATCCACCGTCAGCGAGCAGCTCCTGGCCCCGGGCGGCTTGACCCTCGATAGCCTGCAGACGGTGCTGGGCGAGTTGGCCGGCCCCGGCATCGACGCCGCCGACCTGTATTTCCAGGGCCAGATCTCGGAAACCTGGGCGCTGGAAGACGGCATCGTCAAGGAAGGCAGCTTCAACCTCGACCAGGGCGTGGGCGTGCGTGCCCAGTCCGGCGAGAAGACCGGTTTCGCCTACAGCAACGCGATCAACCTCGAGGCACTCACCTCGGCGGCCCGTGCCGCCCGTTCGATTTCGCGCGCCGGGCAGAACGGCAAGGTGCAGGCTTTCCGCAGCCAGGACGTGACCGCGCTGTATGCCGCCGACAACCCCCTCGCGGTGCTCAGCCGGGCGGAAAAGGTCGAGCTGCTCAAGCGCGTCGACGCCGCCACCCGCGCCCTCGACCCGCGCATCCAGCAGGTCAGCGTGAGCATGGCCGGGGTTTGGGAACGTATCCTGGTGGCCGCCGCCGATGGCAGCCTGGCCGCCGATGTGCGCCCGTTGGTGCGCTTCAATGTCAGCGTGATCGTCGAGCAGAACGGTCGTCGCGAGCGCGGCGGGCAGGGCGGTGGCGGGCGTACCGATTACCGCTATTTCAGCGATGAGCGCGTGATGGGTTATGCCCGTGAGGCGCTGCGCCAGGCGCTGGTAAATCTTGAAGCGATTCCGGCACCGGCCGGTACGCTGCCGGTGGTGCTTGGCCCGGGCTGGTCCGGTGTGCTGCTGCATGAAGCAGTCGGTCACGGCCTGGAAGGCGACTTCAACCGCAAGGGCAGTTCGGCGTTCAGTGGTCGTATCGGCGAGCAAGTGGCCTCGAAGCTGTGCACCATCGTCGACGACGGAACCCTGGAAGGGCGTCGAGGCTCGCTCAGTGTCGATGACGAAGGCACGCCGACCGAGTGCACCACGTTGATCGAGAACGGCGTGCTCAAGGGCTACATGCAGGACAAGCTCAATGCCCGTCTGATGGGCATGGCGGTCACCGGCAACGGTCGCCGCGAGTCCTACGCCCACCTGCCGATGCCGCGCATGACCAACACCTATATGCGTGCCGGCGAAAGCGACCCGGAGGAAATCATCCGGTCGGTGAAGAAGGGGATCTACTGCGCCAACCTTGGCGGCGGCCAGGTGGACATCACCAGCGGCAAGTTCGTGTTCTCCACCAGCGAGGCCTATCTGATCGAGGACGGCAAGATCACCGCGCCGGTGAAGGGCGCGACGTTGATCGGCAATGGTCCGGAGGCGATGCGCGGCGTGTCGATGGTCGGTAACGACCTGGCGCTGGACAGCGGCGTGGGCACCTGTGGGAAGGATGGGCAGTCAGTGCCGGTGGGGGTTGGCCAGCCGACCCTGAAGCTGGATGCGATTACCGTGGGTGGTACAGGGGCTTGAGGGCCATGGGGACCGCTTTGCGGTCCTTTCGCGGCACAAGGCCGCTCCTACAGTCTTGCACGTTCCCTGCAGGAGTGGCCTTGTGCCGCGATGGGCTGCGTAGCAGCCCCCGAAACCAGGGCTCAACGCAGGCCGCGTTGGGTCTCGTCGAGGTCGCGGATGTACTTGAACACTTTGCGCGCGGCGGCAGGCGGCTTGTTCCGCGCTTTCTCGTGCTGGGCATGACGGATCAGCGAGCGCAGGTGCTGGCGGTCGGTGTCGGGGAACTCGTTGACGAAACGCTCGAGGTCTTCGTCGTTACCGTCGATCAGGCGGTCGCGCCAGCGCTCGAGGCCATGAAAGCGCTCGTTGTACTGGCGGCTGGAGCTGTCGATCTGCTCGAGCACGGCGTGGATGGCGTCCAGATCCTGGACGCGCATCAGCTTGCCGACGAACGACATGTGGCGTTTGCGGGCGCCATGGGCGGTGTGCCGGGAGGCCTCGTCCAGCGCCTTGCGCAGCTCGTCGGTCAGCGGCAGGCGTGCCAGGGTGTCGGCCTTGAGGGTGGTGAGGCGCTCACCGAGTTCGACCAGCGCATGCAGCTCGCGCTTGATCTGGGTTTTGCTTTTTTCGCCATCGAAGGCGTCGTCGTAAGAATCAACCATGGGGGCAGTCCGCAGGAAATCGCCGCCATGATAACCAGTCGGGGGCCGCTTGTCCGGCCCGGTCGTAGAATGACCCTAGCCGTACGCAGAATTTTCAGTGGAGAGAACCATGAGTGCAGTCCAGAGCGTAGGCCCCAAGGACCTGCCGGCGTTGCAGGAACAGGTCGAAGCGATCGTCGCCGAGGCGCGCCGCCAGGGGGCCAGTGCCTGCGAAGTGGCGGTGTCGCTGGAGCAGGGCCTGTCCACCACGGTGCGCCAGCGCGAGGTCGAGACCGTCGAGTTCAACCGCGACCAGGGCTTTGGCATCACCCTCTATGTCGGCCAGCGCAAGGGCTCGGCCAGCACCTCGGCCAGCGGCGCCGACGCCATTCGTGAAACGGTCGCGGCGGCGCTGGCGATCGCCAAGCATACCTCCGAGGATGAGTGCTCGGGCCTCGCTGACGCGGCGCTGATGGCGCGTGACATTCCGGATCTCGACCTCTATCACGACTGGGATATCGAGCCTGAAAAGGCCATCGAGATGGCGCTGGCGTGCGAGGCGGCTGCCTTCGACGCCGACAAACGCATCAAAAATGCCGACGGCACCACCCTCAATACCCACCAGGGCGTGCGGGTGTACGGCAACAGCCACGGTTTCATCGGCGGTTACGCCTCCACGCGCCACAGCCTGAGCTGCGTGATGATCGCCGAGAGCGACGGCCAGATGCAGCGTGACTACTGGTACGACGTCAATCGCCAGGGCCAGTTGCTGGCCGACCCGCGCAGCATCGGCCAGCGCGCCGCTCAGCGTGCGGCCAGCCGACTGGGCGCGCGTCCTGTGCCGACCTGCGAGGTGCCGGTACTGTTCTCGGCGGAATTGGCTGGCGGCCTGTTCGGCAGCTTCCTCTCGGCGATTTCCGGTGGCAACCTGTACCGCAAGTCATCGTTCCTCGAAGGCACCATTGGCCAGCGCCTGTTCCCCACCTGGCTGACCCTCGACGAACGCCCTCACCTTCCGCGTGCGCTGGGCAGCGCGGCATTCGACGGCGATGGCCTGGCCACCTACGCCAAGCCGTTCGTCGACAAGGGCGAGCTGGTGTCGTACATCCTGGGCACCTATTCCGGGCGCAAGCTGAAGCTGCCAAGCACCGCGAACTCCGGTGGCGTGCACAACCTGTTCGTCACCCATGGGGTCGAGGACCAGGCCGCGTTGATTCGCCGCATGGGGCGTGGCCTGCTGGTCACCGAGCTGATGGGGCATGGCCTGAACATGGTCACGGGGGATTACTCCCGTGGCGCGGCGGGCTTCTGGGTCGAGCATGGCGAGATTCAGTTCCCGGTTCAGGAAGTGACCATCGCCGGCAATATGAAGGATATGTTCCAGCAGATTGTAGCGATCGGCAGCGATATTGAAACCCGTAGCAATATCCATAGTGGTTCGGTGTTGATCGAGCGGATGACTGTCGCGGGGAGTTGATGCGCAAGGCCTGTTCGCCGGCAAGCCAGCTCCTACGCTAACCCGGTAGGAGCTGGCTTGCCGGCGAACAGGCCCGAACTGCAGTTTCCGGAACCGGCCATCGTGCCGGTTTTTTTGTTTGTCTCGGCAAGCTTGAAGTGATTCTAATTATCATCTAATAATGAATATCATTACCCGGTCACCTGGCGATGACGTTCATGAAATCCGTTCTCCACGAACTGCCCTACCTGGAAAACTGGCGCTGGCTCAGCCGGCGCATCCGTTGTGCCCTCGAGCCCGACGAACCGCGCCTGATCGAGCACTACCTGGCCGAAGGCCGCTACCTGGTGTGCTGCACTGAAACCTCGCCCTGGACCGTGGCGCTGACCTCCTTCCGCCTGCTGCTGGATACCGCCTGCGACCGCATGCTGCCCTGGCATTGGCGCTGCCTGTGCCTGGACCAGGCCTGGCGCCCACTGCTCGACCTGCGCAACCTCGATCGCCGCGAACACAACCAGCGTTGGCAACCCTACGCGATGCAGCTCGCCAATTGCGTGCTGCTGCCGTCGATCTCTCCCGAAGAACTGATGCAAGGACTTGAAGATGAGTGATACCCGTATCGAGCGCGACAGCATGGGGGAACTGCAGGTGCCGGCCCAGGCCCTGTATGGTGCCCAGACCCAGCGCGCGGTCGACAACTTCCCGATCAGCGGCCAGCCGATGCCGACGCAGTTCATCCGTGCACTGCTGCTGGCCAAGGCTGCAGCGGCCAAGGCCAACATCGAGCTGGCGCAACTGAGCGCAGGGCAGGGCGGTGCAATCGTCAAGGCAGTGGAGCAATTGTTGGCCGAGGACTTCATCCGCCATTTCCCGGTGGATGTGTTCCAGACCGGTTCCGGCACCAGCTCGAACATGAACGCCAACGAAGTGATCGCCACCCTGGCCAGCCGTGTGCTGGGTGAACCGGTCAATGCCAACGACCACGTCAACTGTGGCCAGAGCAGCAACGACATCATCCCCACCACCATCCATGTCAGTGCTGCCCTGGCCTTGCATGAACAGTTGCTGCCCGCTTTGCGTCACCTGGTCCAGGTGATCGATGCCAAAGCCGTCGAGGTTCATCAGTACGTGAAGACCGGCCGCACCCACCTGATGGACGCCATGCCGGTGCGCATGAGCCAAGTGCTCGGTGGTTGGGCCGCACAGATCAAGGGCGCCCTGGCGCATATCGAGTCCACCCTGCCGAGCTTGCAGGCCCTGGCCCAAGGCGGCACCGCGGTGGGGACAGGAATCAACGCGCACCCACAATTCGCGGCAGGCTTTGCCCGTCAGCTGAGTGGGTTGACCAAGGTCGAGTTCACGCCGGGCCAGAACCTGTTCGCCCTGATCGGTTCCCAGGACACTGCCGTGGCACTGTCGGGCCAGCTGAAGACCACTGCCGTGGCACTGATGAAGATTGCCAACGACCTGCGCTGGATGAACTCCGGCCCGCTGGCCGGCCTGGGTGAAATCGAGCTGCAGGGCTTGCAGCCGGGCTCCTCGATCATGCCTGGCAAGGTCAACCCGGTGATTCCGGAGGCCACTGCCATGGTCGCCGCGCAAGTCATCGGCAACGACGCCACCATCGCCGTGGCGGGGCAGTCGGGCAACTTCGAGCTCAACGTGATGTTGCCGGTGATCGCCCGCAACCTGCTGGAAAGCATCGAGCTGATGGCCAACGCCAGCCGCCTGCTGGCCGACAAGGCCATCGCCAGCTTCAAGGTCAATGAAGGCAAGCTCAAGGAAGCGCTGTCGCGCAACCCGATCCTGGTCACCGCGCTGAACCCGATCATCGGTTACCTCAAGGCCGCCGAGATCGCCAAGACCGCCTACAAGCAGGGCCGTCCGATCATCGACGTGGCACTGGAGCATACCGACCTGTCGCGCGATCAGCTTGAAGCCCTGCTGGATCCGGAAAAACTCACCGCCGGCGGCATCTGAGCCCAGGAGGCACGTCATGCAGCACTGGAGACGCACCACGCAAACCGCCAACCAATTGTTCGAACGGGGCGAGCTGGTCGATGCCCGGGAACACTACCTGCAAGCGCTGGCGTTGGCCCAGGTGCTATTCGAGCGCTGGCATGACGTCGACGAGGCGGTGGCCGCGCTGGTCATCGCCCACCACAACCTGGCCGACCTGCACCTGCGTCTGAATCAGCCGCATGAAAGCGCCGACTACCTGTGTGCCGCCCATCAGCGGCTGCTCCAGGCCAGCCAGGAGCAACGCTTGCCCCAGGCGCTGCGCGATGCCGCGCTGCGCCACAGTGGGCGGACCTATACCGAACTGCTGAGTTTCATCGCCGAGTACGGGCAGTACCCGCGTACCGAACGCCTGCTCCATCGCCAGGCGCCGGTGGTCAGCGAACTGGTCGCGCAAGCGGAAACCACTCACAGCACAACAGCCTACGGAATTCACTGAAATGCCCCATACCTTGCCTGCATTACCTTACGCCTACGATGCACTGGAACCGCACATCGACACCCAGACCATGGAGATCCACCACAGCAAGCACCACCAGACCTACATCAACAACCTCAATGCCGCCCTTGAGGGCACCGAGTGGGCCGAATGGCCGGTGGAGCAGTTGGTCGGCGCGGTCAAGCAATTGCCCGAGAAGCTGCAGGGCGCGGTGATCAACCAGGGCGGTGGTCATGCCAACCACACCCTGTTCTGGACGGTCATGTCGCCCAAGGGCGGCGGGCAGCCACAAGGGCAGGTAGCAAAGGCCATCGATGATCAGCTCGGTGGCTTTGACGCGTTCAAGGAGGCGTTCACCAAGGCTGCGCTGACCCGTTTCGGCAGCGGTTGGGCCTGGCTCAGTGTCACACCGCAGAACACGTTGGTGGTGGAGAGCAGCGGCAACCAGGACAGCCCGCTGATGCACGGCAACACACCGATCCTCGGCTTGGATGTCTGGGAACACGCCTATTACCTGAAATACCAGAACCGTCGCCCGGAATACATCGGTGCCTTCTATAACGTGGTCGACTGGTCCGAAGTGGAACGTCGCTACCTTGAAGCCTTGAAGTGAGTCAGGCCGGTATGCGCTCGCAGGTGTTGTCTGTCAGCAGTGTGCGCCTGTTCCGCCTGGCGCTGGGGACCTTGCTGTTGCTGGTCGGCGCGGCGTTGCTCGCGGCCCGTGGCATTGCCTGGTTGGAGCTGGAGCCACGCATGTTGCGCGCCCTGGAGGGGGGAGCACTGTGTGCATTGGGGACGGCGCTGGGTGCGGTACCGGTGTTGGTCATTCGCAACATGCCGGTGGCGTTGGCCGACACGCTGCTGGGCTTTGGTGCGGGGGTGATGCTGGCGGCCACGGCATTCTCCCTGATCATCCCAGGGCTGGACGCCGCCCAGGCGGTCGGTTTCAGCCCTTGGGGGGCGGGTGGTCTGATCAGCAGTGGCCTGCTGTTCGGGGCGCTGTGCCTGTTCCTGGTCGACCTGAAGGTCTCCGGTGCCTCGCCGGAGGCATTGGTCGGCACCGAGCAGCAGCCGGTGATTGCCGCACGGATCTGGCTGTTCGTCATCGCCATCATTGCCCACAACATTCCCGAGGGCATGGCCATCGGTGTTTCCGCTGGGGGCGGTATGCCCGATGCCGACAGCCTGGCCATGGGCATTGCTCTGCAGGATGTACCGGAAGGGTTGGTGATCGCCCTGGTGCTGGCGGGGGCGGGGATGCCGCGCTTCAAGGCCTTCCTGATCGGCGCCGCATCCGGGTTGGTCGAGCCGCTGGCGGCGGTGATCTGCGCCTGGCTGGTGAATGTCGCCGAGTTGCTGCTGCCGTTGGGGCTTGCTTGCGCGGCGGGGGCAATGCTGCTGGTAGTGACCCAGGAGATCATCCCGGAGTCACGCAGCAATGGCCATCACCGGTTGGCGAGCCTGGGGCTGTGTGTCGGGTTCTGCCTGATGATGGTGATGGATACGGCGATGTCGTGAAGCGTCCGCCCCTCGCTGATTTGGCACGAGCTCTGTAGGAGCCGCTTTAGCCGCGATCACCCGCGAAGCGGGTGGCCAGCACCGCGTTGCCTGCATCGCGGCTAAAGCCGCTCCTACAGAGGGCAGGGTGATCACTCACCTTCGTCGAAGAAGTTGTTGATCAGCGCCACCAGTGCATCCATGGCGTCGTTGTCCTGCTCGCCTTCGGTGGCCAGGTGCACCTGGGTGCCCTTGCCGGCTGCCAACATCATCACGGCCATGATGCTCTTGCCATCCACCAGTTTGTCCGGCGCGCGCCCGACGCGCACCTGGCAGGGGAAGCGCCCGGCCACGCCGACGAACTTGGCGGCCGCCCGGGCGTGCAGGCCCAGCTTGTTGATGATGGTGATTTCGCGGGCGGGCATCGTGGTGCGGATCCTGTGGGCTAGAGGTCGCGGTGGCGGACCTGGACGTTTTTCAGGGATTGCTGGAGCAACTGGCCCAGCCGTTCGGTGATGTACACCGAGCGATGGTGGCCGCCAGTACAGCCGATGGCGATGGTGACATAGGCGCGATTGCTGGCGGCGAAGCGCGGCAGCCATTTGAGCAGGTAGGTGGAGATGTCCTGGAACATTTCCTCGACATCCGGCTGTGCGGCCAGATAGTCGATTACTGGCTGTTCGAGCCCGGAATGCTCACGAAGTTCCGGTTTCCAGTAAGGGTTGGGCAGGCAGCGCACATCGAACACCAGGTCGGCGTCAACGGGCATGCCGCGCTTGAAACCGAACGACTCGACGAGGAATGCGGTGCCAGGTTCCGGCTGGTTGAGCAGGCGCAGCTTGATCGAGTCACGCAGCTGGTAAAGATTCAAGCTGGTGGTGTCGATCTTGAGATCGGCGAGGTCTGCGATGGGCCCCAGCAGTTCGCTCTCCACCCGGATCGCCTCGGCCAGCGAACGATTGGCATTGGTCAGCGGGTGGCGACGGCGGGTTTCGGAAAAGCGCTTGAGCAGCGTGTCTTCGTCAGCGTCCAGATAAAGCACGTCGCACTGGATGTGCCGGGTACGCGCTTCCTCCAGTAGCTCTGGAAAGCGGGTCAGATGGCTCGGCAGGTTACGCGCATCGATCGAGACAGCCACCTTGGGTTGCTGCAGCTCAGTGTTGATCAATGCGTTTTCCGCCAACTGCGGCAGCAACCCGGCGGGCAGGTTGTCGATGCAGTAGTAACCGTTGTCTTCCAGTACGTCGAGGGCGGTGCTCTTGCCGGAGCCGGAGCGGCCGCTGACGATGATCAGGCGCATGGTCAGGCCTCGTTCTGCACGTCCAGGACTACCTGGTACAGAGCCTCGTTGCTGGCCGCGCCGCGCAGGCGATCGCGAACCTCCTTGCGATCGAGCATGCTGGCGATCTGGCGCAGCAGTTCAAGGTGGGCATCGGTGGCGGCTTCCGGAACCAGCAGGACGAACAGCAGGTCAACGGGGGCGCCGTCGATGGCGTCGTAATCGATGGGGGCATCCAGATGCAGCAGGGCGCTGACGGGCGCGGTGCAGCCTTCGAGCCGGCAGTGCGGGATGGCGATGCCATTGCCGAAGCCGGTGGAGCCCAGTTTTTCACGAGCGACGAGCTTTTCGAAGACGTCTTGCATCTCCAGCTCGGGTACTTGCTCGGCGATCAGGTTGGCGACCTTTTCCAGGGCGCGTTTCTTGCTGCCACCCGGCACGTTCACGAGGGAACGGCCGGGGGTCAGGATGGTTTCAAGTCGGATCATGGATGAGGGGGATCAGCGGGCGGCTGCACCTTGCAGCAGGCTTTGCTGTTTTTCCTTGTGTTTTTTCAGTTGGCGGTCGAGCTTGTCAGCCAGGGCGTCGATCGCTGCATACATGTCTTGGTGTTCGGCGTTGGCGACCACTTCGCCACCGGGTATCTGGAGTGTGGCTTCAACCTTCTGCTGTAGCTTCTCGACTTTCATGATCACCGTGGCATTGGTGATCTTGTCGAAATGACCCTCCACCCGGGCGAGCTTTTCAAGCACGTAATCGCGCAGTGGTTGGGTGACTTCTACATGCTGTCCACTGATGTTGACTTGCATACAGCTTCTCCTTTGTTGCCCGTGCATAAAGAGGCAGGTATTGCACCTGCCACTGAAACGCTGTGGCACATCCGGGGGCTACATCAGTCGCTTGCGCTCGCTCGACGGGGCGATCCCCAACGACTCGCGGTACTTGGCGACGGTGCGACGGGCTACCTGGATGCCTTGTGCCTCCAGTAAACCAGCGATCTTGCTGTCACTCAATGGCTTTTTCTGATTTTCCGCCGCTACCAGTTTCTTGATGATCGCGCGGATCGCCGTGGACGAGCATTCACCGCCTTCGGCAGTGCTCACGTGGCTGGAGAAAAAGTATTTCAGTTCGTAGATGCCACGCGGCGTGTGCATGTATTTCTGCGTGGTGACCCTGGAAATGGTCGACTCGTGCATGCCCACGGCTTCGGCGATGTCATGCAACACCAAGGGTTTCATGGCTTCGTCGCCATGGTCGAGGAAGCCGCGCTGATGCTCGACGATCTGCGTCGCCACCTTCATCAGCGTCTCGTTGCGGCTCTGCAGGCTCTTGATGAACCAGCGCGCTTCCTGCAACTGGTTGCGCATGAAGGTGTTGTCGGCGCTGGTGTCGGCGCGACGGACGAACCCGGCGTACTGCGGGTTGACGCGCAGGCGCGGGATGGCCTCCTGGTTGAGCTCGACCAGCCAGCGCTCGCTGTCCTTGCGCACGATGACGTCCGGGACCACGTACTCCGGCTCGCTGGACTCGATCTGCGAGCCGGGGCGCGGGTTGAGTGTCTGCACCAGTTCGATCACCTGGCGCAATTCGTCTTCCTTGAGCTTCATGCGCCGCATCAGCTGGCTGTAGTCACGGCTGCCGAGCAGGTCGATGAAGTCGGTAACCAGGCGTTTTGCTTCGCTCATCCAGGGCGTCGATGCCGGCAGCTGGCGCAACTGCAGCAGTAGACACTCACCCAGCGAGCGGGCGCCGATGCCGGCGGGTTCGAATTGCTGGATGCGATGCAGTACCGCCTCGACCTCATCCAGCTCGATATCGAGCTCTGGGTCGAAGCCGGTGCAGATCTCGTCGAGCGAGTCTTCGAGATAGCCTTGCTCGTTGATGCTGTCGATCAGGGTGACGGCGATCAGGCGGTCGGTGTCGGACATCGGCGCCAGGTTCAGTTGCCACAGCAGGTGGCTCTGCAGGCTCTCGCCGACCGAGGTGCGGGTGGTGAAGTCCCACTCGTCGTCGTCATTGCTGGGAAGGCTGCTGGCGCTGGTCTGGTAGATGTCTTCCCAAGCCGTGTCGACCGGCAGTTCGTTGGGGATCCGCTCGGCCCACTCGCCATCTTCCAGGGTTTCCGCGCTGCTGCTGGTGGTTTCCTGGAAGCTGTTGTCCTGGACTTCGGCGGCCGGCTTGTTCTCGGCGTTGTCCGCCATCGGGTCGCTGTTGTCGAAGTCGTCGCCGTCTTCCTGACGTTCGAGCATCGGGTTGGACTCCAGCGCTTCCTGGATTTCCTGCTGAAGGTCCAGGGTGGAGAGCTGAAGCAGACGAATGGCCTGTTGCAACTGCGGGGTCATCGTCAGTTGCTGGCCCATTTTTAGGACGAGCGATGGTTTCATGGCAGGGGCTTAATACCTTGTTCGCCGGCGCACATGCGCCATCCACTACGTAGGGCGCTTGGGCGCCGATTTTAAGCAAGTTATATGCCTGAAATTGCAGCGTTTGCCTAGAGCACTGTTACACTTAAGCCCGTCCCGGGCGTGTTTGCCAGTGCTCTGGGCAGGCTCTGGATCAGAGGCGGAACTCGTGGCCCAGGTAGACTTCCTTGACCAGCTGGTTGGCCAGGATGGTCTCGGCATCGCCTTCGGCGATCAGTTGGCCGTCGTTGACGATGTAGGCGGTCTCGCAGATGTCCAGCGTTTCGCGAACGTTGTGGTCGGTGATCAGTACGCCGATACCCTTGTTCTTGAGGTGGTGGATGATCTGCTTGATGTCGCCCACGGAGATCGGGTCGACGCCGGCAAAGGGTTCGTCCAGCAGGATGAACTTGGGCGCGGTGGCCAGGGCGCGGGCGATTTCGACACGGCGGCGTTCACCACCGGAAAGGCTCATGCCCAGGTTGTCGCGGATGTGGCTGATGTGGAATTCCTGCAACAGGCTTTCCAGCTCCTTGCGCCGACCGTCGCGGTCGAGGTCCTTGCGGGTCTCGAGGATGGCCATGATGTTGTCGGCCACCGACAGCTTGCGGAAGATCGAGGCTTCCTGCGGCAGGTAGCCGATGCCCGCTTGCGCGCGGCCATGCATGGGCTGGTGGCTGACGTCGAGGCTGTCGATCAGGACGCGGCCCTGGTCAGCCTGGACCAGGCCCACGATCATGTAGAAGCAGGTGGTCTTGCCGGCGCCGTTGGGGCCGAGCAAACCGACGATCTGGCCGCTGTCGATGGACAGGCTGACGTCGCGAACGACCTGCCTGCCCTTGTAGCTCTTGGCCAGGTGCTGGGCTTTGAGGGTTGCCATTTACTCGGCCTTTTTCTTCGGTTGAATGACCATGTCGATGCGCTGACGTGGTGCAGTCACGTTGCCACCGCGACCGGCGGTCGCCACCTGGGTCTTGGTGTTGTAGACGATCTTCTCGCCTTCGGTGGTGTTGCCTTCGTTCTCGACCTTGGCGCGGTCGGTGAGGATCACCATGTCTTTCTGCGCCTGGTACTGGATGGTCACGGCCCAGCCTTTCATCTTGTCGGGCTTGGCGGCGCTCTGCTGCTGCTCGAAGTAGGCCAGGTTGCCCACCGAGGTGACCACGTCGATGTCGCCGGAAGCGGCGCGGGTCATGGTCACGGTGTTGCCTTTGATCATCATCGAGCCTTGAGTGATGATCACGTCGCCGGTGTAGGTGGCCACGCCTTGCTTGTCGTCCAGGTGGGCGTTGTCCGCCTGGATGCGGATCGGCTGGTCACGGTCGTTCGGCAGGGCGAAGGCGCTCGCGCTTCCCAGTGCTACGCCCAGGCTGAGCAGAAGGGGGATGGTTTTAACGAGCCTCATACTGTCCTCTTACGTTAGAGAGCAGGTCCATCCTGCCTTCTTTCAAATACGCTTTCATTCCTTTGCCCGTGGTTGTGCCACCGGCGCCGTCGATTCTAACGGCTTGCTCGGTCTGCGCATATTGCTTCTGCGGGAACACGGTCATGCGGGTGCTGGTAATGATGGTTTCACGTTGCTTTTCATCGGTGCGCGCCACGCGAACGTCATCGATCAGTTCGACCTCGGTGCCGTCCGGGTTGACCTCGGCACGTTTGCTCTGCACGTGCCACGGGTACTCGGTGCCGCGGTACATGTGCAGGTCAGGCGTGGTCACCAGGGTGACTTCGCTGGCCTTGAGGTGTTCGACCTTGTCGGCGGTCATCTCGTACTGCAGCTTGCCGTCGGGCAGGAACTGCACGCTGTGGGCATTGATCGCGTAGTAGTCGATGGCGCTTTCGTCGACCTGGGCGGTGGGCTGCTCGAGGAAGCTTTCCGGGCTGACGTTCCAGTAGCCGACGGCGGCCAGCAGGGCGGCAACCACGCCGAACAGCGCAAAATTACGAATCTTCTTGCTGAACATGGGTGGCCTTACAGGTAATTTTCATTGGCAGCGTCCAGGGTGCCCTGGGCCTGCATGATCATTTCGCAGAACTCGCGGGCGGCACCTTCACCGCCGCGTGCCTGGGTCACGCCGTGGGCGTGCTGGCGAACGAACGGCGCGGCATTGGCCACCGCCATGCCCAGGCCCACGCGGCGGATCACCGGCAGGTCGGGCAGGTCGTCGCCCAGATAGGCGACCTGTTCATAGCTTAGGTTGAGTTCGGCGAGCAGGCCGTCGAGCACCACCAGTTTGTCCTCGCGGCCCTGGAACAGGTGCGGGATGCCCAGGTTCTTCGCCCGGCGCTCGACCACGGGGGTCTTGCGCCCGCTGATGATCGCGGTGCTCACGCCCGAGGCCATGAGCATCTTGATACCCTGGCCGTCGAGCGTATTGAAGGTCTTGAACTCGCTGCCGTCCTCGAGGAAGTACAGGCGGCCGTCGGTGAGCACGCCATCGACGTCGAACACCGCCAGCTTGATGGCCTTGCCGCGTTGCATGAGGTCCTGGTTCATTTACATCACTCCGGCACGCAGCAGGTCGTGCATGTTCAGGGCGCCGGTCGGGCGGTCGTCCCGATCGACCACCACCAGTGCGCTGATCTTGTGGTCTTCCATGATCTTCAGGGCTTCTGCGGCGAGCATCTCGGCGCGGGCAGTCTTGCCGTGGACAGTCATGACCTCGTCGATGAGGGTCTTGTGGATATCGATGCTGCGGTCGAGGCTGCGGCGCAGGTCGCCGTCGGTGAATACGCCGGCGAGCTTGCCGTCGCTTTCCAGGACCACAGTCATGCCCAGGCCCTTGCGGGACATCTCGAGCAGTGCATCCTTGAGCAGCGTGCCGCGTTGTACCTTTGGCAGCTCCTCACCCGAATGCATCACGTTCTCGACTTTCAGCAGCAGGCGTCGGCCCAGTGCGCCGCCCGGGTGCGAGAAGGCGAAGTCCTCGGCGGTGAAGCCGCGGGCTTCCAGCAGGGCGATGGCCAGCGCGTCGCCCAATACCAGCGCGGCGGTGGTGGAAGAGGTGGGTGCCAGGTTGAGCGGGCAGGCTTCCTGGGCAACGCGGGCGTCGAGGTTGACCTCGGCCGCTTGCGCCAGGGGTGAGTCCGGGTTGCCAGTAAGGCTGATCATCTGGATCCCCAGGCGCTTGATCAGCGGCAGCAGGGTGACGATCTCGGCGGTGCTGCCGGAGTTGGACAGGGCAAGAATGACATCGTCACGGGTGATCATGCCCATGTCACCGTGGCTGGCCTCGGCCGGGTGCACGAAGAACGAAGGGGTGCCGGTGCTGGCGAGGGTGGCGGCGATCTTGTTGCCGATGTGCCCCGACTTGCCCATGCCGACCACCACGACGCGGCCCTTGCTGGCCAGGATCAGCTCACAAGCCTTGACGAAGTTGCCGTCGATACGGGCCAGCAGGCCCTCTACGGCCTCGAGTTCCAGGCGCAGGGTGCGCTGGGCGGAGTGGATCAGCTCGCTGGATTGGCTCATGTCGAAAACGCAATGCCTGATGAAAAGGCGGCGATTATAGCCGCAATGTGTGAAAGGCTCATCCTTCGAATGTCACATATAGCTGTCAGCGCCCTGAACGGAACGTTTGACACCCTTGGGAAGGGCCTGCCAGCGGTGCTATAGTTCGCCGCTATTCGGCCTGCCAGGAGGGCGTGTGCCTTCATGATGAAGGTGAACGTCCATTAGTGCGAGGCTGCACTAGCAAGGAGTCTAGATGAGTGTGGATAGCGCCTACGCGGTCGAGTTGAAGGGAGTCACCTTCAAGCGCGGTTCGCGCAGCATTTTCAGCAACGTGGACATACGTATTCCCCGCGGCAAGGTCACCGGCATCATGGGGCCTTCGGGGTGCGGCAAGACCACCTTGCTGCGCCTGATGGGCGCGCAGTTGCGCCCAACAGGCGGTGAGGTCTGGGTCAACGGGCAGAACCTGCCCGCGTTGTCGCGCAGCGACCTGTTCGACGCCCGCAAGCACATGGGCGTGCTGTTCCAGAGCGGCGCGTTGTTCACCGACCTCGACGTGTTCGAGAACGTCGCTTTTCCGCTGCGCGTGCACACGCAGCTGTCGGACGAGATGATCCGCGACATCGTCCTGATGAAACTGCAGGCGGTGGGGTTGCGTGGCGCCATCGACCTGATGCCCGACGAATTGTCCGGCGGCATGAAGCGCCGCGTGGCGCTGGCCCGTGCAATTGCCCTCGATCCGCAGATACTCATGTACGACGAACCGTTCGTCGGCCAGGATCCGATCGCCATGGGCGTGCTGGTGCGGCTCATCCGTCTGCTCAACGACGCCTTGGGGATCACCAGCATCGTGGTCTCCCACGACCTGGCGGAAACCGCCAGCATCGCCGACTACATCTATGTGGTGGGTGATGGCCAGGTGCTGGGGCAGGGCACGCCTGACGAGCTGATGGGCTCGGACAACCCGCGCATCCGCCAGTTCATGAAGGGCGACCCGGACGGTCCGGTACCCTTCCACTTTCCCGCGCCTGATTACCGCGCCGATCTGCTGGGGGCGCGTTGATGCGCAGAAAATCCTTACTCGAACGTATCCGTCTATTCGGCCGTTCGGCCATCGACGTGCTCGCGGTGCTGGGGCGTTCGTGCCTGTTCCTTGGGCATGCACTGAGCGGCCGTGGCGGCATCGGCGGTGGCTTCCAGTTGCTGGTCAAGCAGCTCTACTCGGTTGGTGTGCTGTCGCTGGCGATCATCGTCGTGTCCGGCGTATTCATTGGCATGGTGCTGGCGCTGCAGGGCTACAGCATCCTCACCAAGTACGGCTCGGAACAGGCCGTGGGGCAGATGGTCGCCCTGACGCTGCTGCGTGAGCTGGGGCCGGTGGTGACCGCTTTGCTGTTCGCCGGGCGCGCAGGTTCCGCGCTGACTGCCGAGATCGGCAACATGAAGTCCACCGAGCAGTTGTCGAGCCTGGAAATGATTGGTGTCGACCCGCTCAAGTACATCGTCGCCCCAAGGCTGTGGGCCGGTTTCATTTCGTTGCCGTTGCTGGCGCTGATCTTCAGTGTGGTCGGCATCTGGGGCGGTTCGTGGGTCGCCGTCGACTGGCTGGGCGTCTACGAGGGTTCGTTCTGGGGCAACATGCAGAACAGCGTTTCTTTCAGCGATGACGTGATCAACGGGCTGATCAAGAGCCTGGTGTTCGCCTTCGTCGTTACCTGGATCGCCGTATTCCAGGGGTATGACTGCGAGCCCACTTCAGAAGGGATCAGCCGTGCCACCACCAAGACCGTGGTTTATGCCTCATTGGCAGTCCTGGGTCTGGACTTTATTCTGACCGCCTTGATGTTTGGAGATTTCTGATGCAAAACCGCACCCTGGAAATCGGTGTCGGCCTGTTCCTCCTGGCCGGGATCCTGGCGCTGCTGCTGCTGGCACTGCGTGTCAGCGGGCTGTCGGCCAGCCCGAGCAGCGACACGTACAAAGTTTATGCGTATTTCGACAATATCGCCGGTTTGACGGTCAGAGCCAAAGTGACCATGGCCGGCGTGACCATCGGCAAGGTCACGGCCATCGATCTGGACCGTGATTCGTATACCGGTCGGGTCACGTTGCAGTTGGACAAGCAGGTCGACAACCTGCCGACCGACTCCACGGCCTCGATCCTGACCGCCGGCCTGCTGGGCGAGAAATACATCGGCATCAGCGTGGGCGGCGAAGAAGCGGTTCTCAAGGATGGCAGCACCATTCACGACACGCAGTCGGCGCTGGTGCTGGAAGATCTGATCGGCAAGTTCCTGCTCAATTCCGTGGGCAAGGAACCGAAAGAAGCTCAACCGGCTAATTAAGGAGTTCCCATGATTTCGATCCTGCGACGTGGCCTGCTGGTGCTGTTGGCGGCCTTCCCCCTGCTGAGCATGGCAGCGCCTGGGCAGTCTGCCCGCGACGTCATCCAGGGCACCACCACTCAACTGCTGAGTGACCTGAAAGCCAACAAAGAGCAGTACAAGGCCAACCCCGAGGCGTTCTACAAGGCGCTCAACGACAACCTCGGCCCGGTGGTCGATGCCGATGGCATCTCCAAGAGCATCATGACGGTCAAGTACTCGCGCAAGGCCACGCCCGAGCAGATGCAGCGCTTCCAGGAGAACTTCAAGCGCAGCCTGATGCAGTTCTATGGCAACGCCCTGCTGGAGTACAACAACCAGGGCATCGTCGTAGACCCAGCCAAGGCTGAGGATGGCGAGCGCACCAGCGTCGGCATGAAGATCACCGGCACCAACGGCGCGGTCTATCCGGTGCAGTACACCATGGAAAAGATCGCTGGCGAGTGGAAGGTGCGTAACGTCATCGTCAACGGTATCAACATCGGCAAGCTGTTCCGCGATCAGTTCCAGGACGCCATGCAGCGTAACGGCAACAACCTCGACAAGACCATCGACGGCTGGGCCGGCGAAGTGGCCAAGGCCAAGCAGACCGCCGACAACTCGCCGGACAAGGAAGTCAAATGAGCGATGCCGCAGTGAGCATGGCCGAGCCTGGCGTCCTGCGCCTGGCCGGCGTGCTGGACTACCGCAGCGGCCCGGCCCTGCGTAAGCAGGGCAAGGCGCTGATCGCCGCCAGCGGCGAGGCCCGCCTGGTGCTGGACTGCACCGCGGTGGTGAAGTCGAGCAGCGTCGGCCTGTCGCTGTTGCTGGCCTTCATGCGTGACGTCCAGGCGGCCGGCAAGGCCTGCGAACTGCGCGGCATGCCTGACGACATGCGGGAAATTGCCGAGGTCTACGACCTCGATGAGGTACTGGCGGGCTGATGGCCTGCCGCAAGGTGAAAGCCCCTCGGTCAGTGCGCCCCGTCTTGGGCTTCGCAGGCGAGGGGCTTTTTTGTATGATGGCCGACCCGCGCGCGTTGGGCGCCGATCGAGGTTGAGCATGCAGGCCGTAGAAGTCAAAAGCTTTCTGGAAGAGAAATTGCCGGGAACCCGGGTCGAAGTTGAAGGCGAAGGCTGCAACTTCCAGTTGAACGTGATCAGCGACGAGCTGGCCGGCCTGAGCCCGGTCAAGCGTCAGCAGGCGATCTATGCTCACCTCAATCCGTGGATCTCGAACGGCAGCATTCACGCGGTAACCATGAAATTCTTCAGCAGCGCAGCCTGGGCTGAGCGCACCTGAGCCAACTTGGCGGCGAGAGACGTATGGACAAACTGATTATCACTGGCGGCCCGCGCCTCGACGGCGAAATCCGCATTTCCGGCGCGAAGAACGCCGCATTGCCAATCCTGGCGGCGACCCTGCTGGCCGACGGTCCGGTCACCGTGGGCAACCTGCCACACCTGCACGACATCACCACCATGATCGAGCTGTTCGGTCGCATGGGCATCGAGCCTGTGATCGACGAGAAGCTCGCGGTGGAGATCGACCCGCGCACCATCAAGACCCTGGTTGCGCCTTACGAGCTGGTCAAGACCATGCGCGCCTCGATCCTGGTGCTGGGGCCGATGGTCGCTCGTTTCGGTGAGGCCGAAGTGGCCCTGCCAGGCGGTTGCGCCATTGGCTCGCGTCCGGTCGACCTGCACATCCGTGGCCTGGAAGCCATGGGCGCGAAGATCGAAGTCGAGGGCGGCTACATCAAGGCCAAGGCCCCGGAAGGCGGCCTGCGTGGCGCGCACTTCTTCTTCGATACCGTGAGTGTGACCGGTACCGAGAACATCATGATGGCCGCAGCGCTGGCCAAGGGCCGCAGCGTGCTGCAGAACGCCGCGCGCGAGCCGGAAGTGGTCGACCTGGCCAACTTCATCAATGCCATGGGCGGCAAGGTTCAGGGTGCCGGTACCGACACCATCACCATCGATGGCGTCGAGCGCCTGGCCTCGGCAACCTACCGCGTCATGCCCGACCGTATCGAGACCGGCACCTATCTCGTCGCCGCTGCCGTGACCGGCGGCCGCGTCAAGGTCAAGGATACCGATCCGACCATTCTCGAAGCCGTGCTGGAGAAGCTCAAGGAAGCTGGCGCCGACATCACCACGGGTGAAGACTGGATTGAGCTGGACATGCACGGCAAGCGGCCCAAGGCCGTCAACCTGCGCACCGCGCCGTACCCGGCGTTCCCCACCGACATGCAGGCGCAGTTCATCTCGCTCAACGCCATCGCCGAAGGCACTGGCGCGGTGATCGAGACCATCTTCGAAAACCGTTTCATGCACGTGTATGAGATGCACCGCATGGGCGCACAGATCCAGGTCGAGGGCAACACCGCCATCGTCACTGGCGTCAAGGCGCTCAAGGGCGCTCCAGTGATGGCCACCGACCTGCGCGCCTCCGCCAGCCTGGTGCTGTCGGCCCTGGTCGCCGAAGGTGACACGCTCATCGATCGCATCTACCACATCGACCGTGGTTACGAGTGCATCGAGGAAAAACTGCAGATGCTCGGCGCCAAGATCCGCCGCGTACCGGGCTAGTCTGTGACCGGCGCAGGGACGCGCCAGCCGAATCGTATGCGGTCGGGCCCATGGCCCGACCGGCTATAGCTGCTTAAGGACCGACGTTTCCCATGTTGACCATCGCGCTATCAAAAGGCCGCATTCTCGACGACACCCTGCCGTTGCTGGCCGAAGCCGGCATCGTCCCCACCGAGAACCCGGACAAGAGCCGCAAGCTGATCATCCCCACCACGCAGGATGACGTACGCCTGCTTATCGTGCGTGCCACCGACGTACCGACCTACGTCGAGCATGGCGCCGCCGACCTCGGTGTGGCCGGCAAGGACGTGCTGATGGAATACGGTGGTCAGGGGCTGTACGAGCCGCTGGACCTGCAGATCGCCCAGTGCAAGCTGATGACCGCTGGCGTGACCGGCGCGCCCGAGCCCAAGGGCCGTCTGCGCGTGGCCACCAAGTTCGTCAACGTAGCCAAGCGCTACTACGCCGAGCAGGGCCGCCAGGTCGACATCATCAAGCTGTACGGCTCCATGGAGCTGGCACCGCTGATCAACCTTGCCGACAAGATCATCGACGTGGTCGACACCGGCAACACCCTGCGTGCCAATGGCCTCGAGCCGCAAGAACTGATCGCCACGATCAGCTCGCGCCTGGTGGTCAACAAGGCCTCCATGAAGATGCAGCACGCCCGTATCCAGAGTCTGATCGACACCCTGCGCAACGCCGTCGAATCGCGACACCGCGGCTGACCTCTGCGCGCGACCTTCGCTGTCGCGCCCGTCTATCCGCGTCATAGCCAATTTTCTCAGGTGCCCGCGCGGATGGACTGGTAGCTTAGGGCGCCTGAGCATCCGCTAATAATCGAGGCCCTCGCCATGACCGTGTCCACTGCAATTGCCCGTCTCAACGCTGCTGACCAGGATTTCGCCCGACATCTGGATCATCTGCTGAGCTGGGAAAGTGTGTCCGATGACACGGTCAACCAGCGCGTGCTCGACATCATCAAGGCCGTGCGCGAGCGCGGTGACGCGGCGCTGGTGGAGTTCACCCAGCGTTTTGACGGCGTCGATGCCAAATCCATCGACGACCTGATCCTCGACCGCGCTCGCCTGGAGCTGGCCCTGACCCGCATCACCGCAGTTCAGCGCGAAGCCCTGGAAAAAGCCGCCAACCGTGTGCGCATCTACCACGAGCGGCAGAAGCAGGATTCCTGGCAGTACACCGAAGCCGACGGCACCGTGCTGGGCCAGAAGGTCACGCCGCTGGACCGTGCCGGCCTGTATGTGCCGGGCGGCAAGGCGTCGTACCCGTCGTCGGTGTTGATGAACGCCATTCCGGCAAAAGTGGCTGGCGTTTCCGAGGTGGTGATGGTGGTCCCGACGCCGCGTGGCGAGGTCAACGAGCTGGTGCTCGCTGCGGCCTGCATCGCCGGGGTTGATCGGGTCTTCACCGTCGGTGGCGCGCAGGCCGTTGCGGCCCTGGCCTATGGCACCGAGAGCGTGCCGCAGGTGGACAAGATCGTCGGCCCAGGCAACATTTACGTCGCCACTGCCAAGCGTCATGTGTTTGGCCAGGTCGGGATCGACATGATCGCCGGTCCGTCGGAGATTCTTGTGGTGTGTGATGGTCAGACCGATCCGGACTGGATCGCCATGGACCTGTTCTCCCAGGCCGAGCACGACGAGGACGCCCAGGCGATCCTGGTCAGCCCGGATGCCGCCTTCCTCGACCGGGTTGCCGCCAGCATCGAGAAGCTGCTCCCCACCATGGAGCGTGCCGAGATCATCGAGAAGTCGATCAATGGCCGTGGCGCGCTGATCCAGGTGCGTGACATGCAGCAGGCGATCGAGGTGGCCAACCGCATCGCCCCCGAGCACCTGGAGCTGTCGGTGGCCGACCCGCAGGCCTGGCTGCCGCAGATCCGCCACGCCGGTGCGATCTTCATGGGCCGCCACACCAGCGAGGCGCTGGGCGACTACTGCGCCGGCCCCAACCACGTGCTGCCGACCTCCGGCACCGCGCGGTTCTCTTCGCCGCTGGGTGTGTATGACTTCCAGAAGCGTTCGTCGATCATCTTCTGCTCCGAGCAAGGGGCTTCCGAACTGGGCCACACCGCGTCGGTACTGGCCCGTGGCGAATCGCTGACCGCCCACGCGCGCAGCGCCGAATACCGCATCCTCAACGAGAAGGGGAACTGAGCATGAGTCGTTTCTGGAGTCCCTTCGTCAAGGACCTCGTCCCTTACGTGCCTGGCGAGCAGCCCAAGCTGGCGCGGCTGGTCAAGCTCAACACCAACGAGAACCCTTATGGCCCGTCGCCCAAGGCGCTGGAGGCCATGCAGGGCGAGTTGAACGACAACCTGCGGCTGTACCCGGATCCGAACAGTGACCGGCTCAAGCAAGCGGTTGCCGAGTACTACGGCGTGACACCCGCACAGGTGTTCGTCGGCAATGGCTCGGACGAAGTGCTGGCGCACATCTTCCACGGCCTGTTCCAGCACGACCGTGGGCCGTTGCTGTTCCCGGACGTCAGCTACAGTTTCTATCCGGTGTATTGCGGCCTGTACGGCATTGCGTTCGAGCAGGTGGAGCTGGATGAGCAATTTCAGATCCAGGTTTCGGACTACAGCAAACCGAATGCCGGGATCATTTTCCCCAACCCCAACGCGCCGACGGGTTGCCTGCTGCCGCTGGAGGCGGTGGAGCAACTGCTGCAGGCGAACCGCGATTCGGTGGTGGTGGTTGATGAAGCCTACATCGATTTTGGCGGCGAGACGGCCATCAGCCTGGTGGATCGCTACGACAACCTGCTGGTGACCCAGACCCTGTCCAAGTCGCGTTCGCTCGCGGGGCTGCGGGTGGGGTTGGCGGTGGGGCATCCTGACCTGATCGAGGCGCTGGAGCGGATCAAGAACAGCTTCAACTCCTACCCGCTGGACCGTATGGCGATCGTGGGCGCGGCGGTGGCGTTCGAGGACCGTGAGTATTTCGACGAGACCTGCCGCAAGGTGATCGATAGCCGTGAGGTGTTGGTCGAGGCGCTGACCGCGCGGGGGTTCGAGGTGCTGCCTTCGGCGGCGAACTTCATCTTTGCCCGCCATCCTTCGCAGGATGCGGCGGGGATTGCGGCGCGGCTACGGGAGCAGGGGGTGATCGTGCGGCACTTCAAGCAGGGGCGGATTGCGCAGTTCCTGCGGATTACGATTGGGACGCCGGAGATGAACCAGGCGTTGCTTGATGCGCTTTAAGTTGAGGTTGATTTGAGCGTTTGACTGAAGGGCGGGTTGGGGCGTATCTGGTTACGTTTCAATTCGCCCTTGTTGTTGTTGTTGTTGTTGTTGTTGTTGTTGTTGGTTTTTCAAGTTGGGGGCATATCCATTTGCTATATGGACGCTGACTCACCTTTCCGCCCTTACGGCGGGTTACTTTGGTCTTGGCCAAAGTAACCAAAGCCGCTCGCTCCATCATACGGCCCCTGCGCTGCGCTCCGGGGTCCCTTCGCTCCGGCGCCTTCCGGGCCCGCGCGGCCTACGACTTGCTGCGCAAGTCTACATCTCGCGCCTTCGGCTACGCCGAAGGGTGCTGCGCACCTGGCCCTTCAGACGCCTGCGCTCAGCCTCCTGAAGTCGCGAAGTTACGGGCGGCGCCTGCGCAGGCGCAGCTGTCGCTAGCTGCTTATTCGTGGCCTTGAGTACGCATTCGCCGGCAAAGCCGGCTCCTACCGGACGGTGCACGCCGCACCATTGTAGGAGCCGGCTTTGCCAGCGAACCATTGGTACAAACGACACGTCCATATCAGCATTACATAGCTATCAAACTTTCCGCTCTTCGCTCTTCGCTCTTCGCTCTTCGCTCTTCGCTTCTGCGAGCGCGCAGCGCCTCGCCCGGCTTTTGATCTTGGTGCGCAATAGTCCAGGCGCCGCCAATTGCGACTTCAGGAGGCCGAGCGGAGTTCTTGCGTAGTGGGGCGACGGCCATGGATGGCCGTCGAGCGCTGCGCCCCAGGATGGGGCGTTCAGCGCGGTACCCACGGGAGCAAGAACGGAGCGAGGGGACCCCGGAGCGAAGCGCAGGGGCCGTATGATGGAGCAGGCGGTTTTGCCTACTTTTTCCAAGAAAAAAGTAGGCCGCCGTAAGGGCGGAAAGGTGAGTCAGCGTCTCTATCGCCAATGGATATGCTCACATAACTCCAAACCAACACTCTGAAAGCCGAAGCCATCACGCCACCTCCCGCCCACCCCGATGCGCCAACACCGTATAAATACAAGGCAACACAAACAACGTGAACAACGTCCCAACCGACATCCCCGTGGCAATCACGGTGCCGATGTCGAACCGGCTCACCGCCCCCGCCCCGGTGGCCAGAATCAACGGCACCATGCCGAACACCATGGCCGCCGTGGTCATCAGCACCGGCCGCAACCGAATCGCCGCTGCCTCTTCGATTGCCTCGCGAACCCCAAGCCCCTTTTCCTCCCGCAGTTGGTTGGCAAACTCGACGATCAAGATCCCATGCTTGGTAATCAACCCGATCAAGGTCACCAACCCCACCTGCGTATAGATGTTCATGCTGGAAACCCCAAGGAACAGCGGCACCAGCGCCCCGCAGATGGACAGCGGCACGGTCACCAGGATCACCAGCGGATCCCGGAAGCTTTCGAATTGCGCCGCCAGCACCAGGAAGATCATCGCCAGCGCCAAACCGAAGGTCACCCACAATGCGCTGCCCTCCTGGACGAACTGCCGCGCCGTACCTGCATAGTCCACCGCAAAGCCCTCCGGCGCCTCCTCATGGGCGATCGTGCGCACGGTGTCCAGCGCCTCGCCCATGCTCACCAGCGGCACACCCTGGATGATCGCCGAGTTCAATTGCTGGAACTGATTGAGCTGACGAGGCCGGGCACGGTCGCTGAGGGTAATGAGCGTAGACAGGGGCAGTAACTGACCCTGTTCGTTCTTCACGTAATAGTTGTTCAACCAACCCGGCGTGGCGCGATAGGCGCGTTCGACCTGGGCAATCACTTTGTAGCTACGGCCTTCCAGGGTGAAACGGTTGATCTCCGCCTCGCCCAGCAAGGTGGCCAGAGTCCCGCCGAGGGTGTCCATCGACACGCCCATCTGCGCGGCCTTGGCGCGGTCGATGTCGATCATCACTTCAGGCTTGTCGAACGCCAGGTCGATGTCGAGGAAGGCGAACTTGCCGGAGGCTTGCGCACGCTCCTTGACCCGCTGGGCCACCTCCAGCAACGCCGTGTAGTCCCCGGCGGTGTTGATCACGAACTGGAACGGCAACCCCTCTCCGGTGCCAGGCAGTGACGGCAGGTTGAAGCCGAAGATCTGCAGGCCGCCGACCTCCTCGAGCTTGGCCTGGACCAACGGCAGCAGTTCCATCTGGGTACGCTGCCGCTCGCTCCATGGCTTGAGCAGAAAGCCTCCGATGCCGCTCTGCACGCCATTGAAACCGTTGATCTGGAACGACGAGTAATACTCGGGGAAGGTCTTGAACAGCGGTGTGAATTCGTCGGTGTAAGCGTTCAAGTAGTCCAGGTTGGCGGTCTGCGGCGAGTTGCTCATCATGAAGATCACACCCTGGTCTTCATTGGGCGCCAGTTCGCTCTGGGTGAACTTGAGCAGTACCGGGATCAGGCCCAGGATGATCACCGCGAACACCAGGACTACCGGCCTGCTGTTCAAGGTGCCGTGCAACAGGCGCTGGTAGCGCACCTTCAGCTGTTCGAAGAGCACGTCCAGGCGGTGGGCCAGGCCGCTGGGGTTCTGCTCGTGGCGCAGCAGCAGGGCGCACATCATCGGCGACAGGGTCAGGGCCACGACGCCCGAGATGATCACCGCCCCCGCCAGTGTCAGCGCGAACTCCTTGAACAACGCGCCGGTCAGCCCGGTGAGAAACCCGATGGGGGCGTACACCGCGGCCAGGGTGATGGTCATCGACACCACCGGCAGGGCAATCTCGCGGGCGCCTTCCAGTGCCGCGTCGCGGGGCGTCTTGCCTTCTTCGATATGGCGGTGGATGTTCTCCACCACGACGATGGCGTCGTCCACCACCAGGCCGATGGCCAGTACCATGGCCAGCAAGGTCAGCAGGTTCAGCGAATAGCCCATCATCTGCATGAAGAACAGCACGCCGATCATCGACAGCGGGATGGTCACCACCGGGATCAGCACCGAGCGCAGGGCACCGAGGAACAGGAACACCACGACGATGACGATCAGCACCGCCTCGCCGAGGGTCTTGATCACTTCGTTGATGGAAGCCTGGATGAACAGGGTGGCGTCGTAGGCGATGGACACTTTGAGGCCCGACGGCAACTGCTCTTCGAGTTGCGGCATGATCCGCCGTACTTCCTTGATTACTTGCAGCGGGTTGGCGGCAGGCGTGGCCTTGATGCCGATGTACACCGAAGGCGTGCCGTCGAACGAGCTGACTGTGTCGTAGTTCTCCGCGCCCATTTCAATGCGCGCTACGTCCCCCAGCAGCACCCGGCTGTCGCCGGCGATCTTGACCGGCAGGGCGGCGAAGGCCTCGGCGGACTTGAGCTCGGTGGTGGCATTGACGCTGGTGACCACGTACTCGCCTT
This sequence comes from Pseudomonas entomophila L48, assembly GCF_000026105.1. Taxonomy (NCBI): domain Bacteria; kingdom Pseudomonadati; phylum Pseudomonadota; class Gammaproteobacteria; order Pseudomonadales; family Pseudomonadaceae; genus Pseudomonas; species Pseudomonas entomophila. The sequence goes on from NC_008027.1 coordinate 1,162,613, forward strand.
TCACTTCACCGGCCGCGGCGAGGAAGTTGTAGTGGCGCACGGCGTTGGTCACGTCCACCGCCGACAGGCCGAAGCCGGCCAGTTTCACCGGGTCGATCCAGATACGCATGGCGAACAACTGGTTGCCGAGGATCTGCGCCTCGGCCATGCCCGGCAGCGTCGCCAGCTTGGGCTGGATCACCCGCGACAGGTAGTCAGTGATCTGCGGGTTGCTCATCTCGTTGCTGTAGAAGCTGATGTACATCAGCGCCGAAGCGTCGGCCGCCTCCTTGCTCAGCACCGGGTCCTCGGAATCCTGGGGCAGCTTGTTGCGCACCTCGTTGGCCTTGGCCAGCAGTTGGGTGAACAGGCGGTCGGTGTCGGAGCCGATACGTGCGTAGACCGAGATCACCGAGAAATTCTGCCGGCTCACCGAGGTCATGTAGTCGATGCCATCGGCGCTGGCCAGGCTCTGCTGCAGCGGCTGGGTGATGTAGCCCTGGATGGTTTCGGCGTTGGCCCCGGGGTAGGCGGTGGTCACCGTGATCAGGGCGTTCTCCATCTGCGGGTACTGGCGAATCTGCAGCTTGCTCCAGGCCTGCGCGCCCAGCAGCAGGATCAGCAGGCTGACCACGCAGGCCAGCACCGGGCGGCGGATGAACGGGTCGGTGAACGCCATGCCTGCCTCCTTCAGTGGGTGCCCGGCTTGAGCGCCTGCTCGCTGCTGATGCGAATCGCCGCGCCGGGCGCCAGCTTGAGCTGACCGGCAGTGACCACCTGGTCACCGGCCTGCAACCCTTTGCTGATCACCACCCAGCCGTCACGGCGCTCACCGGTCTGCACGGTGCGCTGCTCGGCGATCAGTTGCGGCTGGCCTTCGCTGTCGTCCAGCGGCTTGCCATCCTCGCCTTGCTTGCGGCTGACCAGGTACACCGAATTGCCATACAGGGTGTAGGTGATGGCGTTCTCCGGTACCACCACCTGCGGTTGCGGATCGGGCAGCAGCAGTTGGAGGCTGGCGAACATGCCGGGCAGTAGCTTGCCGTCTGGGTTGGCCAGGGTGGCGCGAACCAGCAGGTTGCGCGTGCTTTCCTCGACTTTCGGGTTGATTGCGCTAAGGCTGGCGGGGAAGGTCTGGCCCGGGTAGGCGGCCACTTGCACCAGCACCTGCTGGCCGAGGCTCAGGTGGGGTAGGGCCTGTTCGGGCACATTGAAATCGACGTACAGGCTCGACAGGTCCTGCAAGGTGGCGATCACCGTGCCGCTAGCCAGATAGGCGCCGACGTCCACCTGGCGAATGCCGATGGTGCCGCTGAACGGGGCGCTGATGCTCTTCTTCGCCAGCGACGCCTTGAGCTGGTCGACCACCGCCTGGTTGCGCCGATATTGGGTGGTGAGCCGATCAAACTCACCCCGTGAGATGGCCGAGTCGCCGACCAGCTGGCTACCGCGACCGAAGTCCACCTTCGCCAGGTTAAGGTCGGCCTGGGCGGTGCCCAGCAGGGCCGTTTCCTGTTCGCTGTCCAGTTGCAGCAGCAGTTGCCCGGCCTTCACCTTCTGCCCGGATTCGAAGTGCAGGGACTTCACCGTGCCGGCCACTTCAAGGCTCAGTTCGACGCCCTGATAGGCCTTCAGGCTGCCGACCGCCGGCAGGCGTTCCTGCCATTGGCGCAGCTCGGCCTGGGCCGCGGCGACGCTGACCGGTGGCTTGGGTGCCGAGAACATCTGTACCTGCCTGTAGATGGAGAAGGCCTTGAAGCCCCCCAGAATCAGCACGATCAGCAGGACGACGGCCAACATGATCAGCATGCGGCGGCGCAGCATAGGTCCGGTTCCCTGGATGCGAGGTGGTTGTTCGTCGTGCACGACCACGGGCGATCCGGCCCACGTGCGATGGGGAGAGTATTGTCGGTTTTTGCGAAAAGGGGAGGTGTGAGGGGGGCAACCAACCGTCTCCTATCGGCAATGACCTAGCAGTTTTACCAGTTACCAGTCATTGCGGGTTGTATTAAGTTCTTCGAAAACCGTGCACTTGCACACAAGGAGAGCAAAATGTCCAAAAGCGAAAAAATCAGTTCGATTCCCCCGGTTTGGGCTGACAACGTTGATTTGGAGTTTGACGGTAAGCCTTTGATCGCACCTCGCCTGTTTCTGGAACGCGGGCGTGCATATACATTGTTCCTGAAGCCTAAAACGGGAAGCACACTTATCGGTAAACCAGTCAGTTTGAAGTATGGTGATTCATCTGATTGGGTCGTCGTGAGTCCCCAAGGGGAGAGAGTATTGGCCGAGGAAGGCATGAAATGGGTCATCACTGGGAGTAATAATAGCGGGCAGTTTATTCTCCGTGTGGAGACACCGGCCTTGAATGATGAACCGTTGGTTTTGGTGGGGACGCTACAGTAGGCCAATTTTGTGACACCTACTGGCAGGTTCAGCTCGTAGGTGTCGGCTGGTCGGCGAACAGGGTTCAGACCTGGTGCAAGTGGTTGTCCCAGAACCCCGGCGGCAGGTTCATCGGTTGCCCGATCAGTTCCTGCTTGCGGCAATCGTAGAACCGACAACGCCCCTGCCCGGAAGTGACGACGAATCCAGCCATCACCGAACCGACCCCCTGCGCAATCGGACATCGTTGCATCGAGCTCCACCGCGCGGCTGTCCAGATCCCGGATGAACAGCCGACTGGCGCGTAGTGCAGTGAGCGCTACCAGGCGCAGCTCGCTGTGGATGGCGGCGCTGACCAGTGCTTGAGTGCCGAGAACATCTGAGCCTGCTTTTAGATGGAAAAGGCCTTGAAGCCCCCAGAATCAGCAGGACGATGGCCACATGATCAGCATGCGGCGGCGCAGCATAGGTCCGGTTCTCTGGATGTGAGGTGGTTGTTCGTCGCGCACGGGCACAGGCGATCCGGGCCACGTGCGATGGGGAGAGTATTGTCGGTTTTTGCGAAAAGGGGAGGTGTGAGAGTTCGCCGGCAAGCCGGCTCCTACAGGTTTTGACCTGGCATTTTTTCAGTTTTGCGAAATTGCAGATTTGATTAAGTTCTTTGAACCATCGTGCAAGAGCACATATCGGAGAATGACATGTCCAGCAGCAAAATGAAAAAATCGATCCCTCCCGCTTGGGATGAAAACATTCAGTTAATTTTTTGATGAGGAGCTTTTGACGGAGCCAAGCCGGCAACTGAAGCGCAACATCGAGCACAGTTTGGTCTTTAAGCCCAAGGAGGGAAGCGAACTAATCGGCGAGCCGATCGAAGTGCTGTATGAAGGCCCACCTGATCTGGGCATTACACTCCGTCCCATTAAGCCGCAAACGATGGTCGAAGACGGCATCAAGTGGACCATCATTGGAGGAAACAAGAGCGGGCTGTTTACCCTGAATGTGACGACACCGACCATGGTAGATGCACCTTTGAGTCTGAAGGCGGAGCAACTTTAAGCCAACTTGGCTGATGAGCCGACCAGCTCCTACGGACGGTGGCGCCACCCGTAGGAGCCGGCTTGCCGGCGAACAGGGGTCAAGCCAGGTGCAGGTGGTTATCCCAGAACCCGGACGGCAGGTTCATCGGCTGCCCGATCAGTTCCTGCTTGCGGCAGTCGTAGAAGCGGCACCGCCCCTGCCCGGAAGTGACGACGAAACCGTCCTTCACCGCCCCGACCCCCGCGCAATCGGGCATCGGCGCATCGAGCTTCACCGCACCGCTGTCGAGGTCCCAGATAAACAGCCGGTTGGCCCGTGGTGCGGTGAGCGCCACCAAGCGCAGGTCGCTGTGGATGGCGACGCTGGCGGTGTACTGGGCCATCGACTGCAATTGACGCTCGGGCACTGGAAACGCCTTGAACGGCTCGCCCGGGCGTTTGACCGCCAGCAATTCGGCGGTCTCGTCGGAGGCCCCCATGAACTGCTGGCAGGCGGCGATGGTGCCGTCGCTGCCTACTGCCAGGTGGCGCACGCTGTTCATCTGCTGTGCAAGCGTCTCCTTGCTCAGCAGGGTGCCGTCGCGCTGCATCAGCACCAGGCTCGGCTCCATGGCGTCGAGGTTCATCTCCACCCGGCTTTCGGCCTCGGTGCGGATGCCGCCGTTGGCCACCACCAGGGTTTCGCCGTCGGGCAGCCAGGCCAGTTCGTGGGGGCCGATGCCGTGGGTCGGGAGCTCGCCGCTGTGCACCAGGCGCTCGCCTTCGAAGCGATAGACACCGAGCACGCCACGACCGGGATCGGTGGTGTCGTTCTCGGTGGTGTACAGCCACTCGCCATCCTTGTGGATCACCGCATGGCCGTAGAAGTGGCGGTTGGGTTGCGAGGTGATGGTCTGCAGCAGGCGCCCGTCGCGCAGGTCGACCAGGTAGCTTTCGGTACCGGGGCGGCGAGCGACGAACAGGGCGATGGGCCGTTCAGGGTGGTTGATGATCGCGTGGCAACGCTGGGCCACCTGGGTGCTGAACACCTCGGTGCCGTCCAGGCGAAAGCCGACGGCATAGTGCCTGCCGTCGCCATCGTCGCGCGCCGAGAGCAGCAGGGGTTCGCTGCCTTTGTTGCGAAACAGGCTCCAGCCGCCCAGGGTGAGGGCGCTGAGCACGATGCTACCGAGTTTCAGGGCCTGGCGTCGCAGCATGATCAGTCACCGTCGTTGGCGTTGAAGCCCAGCTGGATGTTCAGCGCCTTGGCCAGGTCGCCTTCGTGCAGGCGGTGGACGGCGTTGAGGCTGTCGTAGATCTGGTTGAGGCTTTGCTGGCCGGCGTCGTCGGCCAACAGCTCGCCCAAGGTCTTTTGATTGCTGGCCAGCAGCTTGAGCGAGGCCGCGTAGGCGTCGTCGATCTTCTGTGCCAGCGGCGCCTGGTCCTTGCCCAGCAGGCCGCGCAAACCCTGATTGTCGACCCCGACCCAGACGGTCTGGGCGGCCTTGAGCGAGGCTTCCAGGCTCTTGAGTGACGAGTGGCTGCGCCAGGCTTCGGCCTGCAGCGGCTGCGGGATGCCCTTGCTCTGGCGGCCCATCGGGGCGCCGAGCTTCTTCTTCAGGGTGTCCAGGGCAGTGACCTGGGCGCGCAGCAGGTCGGCGATCGCCTCGTGGGAGTCGGCGTAGCGCTGGTTGGGGAACTTGGTCATCTGCGACAGCATGCCGTCGGTGCTGTTCCAGCCCTTCAGAATCTCCTCGGCCAGGACCTTCTGGTGCTCGCCGATGGCGACCAGCAGCGGGCAGTAGCGGGCCTTCTGTTCAGCGCTGGCGACATCCGGCTTGCTGTCGAAGAGGATGTACTCGTAGGCCGACAGGCCGCGCACCACGACGCTGGCCTTGCCCAGCGACTCGGCATCGACCGGCTTGTCGCCATTGACCAGTTGCTCGACCTGGCGACCGACCAGGTTCTTCTTGTCCGGCCAGAACTGCACCTGCCAGGCGCGGTTGCCTTCGGCCAGCGGGCCGACCAGCAGCGGTTGCAGCTCGGCCCAGGCCTTCTGCGCGTTGAGGAAGTCGGCGCGGGCAGTCTCCAGCGAAGTCTTGCCTTCGCAGTAGGCCAGGGCGCTGGCGGCCAGGGCGCGGTCGGCTTCGACCCAGCGGCTGTAGGTCGGCAGGATCACCTGCTTGGCGATGGCGGCCGAGGTCACGGCCTGCGGGTCCTGGGGCGAGCAGGCACCCAGGGCGAGTGCGGCGAGGCTGGTGAACAACAGTTTGGGTCGGAACATGCCCGGCTCCTTGCGCGTTTAAAGTGAGTTCAGGAAAGCTAGCAGCGCGGCGCGCTGCTCGGCGTTGAAGGTCAGTACCTGGTCGCGCGCCGCCTGGGCCTCGCCGCCATGCCAGAGCACGGCTTCGAGCAGGTTGCGGGCGCGGCCATCATGCAGGAACTGGGTGTGGCCGCTGACGGTCTCGGTCAGGCCGATGCCCCACAGCGGTGGGGTGCGCCAGTCCTGGCCATTGGCGGCGAATTCGGTGCGCTCGTCGGCCAGGCCAGGGCCCATGTCATGCAGCAGCAGGTCGCTGTACGGGCGGATCACCTGGTTGGCCAGCTCCGGCTCGTGGGCATTCGCGGCGGTAGTGAACTGTGGGGTGTGGCAGCCCTGGCAGCCGGCCTGGAAGAACAGGTTCTTGCCGGCCAGCACCTGGGGCGCGTCGACATCCCGTCGAGCTGGTACGCCGAGGTTACGGGTGTAGAAGGTGACCAGGCGCAGGATGTTGTCGCTGACTTCCTTCTCGCCATCAACGCCATCGCCATTGGGCGCGGCCAGGCAGTCGACCTGCGCCGGGGTGCAGTCGTCGTTTGGTGTGAGCGTGCTGGTCAGGCCCATGTCGCCAGCGAACGCGTGCACGTTCTGCTGGTTGACGTTGGGCTGCCCGGCCTTCCAGCCGAAACGACCGACCACGGTCTTGCCCAAGGCATCGTCCCAGACACGGTTGGCCCGGCCACGGATACCGTCGCGATTGCGGTCGTCGGGGTCTTCGTTGGCCAGGAGATCGGCTTCGGGGATGGCCTCGAGCAGGCCGAGGCCGATCATCGGTGGTGCCACCCGGGCCGAGAAGCGGGTGTCAGGATGCATCGGGCCGTAGCCGAGCTGGGTGATCTGGAGCGTGGGGCGGCGCAGTTCGACCTGGTGGCCGTCCTTGAACGCCACGGTGTGGTGCTCGTAGCTCACGCGTACCTTGCCCTCTGGCGCCACGCCGGGGATGGCCATGTCCTGCAGCTGTGTGCCGTAGACCGGCTCGGGGACCACGCCCAGGCGCTCGATCTCCCGGGCCAGGTACGGTTGGTCGGGAATCGACAGGCGCACCAGCATCGACACCGCGTTGCTGTCACCGGGCTCGGGCGGGTGGCCACGGCCGTCGCGCACGTGGCAGTTCTGGCAGGCGTTGGTGTTGAACAACGGGCCGAGGCCGTCGCGGGCCGTGGTGGTGGAAGGGGCGATCACCCAAGGGCTGCGGAAGAAGCTGTTGCCCACGGCGAAGTCCAGGCGCCGCTCGGGCGACAGGTTGGCCGAGGGCAGCGAGAAGGCGTTGCGGTCGTTGCGCTGCACCGTCGCCTTGCCGCCGGAGAGGGCTTCGCCGGGCTCGGCCTGGGTGAAACGCGGGGTGTCGTCACAGGCGGCGAGGGCGAAGGCCAGCAGCAGGGGGCTTAGGCGGAGCAAGGACATCGACAATCCTGGGCATGGGCGAAAAACCGGCGTGCAAGCTTATCAGGCCGGCCGTTATTGAATAAGAGCAATTTGCAATTACTCGGATGAAAAGAATGTGAAATGCATACCGCGGATGCGAACCATCTGTAGGAGCGGCTTTAGCCGCGATGCGGGCAGCGCGGTGCCTGGCACCCGCTTCGCGGGTGATCGCGGCTGAAGCCGCTCCTACAGAGGTCATGCCAGGTCAACGGGCAATAAAAAGGCGGCCCGAAGGCCGCCTCCTGTGAACCACCAGCGCCGATCAGAACTCGTGATCAGCGGTGTCCGGGTTCAGGTTGTCGATCCCCAGCTTGCCCGCGGCCTGCTCGATCGCGCCGGTCTGCTTGACCAGCGAGGCGATGGCGTCACGCACGATCTGGTTGCCAGCGGCGTTGTCGGCGGCGATCAGCTGGTCGTAGTGTTCGCCCTTGAGCGCATGGTCGACCATCACCTGGATCTTCGCCTCGGTGGCTTCCAGGTCGGCCTTGAGCGTGGCGTCGGTGGCCGGGTCGACCTTGGCCACCAGCGAAGACAGGCTTGGGCCGGTCAGCTTGCTGCCGTCGACTCGGGTGTACTCGCCCAGGTAGACGTTGCGGATGCCCTTGGCGTCGTAGAAGTGCGAGTAGTGGGTGTTGTCGCTGAAGCAGTCCTGCTCGTCTTCCGGCGAGTTGGCTTCCAGCGAGACCTTCATGCGCTCGCCCGCCAGTTCGCCCAGCGACAGGCTGCCCATGCCGAACAGCATCTTGCGCAGGCCATCGTTGACCGGGCCGTTCTCCAGGGTGGCACGGTAGTTGTCGGCGACGTTCGGCGCCCAGTTGCCGACCATCTCCTCGAGGTCCTTGACCAGCAGCTCGGTGACTGCTTTCAGGTAGGCGCGGCGACGGTCGTTGTGCCCGCCGGTGGCGCCCTTGCCTTCGAGGTAGTCGGAGGCCGGGCGGTTGCCCGCGCCCGGGCCGGTGCCGTTGAGGTCCTGGCCCCAGAGCAGGAACTCGATGGCATGGTAGCCGGTGGCGACGTTGGCTTCGGAACCGCCCAGCTCGTTCAGGCTGGCCAGTTTCTCAGGGGTGATGTCCTTGACGTCGACCTTGTCTTCGCCGACCTGGATCTGGGTGTTGGCGATGATGTTGGCGCTGGCCGCCGGGTTGCCCAGGGCGTGCTCGTAGCTCTTGTCTACGTAGTCGATCAGGCCTTCGTCCAGGGGCCAGGCGTTCACTTGGCCTTCCCAGTCGTCGATGATGGTGTTACCGAAGCGGAACGCCTCGCTCTGCAGGTACGGAACGCGGGCGGCGGCCCAGGCCTCCTTGGCGGCTTTCAGGGTCTGGTCATTGGGGGTGGCCAGGAAGGCGTCGACTGCGGTTTGCAGTTGCTTGGCGGTGCTCAGCGAGTCGCTGTACACAGCGTGGACCATTTCGGCGTAATGCTTGACCACGGCCTTGCCGGCGGTTTCATCGACAGCACCCGGCGCTGCGGCGGTGGTGCTGGCGGCGGCAGGTGCCTGGGCTTGCGGAGCGGCGGCCTTGTCATCCTTGCCTTCGCCGCAACCGGCGAGGGCGATGGCGATGGCCAGCAGACTGGCGGAGGCCAGAGGCATTCGAATCATTGTTGGTATCCTGCGTCGTGTGGTTGGACCGTGCGCCGAGGCACGCGAAACCGTCACATCATGCGAAAGATTTGCATTTGCTGTAAAGGGGCGGGCGCGCATTTCATGCAAACGCCCGTTTGCGGTGCAGGGTCAATGTTGACGGGGGTTACAGCGCCGAGACCTGATTGCGTTGCGCCTGTTTGAGGAAGGCGGTCAGCTCGCGCGCCGACAGCGGTTTGCTGTAGTGGTAGCCCTGACCTTCGTGGCAGCCCTGGGCGATGATGTAGCTCTCTTGCTCCGCCGTTTCCACGCCCTCGGCGATGACCTGCATGCCCAGACTCTTGCCCAGCTGGATGATGGCGCGAACGATGGTGGCGTCGTCGTCATCATCGAGCAGGTCCTGGACGAAGCTCTTGTCGATCTTGATCTTGTCCAGTGGCAGCGACTTCAGGTAGCTGAGCGAGGAGTAGCCGGTACCGAAGTCGTCAATGGCGATCAAGGCGCCCGAGCGGCGCAAGCTCAGCAGGTGCTGGGCGGCGGTGCTGATGTCTTCCATCAGGCCGGTCTCGGTGACCTCCAGCTCCAGGCTGCGTGGCGGCAGGCGGTAGGCCTGCAGCAGGTTGTTGACCACCCGCGGCAGTTCGTTGTGGTGCAGCTGCACGGTGGACAGGTTGACCGCCATGCGCAGCTCGCCGAAGCCCAGGTCGTGCCATTCGCGCAGTTGGCGGCAGGCCTGGTCGAGCACCCACTCGCCAATGCTGATGATATTGCCGTTCTGCTCGGCCAGCGGGATGAACTGGTCCGGCGGCACCATGCCCAGCTCCGGGTGCTGCCAGCGCAGCAGCGCCTCGACCCCGACCACGCGGTGGTCACGGTAGCTGATCTGCGGCTGGTAGACGAGGTACAGCTGGTTGCGCGGAAGGGCTTCGCGCAGGTCCTTTTCCAGCTCGCGGCGGCGGCGCATCTCGCTGTCGACGCTGGCGATGTAGAACTGGTAGCGGTTGCGCGAGCGGGCCTTGGCCAGGGTCATGGTCTGCTCGGCCTTCTGCAACAGCTTTTCGGTGCTGTCGCCGTCTTCGGGGAACAGGGTGATGCCGATGGTGGCGCGCAGGCGGATCTGCTGGTGGTCGAGGTCGAAGGGCGCCTCGAGGTCGTCGAGGATGCTCTGGGCCAGCTCGGCGGCTTCGTAGGGCTGCTCGATATTGGCCTGCACCAGGGCGAACTGGTCGCCGCCCAGTCGGGCCAGGGCACCCAGGCGGCCGCTGTGGGCGCGCAGGCGATCGGCCAGGGCCAGCAGCAACTGGTCACCGACCTGGTAGCTGAACTGCTCGTTGATGCCCTTGAAGTCGTCCAGCCCCACGCAGAGCACCGCCACCCGGCGTTGCAGGCGGCCACCGTCGACGAGGATCTTGTCCAGTTGTTGCTGTAGTTGCTGGCGGTTGGGCAGACCGGTGAGGAAGTCGTACTGGGCCATGCGCTGCAGGCTGTTTTCGGCCTCATGGCGCAGGTGGGTGTTGCGCTCGATCGAGGCCAGCAACTGGTTGGCGGTGTTGACCCACAAGCCCAGTTCGTTGCGTTCGTGGCCCTTGAGCTGCGGGATCTGGTGCTGGCTGGGGCGGTCGGGGTTAATTTGCGTCAGGTGGTCGATGATCTTCGACAGCGGCTTGGTCAGCAGCCAGTGGTAGACCAGGTACAGCACCAGGCCCATGGCCAGCGCCCTGAGCACGCCGGAGATGAAGATGATCACGGCGTTGATCAGGAAGTCCTCGCCGTATGAAGAGGTGTCGAGGGTGATGCTCAGGTCGCCGTAGTACTCACTGTAGGGACCACGGCCAACCAACTGAGTGGTGTAGGTGCGTTCCTGGCCGAGGATCAGGTCGGTCAGCCAGCGCATGGACATGTCCTGCAGCGGCCTGGATTTTTCCGCCAGCATGGTTTCGTTGGGGTGGCCGATGGCGGCCATGCGCACCGACTCGTCCTGGAACAGGCCTTCCATCACCTGCATGCCCATTTCCCGGTCGAGGCTGTACACCGCTTGCGTCGACGGGTCGCGGAACATGTCGAGGATGCGCTGGGCGTCGTTGTTCACGGCCTGGCGGGTCTTGTAGGCGTCATAGACGATCTGCGCGCAGCTGAGGACGACCCCGACCGCCAACGCCGAGAGCAGCACCACCCTGAGCAACTTGACCGATAAGCTGTTCCGAAATTCCAGCTTCAATGGGGTTTCCTTAATCCATGCGCATGCCATTATTTTGCCATTAGTCGTGGCAACAGACTATCGACCGATTGCCAATCGCAGGCTGCGCGTCGGTGAACGGAGCTGCCCTTGGCTCTGTATCGGTTGAGGAGGCATGCGACTTGAGTGCGCTGCATCAACTTTCCAGACGTTTGATGTTAGCGCGCTCTGCGCCTTGAGCAAGAGCGCAGCGATTTCTGTCGCCTCACATGTAGGAGCCAGCCTTGCTGGCGATGCAAGGCGCAGCCTTGCCCGTAGGGCTGTTCGCCAGCAAGGCTGGCTCCTACAGGGGCGCAATAAAAAACCCGGCGCGAGGCCGGGCTTTTTTATTCAAGGCTGATGCGATCAGGCCTTGAAGGTCTTGCCTTCGAACTGCTCGGCAACGAACTTCCAGTTGACCAGGTTCCAGAACGCTTCGACGTACTTCGGACGCAGGTTGCGGTAGTCGATGTAGTAGGCGTGTTCCCAGACATCGCAGGTCAGCAGCGGGGTGTCGCCGCTGGTCAGCGGGCAGCCGGCGCCGATGGTGCTGGCCAGGGCCAGGGAGCCGTCGGCCTTCTTCACCAGCCAGCCCCAGCCGGAGCCGAAGGTGCCGACCGACGTCTTGGTGAACTCTTCCTTGAACTTGTCGAAGGAACCGAAGGCGGCGGTGATGGCGTCAGCCAGGGCGCCGGTTGGTTGGCCGCCAGCGTTCGGTGCCAGGCAGTTCCAGTAGAAGGTGTGGTTCCAGACTTGAGCGGCGTTGTTGAAGATGCCGCCCGAAGAGCTCTTGACGATCTCTTCCAGGGTCTTGCCTTCGAATTCGGTGCCTGGGACCAGGTTGTTCAGGTTCACGACATAGGTGTTGTGGTGCTTGTCGTGGTGATACTCCAGGGTTTCCTTGGAGATGTGCGGCTGCAGGGCATCGTGGGCGTACGGCAGCGGCGGCAATTCAAAAGCCATGGTGGATCTCCTGATTCAGGTCTGTTTGCGGTTTGCGCAAGGCCGATCACGGGCGGCCCGATGAGCGTCGGCGAGTTTGTACTCTTTGCGACGCAAGGGCTGGATCATAGCACCGGCCCCGGTGCATAACCACGCAACATCTATAGGGAATAGAGGTTCCAGAGCGGTTGGCCGGTGCCGACCAGCGGCCGGCACGGATAATCGTAGGAGCCGGCTTGCCGGCGAAAGGGCCGCAAGGCGGCCCCGAGGTATCAGTTGAAGATCAACTGCGCCGCCACCGCGAACATCATCACCGCCACCATCAGGTCGAGCATCCGCCAGGTGGCCGGGCGTGCCAGCCAGGGCGCCAGCCAGGCCGCGCCGATCGCCAGGGTCGAGAACCACACCAGCGAGGCGCTGGCGGCCCCCGCCACATAGGCGCCGGGCACGGTCTGCTGGGCGCCGAGCGAGCCGATCAGCAGCACGGTGTCCAGGTACACATGGGGGTTGAGCAGGGTTACCGCCAGGGCGCTGAGCAGCACCGCCCGGCGCGAACGTATGCCTTGGCCTTCCTGGTGGTGCAGGCTCTGCTTGGAAAAGGCGCTGCGCAGTGCCTTGGCGCCGTACCAGATCAGGAACACCGCGCCGCCCCAGCGGGCGATGGCCAGCAGCGTCGGGTTGTGCGCCAGCACCGTGGCCAGGCCGAACACGCCGGCGGCCACCAGGAGCGCGTCGCAGACGACGCACAGCGCCGCCACCGGCAGGTGATGCTCGCGGCGCAGGCTCTGCGCCAGCACGAAGGCGTTCTGCGCGCCGATGGCCATGATCAGCCCGAAAGCCACCAGCATGCCGTTCACATAGCTTTGCCACATAGCGGGAACACTCCACTGGCGCCGACGAAGCGCCGGCGCTGATTAACGAGAAAGATGTGGCTATTGTGGCGCGTGCGGCTGTATAAGAAAAACCAATAAAGCTCATCCATCATTAGGGAAATCGATGTTCGACTACAAGCTGCTCGCCGCCCTGGCCGCGGTGATCGAACAAGGCGGCTTCGAGCGCGCCGCCCAGGTGCTGGGGTTGTCGCAGTCGGCCATCTCGCAGCGCATCAAACTGCTTGAGGCGCGGGTCGGCCAGCCGGTGCTGGTACGCGCGACGCCGCCCAGCCCCACTGAAGTTGGTCGCCAACTGCTCAACCATGTGCAGCAGGTGCGCCTGCTTGAGCGCGACCTGCAGCAGCAGGTACCAGCGCTGGACGAGGAGGGGATGCCCGAGCGGCTGCGCATAGCCCTTAACGCCGATAGCCTGGCGACCTGGTGGGCGGGCGCGGTGGGGGCTTTCTGCGCCGAGCAGCAGGTGCTGCTAGACCTGGTGGTCGAAGACCAGGATGTCGGTCTCAAGCGCATGCGCGCAGGCGAGGTGGCGGCCTGCCTGTGCGGTAGCGAGCGACCGGTGGCGGGTGCGCGTAGCCTGCCCTTGGGGGCGATGCGCTACCGTGCCCTGGCCAGCCCGACGTTCATGGCGCGCTATTTCCCCAACGGTTTTGCTGCCGAGCGCCTGGCCCGCACACCGGCGATCGTGTTCGGCCCGGATGATTTCCTGCAGCATCGTTACCTGGCGTCGCTGGGTATCCAGGACGGTTTCCTGCACCACCTGTGCCCGTCGTCCGAAGGCTTCCTGCGCATGACCGAGGCGGGCCTTGGCTGGGGCCTGGTGCCCGAACGCCAGGTGGCCGAGCAACTGACGCGGGGGGAACTGGTGGAAATTTGCAGCGATACCCCCATCGATGTGCCGCTGTACTGGCATCATTGGCGCAATGGCGGGCAACTGCTCGCTCAACTGACCGAACACCTGCGCCAGTCGGCGCGGCATTGGCTGGTGCCCTTGTAGGCACATCTGGCGTCAACTGCATCTGAAATCTGGCAAGGCGGAGTCTTACATGCGAATTCTGGTCACCGGCGCGAGCGGCTTCATCGGCGGGCGCTTTGCGCGTTTCGCCCTGGAGCAGGGCCTGGAGGTACGGGTCAACGGTCGGCGGGCGGAGGGCGTGGAGCACCTGGTCAAGCGCGGGGCGCAGTTCATTCCCGGCGACCTGGGTGATGCCGAGCTGGCCCGGCGCCTGTGCCAGGGTGTCGACGCGGTGGTGCACTGTGCGGGTGCCGTGGGTACCTGGGGCCGCTACCAGGACTTCCACCAGGGCAATGTGGTGCTCACCGAAAACGTGGTTGAAGGCTGCATCAAGGAGCACGTGCGTCGCCTGGTGCATCTGTCGTCGCCGTCGATCTACTTCAATGGCCGCTCGCGCCTGGATATCCGTGAGGACCAGGTGCCGCGACGTTTCCACGACCATTACGCACTGACCAAGCACCTCGCCGAGCAGAAAGTATTCGGTGCCAAGGAGTTCGGCCTGGAGGTGCTAGCGCTGCGCCCGCGTTTCGTCACCGGGGCCGGGGACGCGAGCATTTTCCCGCGGCTGATGCGCATGCAGCGCAAGGGGCGGGTGGCGATCATCGGCAATGGCCTGAACAAGGTCGACTTCACCAGCGTGCACAACCTCAACGAGGCGTTGCTCAGCGCGCTGTTCGCCGGGGATGAAGCCCTCGGCCAGGCCTACAACATCAGCAACGGCCACCCGCTGCCGCTGTGGGACGTGGTGAACTACGTGATGCGCCAGATGCAACTGCCCCAGGTCACCCGCTACCGCTCCTACGGCATGGCCTACAGCCTGGCCGCGCTCAACGAGGCGGCCTGCCTGCTCTGGCCCGGGCGCCCGCAGCCGACCCTGACGCGCACCGCGATGCAAGTGATGAGCACGGATTTCACCCTCGACATCAGCCGTGCCCGTCAGTATCTGGACTACCGGCCGAAGACCACCGTCTGGGCCGCACTGGATGAATTTTGCACCTGGTGGAAGGCGCAACCGGGCAATCAGTGAACCTGGCGCCGGGATGATGGTCATCAGTGCGCCGCCCAGGCGGTTTATACTCATGCCTCTTTGCTACTACTGCGGTTGAATGCATCCATGCGTAATGACGCCCACGACGATTTCGACGATGTGCCCGCCCTGCGCGCCGGTACTCCTGATGATGATGAGCTGCTGCCCGCCCACGTGGCGCGCAGCCGCCAGAAAGCCGCGCAACCGCGCAGCAATGGCCCTTTGTGGGCACTGCTCGGGGCATCGTTCATCGCCCTGGCGGGGTTGGGTTGGTGGAGCTTCCAGCAGATCTCGCTTATGGAGCAGCAACTGGTGGCCACCCAGGAAAGCTTCGCCCGCATCAGCGAGGAAGCGGCGGGGCGCTTGCAGGCGATCAGCGGCAAGGTCGATGCCAGCGAATCGAACAGCAACACTGGCAGCGAGGCGCTGAAGCTGCAGATCCGTCAGTTGCAGGCCAACCTGGCCGAGCAGGGCAAGCAGCAGCAAGGTGTCGCCGGCCAGGCAGGCGACTTGGGCAAGCGCCTGGAGCAGGTGTTGGCCGATACCCGCGAACAGCAGAAGGCGGTGACCGAACTGCAAGGCCAGCTGCAGGCGCAGTTGAAGGCGGTCAATGCGGAGCTGGCGGCGCTCAAGTCGGGCCAGGTCGACGGTGGCAAGCTGGACGATCAGCTCAAGAACTTGAACAGTGAAGTGGCGGCACTGCGCAAGCAGGGCAACCCAAGCGCGGCCATCGCCAGCCTGGAGCAGGATGTGCTAGTGCTCAAGAGCCAGGTCGACAACCGTCCGGCGCAGGCGTCCGGTGGTGCCTCGGTGCAGGAGTTCGATGCCTTCCGCGGGCAGATGACCCGCAACATCAACACCCTGCAGAGCCAGATCCAGAACCTGCAACAGCAGATCAACGCACGGCCCTGAGCGATTGTTCGCCGGCAAGCCGGCTCCTGCGTAGGAGCCGGCTTGCCGGCGAACAGGGCCTCACTTACATCCGCGGATAATCGATATACCCCACCGGCCCCTTGCCATAGAAGGTCTCTGGATGCGGCGCATTGAGCGGTGCATCGGCAGCCAGGCGTGCCGGGAGATCAGGGTTGGCGATGAACGGGATGCCAAAGGCCACGGCATCGGCCTTGCCAGCGGCGAGGGCGGCATTGGCGCTGCTCTTGTCGAAGCGCTCATTGACGATGTACGGGCCACCAAAGGCCTGCTTGATCAGCGAGCCGATGCTGTCGTCGGCCTCTTTCTCCCGCGAGCAGATGAAGGCGATGCCGCGCTTGCCCAGTTCACGGGCCACGTAGGTGAAGGTCTCGGCGCGGTCCGCGTCGCCCATGTCATGGGCGTCGGCGCGCGGTGCCAGGTGCACCCCCACACGGCCAGGGCCCCACACCTCGACCACGGCGTCGGTTACTTCCAGCAACAGCCGGGCACGGTTCTCCAACGAGCCTCCGTAGCGGTCGCTGCGCTGGTTGGTGCTGCTTTGCAGGAACTGGTCGAGCAGGTAGCCATTGGCGCCATGGATCTCGACACCGTCGAAGCCCGCCGCCTTGGCGTTCTCGGCCCCGCTGCGGTAGGCCTCGACGATATCGGCGATCTCCTCGGTCTCCAAGGCGCGCGGGGTCGGGTAGTCGCTGAGCGGCCGCACTAGGCTGACATGGCCTTTGGGCTGGATCGCGCTGGGCGCCACCGGCAGTTCGCCGTTGAGGTACGACGGGTGGGAAATGCGCCCGACATGCCACAGCTGCAGGAAGATCCGCCCGCCAGCGCCGTGGACGGCCTTGGTGACGTTGTGCCAGCCGCGCACCTGCTCGTCGTTCCAGATGCCGGGCGTGTCAGGGTAGCCGACGCCCATGGCGGTGACCGAGGTCGCCTCGCTCAGGATCAGCCCGGCGCTGGCGCGTTGTACGTAGTACTCGGCCATCAGCGCGTTGGGCACGCGGCCCTCGTCGGCGCGGCAGCGGGTCAGCGGGGCCATGATGATGCGGTTGGGCAGTTCGAGGTCGCCCAGGGTGATCGGGTCGAAGAGCGTAGTCATGTGCAAAGCCTCGCTTGAATCAGTGGATACGGCGGCATCGCCGCTGTCAGAGCTCTTGGCTCATCTGCTTGAGGAACGCCTGGATGGTGGCCTCGTTGCGTTTGAAGAAATGCCATTGGCCGACCTTCTGGCTGCTGATCAGGCCTGCGCGCTGCAGGGTGGCCAGGTGGGCGGAGACGGTCGACTGCGACAGGCCGCAGCGTTGGTCGATCTGCCCGGCGCATACGCCGTTGTCGGTGCTGTGCTGCTGGTCGGGGAACTGCACCGCCGGGTCCTTCAGCCAGGCGAGGATTTCGCGCCGGACCGGGTGGGACAGGGCTTTTATGATTTCGTCGAGATCGATCGGCATGGCGGGTTCTCAGGCTGTGTAACGGTATATCGCGATGAGACGAAATATAAATCGGTAGTTCGCGATACACAAATATGAAAGTGTTCTGAGCTGAGCTGCAATCGCTATATCGGGCCATGACGATGGGGGCAGGGCGAGTGCTAGACTGCCGCCATGAACTACCTCGCACACCTGCACCTTGGCGGCGACGCGCCGCAACAACTGCTCGGCAGCCTGTATGGCGATTTCGTCAAAGGTGCGCTTGAGGGGCGTTTTCCCCCTGTGCTGGAGGCGGCGATCCGGCTGCACCGGCAGATCGACAGCTACACCGACAGCCATCCGCTGGTGCTGGCGGCGCTGGCGCGTTTTCCCCGGGAGCGGCGGCGTTTTGCCGGGATCGTGCTGGATGTGTTCTTCGACCATTGCCTGGCGCGGCACTGGGGCGAGTACGCCGAACAGCCGCTGGCGCAGTTCACCGGTGACTTCTACAAGGTGCTGCTGGCCGAGCCGGCGCTGCCGGGCCGGCTGGCGCGGATCGCGCCGTTCATGGCGGCGGACGACTGGCTGGGTGCCTATGGCGACTTCGCTGTGCTGGAGCAGGTGTTCCAGGGCATCGCCCGGCGCCTGTCGCGGCCGGAAGGGATGACGGGGATGATGGGCGAGGTGGAGCGCTTGTACACGCCATTGCTGGCGGACTTTCGCGAGTTCTATCCGCAGTTACAGGCCTTTGCCGCAGCGAAGCGCTCCGAATCTCCGGCCAGCTTGTAGGAGCGGCTTCAGCCGCGATCACCGGCAAAGCCGGTGCCATCCCCCATGGTTGATCACAGTTGCCTTCCAGGCCCAAGAATCAGATTTAACCCCTTTCGTGTAGTCCATTTCCCAAACATACTCCCGCCCCCCTTTTTCCGTTGCGGTCGTTTTGGCATGGCTCTAGTCTCGGCGGGTCGCTTGAATCAGCGACCGGCTTTGACAGGCCGCTCTGAACAGACCGTATGGCCTTGCCGTTATGGCAGCTGTGCGTGGGGCACCTCGTGTGCGCCGGTTTCTGGTCTTGTTCACCGGTCTGTCAACCCATGTGCAGCTGCCACCTTCTTGTTTGACAGCAGGCTGTGGTAGTCCTCATTCACGAACAGGACTATGACCATGCTAAAGATCGTTCCTGATCCACCCCATCACCCTCACTCCCTCGAAGACACCCTCATCCAGGCCACAGAGTACGCCCTGTGCGCGCTGACCGTGGCCCATCAGGCCGTGCACGCCCAGCCCAGATCACCGGCCACGATCCTGATGATGGCGTCGATCCACGAAGTCGAATCGCTGCGGTTGCTGCTCGAATCGGCGTTGATCCAGGTGCAGATGTCGGCGCAGCCGCAGACGCTGCACTAAGCCCTTGCCGGCCCTGTTCGCCAGCAAGGCTGGCTCCTACCGGGGCTGCGCTTCACCTGTAGGAGCCAGCCTTGCTGGCGAACAGGGCCCGCCCAGGCACCTACAACTTCAGGGAGATTGAACAATGACCACAGACGACACCACCCCCAACACCACCGCAGGCAAAACCAAGTTCTACCAAGGCGAAGGCCGGACCGCCCCGCTGTTCTGCATCGAACCCGGCATCCCCTGCCAGCACGCCCGCGAACAAGCTTCGGAACTGATGGGCTGCGTGCGCGACCTGACCATTGCCGGGATTATGGAAGAAAAGCCACAACTGCTCTGGGCGTCGTACTACCTGAGCGCGCTGGCCAAGGCGCTGATGGATGATGCGGAGCTGGGGATGAGGCACTGAGGCCGAAACGGTTCCAACCTGAAACGCGATACTTCACGGGGCGGCAGGCGTCGCCCCGACTGCCGTGTTGCTTGTTCTGTTGCAACTGACGCCGGACGCGTAGGCTCAGGAACCTACGTCTCAAGGTATGGGCATGTGCTTCATATCAGTAGAAGCGCCTCAGATATTTTGGCGTTGAGTGTTTCAATTGTTCTGGCGAAACCGTGATAAATCGGCTTTTCCCAGTCGTAATTCTTGATCAGCAAGATGTGAAAGCCACCGCGGATGTCAAAGGACAGCCGCCACCCTCCGTCTAAAATCAAATCTCCGTGAAGCTCGATTTGCAGCATGTCTTATTTTAAATCGTCCGGACATAATCCGAGGGGTTGACGAACATCAAGAACAAATTCATTAAAGGTAATCTTTCCATTTTTACCAGAGACATCGATGTCAAGCACACCATTTACCTACAAAGGTCCATTGACAACAAGGCAAACTGACAGACTGGCTGCGCCCATCTAGTTTAATTGTCACCTGCCCCCGAATGCGCTCATACAATAGGGCATCACGCGTCCAGGCGAGCCACTCAGAGCTGTCGACTGTTTCAATAAATATTTTGATTTTTCAGAATTCCATGTCTTCTATTTCTTAGCGGCAGATGACTTCTCAAGCTTTAGCTGCAACCAGTTGAAAGTCTGGTGTCTGGACCAGTGAGCGTGCAAAAAATATTCAACTCAGACCCTGCCCTAGCCTTTCAGCCCAAAGGCCCTAAAGTATTACCAGTAAAATATCTAGTATCAGTATCCGCTGCAGGCTCAAGCCCGCCGTAGAACTCATTTATATGGAACTTCTTTGATAGTTCATCGGCATACCCCTGCATAGCAAGCATTACACGATCAATGTCAAACGACGGGGCGTCATTGAAAGACAGCTCAACATCCACTTCGCCCTTATACTTAATGACTCTCAAAAAAACCAGAGGAAGACGTATGGTTCCTGAAACATTAAACTCATGCAAACGCTCCATCAGGCACACATCTCCCTGATGGGCAAAAAACGCATCAATCAAATTTTTGTTAATTCCCGCCGAAACATCCCCTCCAAGTTCTTCAGAAACAGCTAAGCCAGAGAGGGCTTGAGATTCCATCTCTATGCATTCCAGCAATACACGCAAGTCGCTTTTTGCAACTTGCTGAAGAACAACCTCATAGGACTCAGACATAAGTACTCAATCAATAAATCCTTTGAAAGTTCCGTCCATATTCAGCCGAACACCGCGACCATCAGGCAGCCGCTTCTCCATGAAGTTAAGCCCTTTGTCGGTTGTAACCTGCTTGAACTCCCCTGGAGCCCGTGCAATTTCCCGCAAATGCTTCATAGCCTGACCGTTCCAGGTAGCCATTGATCCTGTAGTTTTACCCCAGATATCTGGATTTCTACCGGCATGCTTAGATAGTCCGTGACCGATTACCGTGGTGCCCTTGTAAGGTGCTTGGGCAGACTCAAGAACCGTTTTAACTTCCCCAAAAGACGCAGGTTTTTTTGTACAAGCGCAAAGGCCTAATGGGTCTACCCAAGCTACAGGGTTTCTCGCATACGAATATAGATTTATGCCCCCTGCATAACTAATTGGGTCCTGCCCCAAGAATCTTCCGACCTTTGGATTATAGTACCGATAGCGGTTGTAGTGCAGCCCGGTCTCATGGTCGTGGTACTGCCCCTGGAAGCGAATCGAGTTGCCTAGGCCGTGCTGTTTCGCCCAATCCGAGTGCTCCTCTTTGACTTCACCCCACGCCTTGTACTGTCCCGCCCAAGCGACATTGCCTTGCTCATCGGTGAGCTCCATCGGCGTACCGAGATGGTCGCAGTGGTACCAGGCAATCGCCTCGAACGCCAGCGGTTTCACCTCGGTGTGCCACAGCGGATCCTGATCGAAGTCGTATTCGCGCCGGCTCCAATCCGGTTGCTTGTGCAGGCGGATCGGGCTCTTGCGCAGGGCCTGGGCGACCGGCACGAAGCTGCCCGGCTCGTACAGATAATGCACGGTGCGACCGGTGTCGCCTTCGTCGCGTGGCGGTGAACTCTCCCAGGCCAGGATGTCGCCATCCCAACCAAACAGGGTGAAGCCACAGCCAAGCTCGCGTTGACGCTTGGCCCGTTGCAGTTGGTTCCAGCCGGTCCCCGCCTCGGGGCGGTCCCAGAAATGCGCCACCGAATGCTTGTGCAAACGCCGACCCAGGGCGTCGTAACTGTAGTCGACCTTGAGCTTGTCGTCGTTGTAACCCGTTAACCGGTCGAACAGGTCCCAGGTGAAGTGGGCATGGGCGCCGTTGTGCAGGCGGTGCACCAAGTTGCCGCGTTCGTCGTATTTGTAGTGGGTGCCGGCGTACTCGCGCAGCAGGTTGTCCATCAGCTTGTTGCGCCGTTGATCGGTTTCCAGCGGGCGGTTCAGTTCCTGGGTTTTCTGATCCAGCAGGTTACCGGCCGGGTCGAAAGCGAAGGTTTCCACGCCCAAGCGGCTGGTGGCCTTGAGCAAGCGGCCGACGGGGTCGTACTGGTACTCAAGCTGCCCCCGACGGCTGTCGTGGATGTTGCTCAGTTGCCCGGCCGCGTCATAACGGTACTGGCGCTTGAGCAAGGTGGACTGGCCGTCGTGGCTGCCTAGCAGCTGTTCCTGCAAGCGCCCGGCCGGGTCCCAGGCCTGCGTCTGCATCAGCTTGTTGCCCTGATGCCGCACCACCTCGCGGTGCAGGTCATCGCGCTCGTAGGCCAACATCTCGTGTTGGTCGAGGGTCATACCGAGCAGGTGGCCACTGCCATAGGTCAACCAGCTGACCTTGTGCCCGTCCGGACGAATCGTTGCAGTACGTTGGTTGAGCGCATCGTATTCGTGCTGCCACACCGCGACCATCGGCGTGCCGGTGGCCAGGTAGTACTGGTGCTCGCGGGTCAAGTTACCGGCTTCGTCGTGGAACCATTGCAGCTTGCTAGCCGCGTTGACGGCCTGGATCAACTGGCCGTTGCCATCGTAGGCGAAGGTTTCGCTCTGGCTTTGGTTGCCCAGGCGGGCCGTGCGCTCACTCAATCGGCCCATCGGGTCGAAGATCAGTTCGATGCGGCGTTGGCCGACCTGGGTGCTCGCCAACCGGCCGCTGTACGGGTCGTACTGGTAACGGGTGACCAGGCCATCGAAGCCGGTCTCTTGCAGCAGCCGGCCGACCGGGTCGTAGAGGAAGGTGGCCCTGCTGGTGTTCTCGTTTTCCAGCCCGATCAAGCGGCCGAGCTTGTCCCAGCGGTAGCGCAGGGTGTGCTCGTTGGCGTCGATGCGCTCAGCGAGCATACCGGCAGCGGTATAGGACCAAGTGGTGCAGCGATCAAGTGCGTCGACATGCGCCAGCAGACGCCCTTCGGCATCGTAGTTGAAGCGCTCCTCGGTCTTGTCCGGGTGGGTGACCTTGGCCAGTTGCCCGGCCTGGTATTCGTAGGCGGTCGTGTTACCCGCTGCATCGGCGAAGGCGGTCAGCTGGCCGAAGGCGTTGTATGTCCACTGGCTGGTTTTGCCCGAGCAGTCCGTGTATTCAAGCAACTGCCCAGCAGCGTTGTAGGCGAGAGTCTTCTCGTTACCCAACGCATCCTTGATCGCCTTGACCAACCCGGCCGGGGTGTAGGCGAACTCGGTCTTGTGGCCCAGCGGATCGATGCTCTCGACCAGGTTGCCGCGTTCGTCATAGTCGCGCAGCCACAAGCCACCCTCGGCATCGCGCAGCTTGATCGGCTGGTCGTGATCGTCGTAGGCGTAGTGCACCGTGCTGTGGTCGGCACGGATGTGCTGCAGCAGGTTGCTGCGCTCATCGTAGGTGTAGCGGTCCTGGCTGCCGTCGGGGTGGACGTGGCGGATGACGTTCTTGCGTTCATCGCGGAACAGCCATTCCTCGCGGCCGTCCGGGTGGATCAGGCGGTAGGTGTAGCCCAGGGCGTCATAGTAGTGCCAGGTTTCCTGGCCGTGAGCGTCGGTGACATAGGTCAGGCGGATGTTCGGGTCCCAGGCCAGACGGGTCTCGAAGCTGCCGTCGTCGGCCCACTCGTGGATGGCCTTGGCCTGCGGGCCGCTGCCGTCCCATTCCAGGTTGATGCCGCGCCCGGTGCGGTCGGTGTAGCGGGTGATCAAATGCTGCTGGTACTGGTACTGCCAGGCGGCGCCGTGCTCGTCCTGGGCGGAGATCAGGTCGCCGTGGCCGTCGTAGTGATAGCCGCACAGCTGGCGCAGCGGCGTGCCATCGACCACTTGCCACAGGCCTTGCAGGTGGCCGTGGTCGTCGAGCAAGGTGCCCAGTTGCAGATGGACTTTCTCGGGGTCGTTGTCGGAATAGGTGTTGATGTCCGACAGCACCGGGCGGCCGTTGTGGCTGTGCTCGTAGTGCAGCATCGCCCCGGCGCCGCTGCGCAGCTGGATGTGCGTCAGGTAGAAGCGGTCACCCTGGCGGGCATAGGTTTCGCGGCGGTCCAGGCCACGCAACAACACCAGTTGTTGCTCGGCGGTGCGGACCAGGCTGAGGTACTCGATCGGGTCATAGTGTGGCTTGCCGACCTTGGGCAGCGGGTAATCGTGGCTGCGGCCGTCGCTGTCGTGGAAGACCACGCCTTTTTCGACGACATCAATGCAGGTGGTGAACTCGGTGATCCAGCGGGCGCCGAGACTGCCGTCGTCCAGCTTGGCCAGCCGCGAGTTGTACACCCGCGTCCAGTTGACCGGGAACGGCCCGGACAGCGCGAAATCCTGGTGGGCCAGCGTTTCGTCCCCGAGCACATGGCCGATGCTGAACCCGGTGCAGGCACAGGGGCCGTTCTTCGCAGGCTTGGGCTGCTTGTTGGCGCGGACCTGGCTGCGCACCACCTCGGTCGGCCCTTCGGGGTGGATATGCCGGGCCTGGTGAGTGACGCCGGGGCGGATGGCGACGGCCATGCCTGGGCGGCGCGGGTTGGCCAGCACGGTCTCGAGCAGGCGGGTCAGCAGCCAGGCGATGCTGTTTTCCATACCCGCGCTGCCCAGGGCCTGCAGGCGCTGGGGCACGACCTTGGCCAGGTCTTCGAGGGTGCGGATCAACGGCCCGAGCAGGCTGTCCAGTTCGCCGCTGAAGTGGCGGGCGACGCTGTTGTAGCCGTCCTTGAGGCTGCCCTCGGTGGCGTTGGCCAGGGCTGACAGGGCCAGGCGCCAGGCGTCGGTTTCGAGGGCCGAATCGTACAGCGCCACCTGGGCCATCTGGGCACGGGCCAGGCGATGGCTGCTGGCGGCATCCAGGTCGCCACGGGCGGCGGCGGCAATGGTCTTGGCCAACGAGGTGAACAGCAGGCGCGCGGTGTCGGCGGCGGCGCTGAGCATCGCCGGCAACTGGGCCAGGGCCTCGCGCACGTAGTGCTCCAGGGCGCCGCGGATATTGGCGTGCAGGTGGCCGTCGATGATTTCCAGGATCACCGCGCCGATGTGCGCGCCGGGACGGCGACGCAGGGTCTGGCGGGTCAGTTGCAGCACCGGGCGCAGCACCGTGCGGGCACGGGACAGGCCGGGTGGGTAGGGGACGATGCCGATCAGGTTGATGCCCAGGCTGACCCATACGAGCGGGTCGGGGGAAGGGTTTTCGACCAGTTCGAGGATGTCGATCAGCGCGTCCATGCAGGACAGGGCGTTGGCCATCACCGGCACGCTTTCGGCGGCCTGGCGCAGCAGTTGCAAGTCGACCAGGCCGTAGCTGATTTCCCGCAGCCAGTGGTCGACGGAAGCGGCGGCGGCGCCGAGGTCTTCGCTGAGGAGGGTGTCGAGGGGGGCAATGGCGATCTGGATTTCGCGCGTGGTGAGCGCGGCATCGACGGGTGCGGCAGACATCGTGAAAGGGCCTTCCTAGGCGGGGGACGTTGAGGCCCCGGGTGGTCCGTGAGGGCGAAATGATACTAAGGCGGGGGTGGTTCGGCCATGGGGGAAACCCTGAGGTGGGTGTGGGAATGCGCGGGGTGGGGAGGCTGTGCCGGCCCTATCGCGGCTGAAGCCGCTCCTACAGGGACCGCGCCGACCTCTGTAGGAGCCAGCTTTGCTGGCGAACCGGGTCTGACGCGGGACCGCGGTGTGTCCTTCGCCAGCAAGGCTGGCTCCTACGGGGCGAGTGGTTTGACCGGTGCTCAGGCGGCCTTGGCCTGGCGGCGGGGCTCGATCTCCTCGACGCCGAACAACGCCAACTGGATTGCCTGCTGCGCCTGGAACGCCAGGGCAGCACGTTCCTTGCCCGCGCTGTTGATCGGCGGCATCAGGTGGATAACCACCTCGCCCCGGTCATGCCCGAACAGGCGCATCAGGTGCGACACCAGATCGTCCTCACCAATAAATGGCGCGATCGGGTCGGGCTCACCCGCGCGCAGGTACTGGATTGCTACCGGCTGCACCGGCGCGCCCTGGTCGATGGCCCCGGCCAGCAGCCGGCCATGGAAGGTGCGCAGGCTACGGCCATCGGTGGTGGTGCCTTCGGGGAAAATCAGCAGTGGTCGTGCCTGCCCCAGCTGGCCGGCGATCTGCTCGCGCAGGCGCTGGGCGTCGCCACCGCCGCGGCGGATGAACAGCGTCCCGGCTTTCTCGGCCAGCCAGCCGGCCACCGGCCAGTGGCGCACCTCGGCCTTGGACAGGAACGACAACGGGGTGAGCATGCCGAGCAGGGGGATGTCGGTCCACGACACGTGGTTGCACACCCACAGCATCGGCCGTTGCGGCAGGGCACCAACCACGCGCACCTCGAAGGGCAGGGCGGCGACCAGGCGCCCCATGAACAGGCGGGTCCAGCGCTGGCGGCGCTCGATGGAGGCGTTCAGCCCCAGGCGCTCACCCAGGGCGATGACGCTGGCCATGGCCAGGCCCAGTACCAGCACCAGGCACAGTCGCAGCAGGCGGGCACTGGCCCGCAGCCGCCGCATCAGACCGCCGCCTTGAAGTGGCGGGCGTAGCGCGGGCAGAGGTCGTCGCGCTTGAGCAGGATGAACACGTCGGCGACCTGGAAGTCCTCGTCCCAGCACGGTTCGCCGCAGATCTTCGCGCCCAGGCGCATGTAGGCCTTGAGCAGCGGCGGCATCTCGGCGATGACGTTGTTCGGCAGGGCCAGGGTGGGCAGCGGGTTCTTCGGCTCGGCGCGCAGGTGCTCGGTGCACAGGTAGCGCTCGCGCAGGCGCTGCATGATCGCGTGGGCCTGCACGCCGCCGTCCTGCATGGGGATGCTGGCGCAGCCCATCAGGTAGCTGTAGCGGCCTTCGTTGAGCACTTCGGCCAGTTCCCCCCAGAGCACGGCGATGGTGCCGCCGCTGCGGTAGGCCGGGTCGACGCAGGTGCGGCCCAGTTCGAGGATCGGGCCCTGCAATTGCAGCAGACCGTGCAGGCTGAACTCTTCTTCGCTGTAGAAGCGCCCCAGGCTGCTGGCGGCCTGGTGGTCGAGCAGGCGGGTGGTGGCGACCAGCTGGCCGGTGGCCAGGTCGCGCACGCCGATGTGGCGGCAGTGGATGTCGTAGTCGTCCATGTCCAGGCCGTGTTCGGCGCCCTTGAGCTTGGCCTTGAATTCGGCACTGAACACCTTGAAACGCAGGGCCTGTGCTTCCTGCAGGGCCGCGGCGCCGACCAGGCGTTCGGCTTGCAGACGGCGTTCAGTGCTGTTGTCGCCAGAGCGAGCGATCCGAGTCATTGCGAGTCTCCATAAGCCAGCCAAAGGGTTGCGGCCGGTCGGCTTTGTTGTGCAAAGTCAGCCTAGGTACGCGTGGTGTCACCCCTGTGAATCTTTGGTGATGCTTGCGTGACACCCCCTCCGCCAGCCCACAAGGAGCGCCCGATGGCCTGGTTGCAACGACTCAATGACCCCCTGCGCCTGCCTTTGGCGGCGACCCTGGGTGAAACCTATACGGCCGTGCTCGAACGCCTCGGTGCGGTTGCTCCGTTCGAACTGGCGGTGCTCGGTGGGCGGGCGATGGCCACCCCGGGGCTGGCCTTCCTGCTCGGTTACCAGGCCGCGCTGCGGGTGCTGTGGCCCAGCGCGCCGGCCAGCCTGGGGGCGCTGTGCGCCACCGAGCGGCGCAGCGTGCGCCCGGCCGACATGCACACGCGGCTCGATGGGCTGCGCCTGAGCGGCAGCAAGGATTTCGTCACGGCGGGCCTGGAGGCCGAATGGTTGCTGGTGGCGGCGCGCAATGAAGGGCAGGGCGAGGCGCCGAGGCTGCAACTGGCGGTGGTCTATCCGGGCGAGCCCGGTGTCACCCTTGAGGCCTTGCCGACGCTACCGCTGATGCCAGAGGTCGGCCACGGCCGGTTGTTGCTCAAGGATGCGGCGTGCGAGTTGCTGGCCGGTGATGGCTGGGATGCCTACGTCAAACCTTTCCGCTCCCTCGAGGACCTGTATGTGCTCGCTGCCCTGGTGGGCTGGCTGCATGGCGTCGCGCAGGAGTGCGCGTGGCCACAGGATCTGCGCCTTCGTCTGGTCGGCTTGTTGGCCGGCTGCGCCGAGGGCAGTCGGCAATGTCCCGACAGCGTTGCCTGTCATCTGTTACTGGGTGGGTTGTTCGCCCAGTTCCAGAGCCTGCGTGGCGAGATAGACAAAGCCCTGGCGGCCGGCCCCGGGCACTGGGCGCAGCTGTGGCAGCGTGATCAGGGTGTACTGGCATTGGCCGCCGCCGCCCGTGATAAACGCCTGGCCAAGGCCTGGACTGCCGCTGGATTGTCATGAAAGGCTGAGATGCTGGGGGATCCTTTGAACCAGGGCCGCTGTGCGGCCCATCGCGGCTGAAGCCGCTCCTACAGGGTTTTGCGCGGTCCTTGTAGGAGCGGCTTCAGCCGCGATGGCTGCACAGCAGCCCCCTGCAGGCACTCCCCATGAAGGCACTGTTGTTTGCCCTGGCCATGACGGTTGGCCCTGCCTGGGCCGAAGACTGGCCCACGGCACAATGGCCGGTCGATGAGGCCCACTTCGACTGGCAGGCTGTCGACACCTATGCCTTCGCACCTCGCGATGCCGCGCGTGGCGGCATTCGTACCGACGCGCTGTTGATCATCCGCGATGGCCGCATCCTCCATGAGCGTTACGCGGCGCCAACCAGCGCCGACACCCCGCACCTGACCTGGTCGGTGAGCAAGAGCGTGCTGGCCACACTGATGGGCGTGGCCTATGGTGAAGAGCGCTTCCACCTTGATGACTCCGCGGCCCGCTACTATCCGGCCTTGCAGTCACACCCCGGGTTGCGCATCGCCGACCTGCTGCACTGGGCCAGCGGCCTGGCCTGGCAGGAGGACTACGAATATGCGCCGCTGAAGTCGTCGGTCGTGGCCATGCTCTACACCCGAGGCCGAGGCGACATGGCAGGCTACACCGCAGCGATGCCTGCCGACAGCCCGCCAGGCAAACGCTTCCTCTATTCCAGCGGTGACACCAACCTGCTGGCCGCGACCCTGCGCGGCATGGTCGAACCGGGTCGCTATGCCGACTACCCCTGGCATGCCCTGTTCACGCCGTTGGGTATCACCAGCGCCGTGTGGGAGCGCGATGCTACCGGCACCTACGTCGGCTCTTCCTACCTTTACCTGAGCGCCCGTGACCTGGCGCGTATCGGCCTGTTGATGCAGCGTGACGGACGCTGGGGCGAGCGCCGTTTGTTGCCGGCGGACTGGGTGGCGTTCAACCGAACCGTCTTCACACAGGCCGAGCCTATCCCCGGCGAAGCCAATCCTGGCGGGCACTGGTGGTTGAACCAGCCGTTGCCTGGCAACCCTGCGCCTTGGCCGGATGTGCCGGCCGACACCTTCGCCGCCCTGGGCCACTGGGGCCAGGCATTGTATGTACTGCCGACGCAGAAGCTGGTGATCGTGCGCTACGCCGATGATCGCGACGCCAGCTTCAGCCACAACGAACTGCTCAAGCGGGTGCTGGCGGCCTTGGCCGGGGAGGGCGCATGAAGAAGGCCTTGCTGGTGCTGCTGCTCGCGCTGTTGGGCTGGGCCTGGTACGAGCGTCAGGCGCTGATGGACTTCCCCGGGATCCTCTCGGCCTATTCGGCGAAGGAGTATTGTTCTTGCCGTTTCGTCATGGGCTTCGACCAGGCGTACTGCCGAGGCTACGTGAAACAGTACCTGCCACTGGGCCTGCTCGAAGAGGACGCCGCCCAGCGCCAGGTGACCGCCGAGGGCCTGGGCCGGCGCAATCAGGCGGCCTGGCAGGGCGCGCGCGAGGGTTGCCGCTTGCTGCCGTGAAACCGGGCGGGTAAGGTTGACGGCCTTGATTCACAGGATTTCACATGTTCAAAGCGCCCCGTCTGCTGCCCGCACTGCTGCTCGCCCTGTGCCTGCCCGCCCACGCCAACTGGCACCTGGATGGCGAGTCTTCGCGGCTGTCCTTCGTCACCGGCAAGAACGGCAATATCGCCGAGGTCAGCCGCTTCCTGGTGCTGCATGGCAAGGTCGACCGAAAGGGCGGCGCCGAAGTGACCATCGAGATGGACTCGATCAGCAGCGGCATTCCGCTGCGCGACGAGCGCATGCGCGATGGCCTGTTCGAGGTCGAGCGCTTCGCCGAAGGCAAGGTGCAGGCGCAGATCGACCTGCGCCCGATCAATGACCTGGCCAACGGCGCCCAGCTGGAATTACGGTTGCCGGTGAGCGTCACCCTGCACGGCCAGACCCATGACTACAACACCCTGCTGCTGGCCACCCGCCTGGATGAGCGACGCTTCCAGGTGGTCACGCTGGAGCCGCTGATCCTGCGCGCTGCCGATTTCGGCCTGCTGCCGGGCCTGGAAAACCTGCGCAAGCTGGCCGGGCTCAAGTCGATCAACCCGTCGGTGCCGGTGAGCGCGGTACTGATCTTCACCGCCCGCTGACATGCCGGGGCCGGTCTTCCCCTGGCGGGATGGCAACCAGTTCGAACTGTTGATCGATGGCCCCGAGTTCTTTCCGCGCATGCTCCTGGCGATCATGCGCGCCGAATTCCAGATCGACTTGGAGTTGTATCTGGTCGAGGGCGGGGCCTGCGCCGAGGCGGTGGTCGAGGCCCTGGAGCAGGCGGCGCGGCGCGGTGTGCGGGTACGCTGTCTGTTCGATGACTATGGTTCCCTGGCATTCCCGGCCGCACTGCGCGAGCGTCTGCTGGCCGCGGGCGTGTACCTGCGCTGGTACAACCGCCTGCGCTGGCGCCGGGGGCTGCGCAACCTCTACCGGGATCATCGCAAGCTGCTGTTGGTGGACGAACGCTGGGCGGCGGTGGGCGGCACAGGTGTCACCGACGAGTTCTGGACACCGGGCGAGGCCATCAGCGAGTGGCACGAAGTGATGGTGCGTATGGAAGGGCCGGTGGTCACCGACTGGCAATTGCTGTTCGACCGCCAGTGGCATGCCAACCAGCGCCGTACCGCCTGGCGCCCGCCGGAAGGCTTCGGCCTGCCGCGCCTGCCCCAAGTGCCGGCTCAGGGCCAGGGCATGGGCCGGGTGGCCTATGCCGATGCGCGCCAGCACAAGGATATCCTGCACGCCCTGGTGCGCGCGCTGAACAGCGGCCAGCGGCGCATCTGGCTGGCCACCCCGTATTTCCTCCCCACCTTCAGTGTGCGCCGGTCCCTGCGTCGCGCCGCGCAGAAGGGTATCGATGTGCGCCTGCTGCTCACGGGGCCGCGCACCGACCACCCGGCCGTGCGTTATGCCGGCCACCGCTACTATCCCCGTTTGCTGCGTGCCGGGGTGCGGATCTTTGAGTACCAGCCATGCTTCCTGCACCTGAAAATGGCGGTGGTGGATGACTGGGTCAGCGTCGGTTCGTGCAACTTCGATCACTGGAACCTGCGCTTCAACCTGGAAGCCAACGTCGAAGCGCTCGACCCCTCACTGACCCGCGCCGTGACGGCGAGCTTCGAACGGGACTTTGCCCTCAGCCAGGAAGTCGACCTGGCGCGCTGGCATGCCCGGCCCTTGTGGCGCCGCTTCCAGCAACGCCTGTGGGGCTGGCTCGATCGGGTGGTAGCCAACTGGCTGGACCGGCGCGACTAGCGACTTGCGGCGTATATCGCTTGTCGGCAAAGCGGACTATCGTGCTGGGATTGTTCCCATGCAACGGAAGGAGTGGATGCGATGACGGCGAAGAAGATTCTCATGCTGGTCGGTGATTACGTCGAGGACTATGAGGCGATGGTGCCGTTCCAGGCCCTGCGCATGGTCGGCCATACCGTACATGCGGTATGCCCGGAAAAGGTCGCGGGGCAGACCGTGCGCACCGCGATCCACGATTTTGAAGGCGAACAGACCTACAGCGAGAAGCCCGGCCACAACTTCGCCCTGAACTTCGACTTCGTGCAGGTGCGGGCCGAAAGCTACGACGCGCTGTTGATCCCAGGTGGCCGGGCGCCCGAATACCTGCGCCTGGATGAGCGGGTGCTGACGTTGGTCCGGGCATTCGACAAGGCGGACAAGCCGATCGCGGCGGTCTGCCACGGCGCGCAACTGCTGGCCGCGGCCGGCGTGCTGGAAGGGCGTGAGTGCAGCGCTTACCCAGCCTGCGCTCCGGAAGTGCGCCTGGCGGGCGGGCGCTTCATCGATATTGCCGTGGACCAGGCCCACGTGGACGGCAACCTGGTCACCGCGCCGGCCTGGCCTGCGCACCCCGCGTGGTTGGCGGCATTCCTGAAGGTACTGGGGAGGATTCCGCGCTGATCGCGAAGAGGAGGTACTGACCTCCTCGCTCCAGGGCGGGATGACAGCGGTGATAGAGAAATACCTGTCGCGCAGGGGAAAGGGCGTGGCCCGTAGCGGATGTTAGGGTCATGACTCAGGCCCGGCTTGACCGCGCGTAACCTTCACATCGATCGAAAAGACCGCCCCGCATGGAAATCCGCCTGCTTCACGGCGCCGCCATCGCGCCTTACCTCGATGACCTCGCTCGCCTGCGCCTGACGGTGTTTCGCGAGTTTCCCTACCTCTACGACGGTGCCGCGCAGGATGAGGCCGATGCCTTGTCCACCTATGCCGAGTCCGGGCGCAGCCTGGTGGTGTTGGCCCTCGACGGTGGCCATGTGGTGGGCGCGTCCTGCGGACAGCCACTGGTCGATGCCGCTGTCGAGCTCCAGCAACCCTTCCTGGCCCAAGGGCAGGACCCGAATTCGGTCTACTTCTTCGGCGAGTCGGCATTGCTGCCGGCCTACCGGGGGCGAGGCCTGGGGGTGCGGTTCTTCATCGAGCGCGAGTCCTACGCCCACAAGCTTGCCGAGTTCGACTATTGCGCGTTCTGCGCGGTGGAGCGCCCGGCCGGGCATCCGCTTCGGCCATTGGACTACCGGCCTTTGCATGGTTTCTGGCGAAACAGGGGGTTTCTGCATCAGCCGTCGTTGCGCACTGCCCAGCGTTGGCGGGACCTGGACGATCAGGAGCAGTCCACCAAGATCCTGTCCTTCTGGCTCAAGGCCCTTCCGGTGTGAGGCGCAACCTGGGCGGCGGCTGATGTACGCACAACGGGCGAAAAAAAACCGCCCCATGACGGAGCGGCTTTTTGGGCGGGAAGGCGCGGTTACTTCACTTCCACCGCCAGGCTTTCGGCGATCTTGCTCTGCCACAGCGCAGGGCCGGTGATGTGCACCGACTCACCCTTGCTGTCCACCGCGACGGTGACCGGCATGTCCTTCACTTCGAACTCGTAGATCGCTTCCATGCCCAGCTCGGCGAAGGCCAGGACCTTCGACTTGCGGATGGCCTGGGCCACCAGGTAGGCGGCGCCGCCGACGGCCATCAGGTACACGGCCTTGTTGTCCTTGATCGCCTCGATGGCGGTCGGGCCACGCTCGGACTTGCCGATCATGCCCAGCAGGCCGGTCTGCTCGAGGATCTGGCGGGTGAACTTGTCCATGCGGGTGGCGGTGGTCGGGCCGGCAGGGCCTACCACTTCGTCACCGACCGGGTCGACCGGGCCGACGTAGTAGATGAAGCGGCCTTTGAGGTCGACCGGCAGTTCTTCACCACGGTTGAGCATCTCGACCATGCGCTTGTGCGCGGCGTCGCGGCCGGTGAGCATCTTGCCGTTGAGCAGGATGGTCTCGCCCGGTTTCCAGCTGGCGACTTCTTCCGGGGTGATGTCGTCCAGGTTGACGCGGCGGGCGCTCGGGCCGGCTTCCCAGACGATTTCCGGGTAGGCGTCCAGCGACGGTGCTTCCAGTTCGGCCGGGCCGGAGCCATCGAGCACGAAGTGGGCGTGACGGGTGGCGGCGCAGTTGGGGATCATGCACACCGGCAGCGAGGCGGCGTGGGTCGGGTAGTCCATGATCTTGACGTCGAGCACGGTGGTCAGACCGCCCAGGCCCTGGGCGCCGATGCCCAGCTGGTTGACCTTGTCGAACAGCTCCAGGCGGATCTCTTCGAGGCGGTTCTGCGGGCCACGGGCTTTCAGCTCATGGATGTCGATGGACTCCATCAACACTTCCTTGGCCATCACCGCGGCTTTCTCGGCGGTGCCGCCGATGCCGATGCCCAGCATGCCAGGTGGGCACCAGCCGGCACCCATGGTCGGGACGGTCTTGAGCACCCAGTCGACGATCGAGTCGGACGGGTTGAGCATGGCCATCTTCGACTTGTTCTCGGAACCACCGCCTTTGGCGGCCACGTCGACTTCGACCTTGTCGCCAGGGACGATCGAGTAGTGGATCACGGCCGGGGTGTTGTCCTTGGTGTTCTTGCGGGCACCGGCCGGGTCGGCCAGGATCGAGGCGCGCAGGACGTTCTCGGGCAGGTTGTAGGCGCGGCGCACACCTTCGTTGATCATGTCGTCGACGCTCAGGGTGGCGCCGTCCCAGCGCACGTCCATGCCGACGCGGATGAACACGGTGACGATACCGGTGTCCTGGCAGATCGGGCGGTGGCCGGTGGCGCACATGCGCGAGTTGATCAGGATCTGGGCGATGGAGTCGCGCGCGGCGGGCGACTCTTCACGCAGGTAGGCCTCGTGCATCGCCTGGATGAAGTCGACGGGGTGGTAGTACGAAATGAATTGCAGGGCGTCGGCGACGCTCTGAATCAGGTCGTCTTGCTTGATCACGGTCATGCAGCGCGCTCCTCTTAAAGACGGGAACATTCGAAAAGGCATTCCGACAATGCACACCTGTATGTCAGGAACGCCTGGCAAGGCGCCGGCTGGTCGGGCCGGCACAAAAAAGGCGCGGCAGTATACCGTGCCCCGCCGAGGGAAACACCTGCACGTGGTCTGGACCAAGGTCGGCAGGGGGCGGGCATCCTTCTTGCTGGCACCGTAGAATGAGAAAAGAACGATCCCAACCCCGTAGGAGCCGGCTTGCCGGCGAACCGATTTCGAATCCTCTCTGCGGAGAACACATGCCTGAACTATGCGTGGGCGAACACCGCTGGACAGTGCCGGCCGCCAGCAACCTGCTCGACGCGCTGAACGACGCAGGCTACGCCGTGCCCTACAGCTGCCGTGCCGGCAGTTGCCATGCCTGCCTGGTGCGTTGCCTGGATGGGCTGCCCGAGGACGCCAAGCCCGAGGCCCTGGCGGCGGA
The DNA here is from genome assembly GCF_000026105.1 of Pseudomonas entomophila L48. Taxonomy (NCBI): domain Bacteria; kingdom Pseudomonadati; phylum Pseudomonadota; class Gammaproteobacteria; order Pseudomonadales; family Pseudomonadaceae; genus Pseudomonas; species Pseudomonas entomophila. Next base: position 1,197,070 of record NC_008027.1, read on the forward strand.
CAAGCGCGAGCAAGGCTGGCGGCTGGCCTGCCAGTGTTCAGTCAACGGCGACCTGCGGGTGGCCTTGTTCGACCCGCAGCGCGACGGTCTGCCGGCATTGGTGCGTGAAGTGGCCTGGTTAGGCGATGTGCTGCGCCTGCGTCTGCAACCTGAAAGGCCACTGCGCTACCTGGCCGGGCAGCACCTTGTTTTGTGGTGCGGTGATGTCGCACGGCCCTACTCATTGGCGAGCCAGCCCGGTGAGGAGGACTTCCTGGAGTTCCACATCGATTGCAGCCGTCCCGGCGCATTCAGCGACCGGGCCAGGCAACTACAAGTGGGCGACCCATTGAGGCTTGGCGAATTGCGCGGTGGGGCGTTGCACTATGATCCGGACTGGCACGCACGTCCGCTCTGGCTGCTGGCCGCAGGCACCGGGCTTGCACCCTTGTGGGGCATCCTGCGCGAGGCATTGCGCGAGGGGCATGAAGGGGAAATCAGGGTGATGCATGTGGCGCGCGATCGGGCAGGTCATTACCTGGCCGAGCCGTTGTTGCAAATGGCGGGGGTGAGTGTCGAGCTGGTGCTGGCGGATCAGCTGGAGGACGCGCTGGCGGGGTTGCGGCCGTCATCGCGGCAGACGATGGCGCTGGTGTGCGGGGCGCCGGGGAGTGTCGAGCGGTTTGCCAGGCGGCTGTTCATTGCCGGGGTGCCGCGGAATCAGGTATTGGCGGATGTGTTCACCGAGCATGCCTGATGTTTCTCGGTGAGCAGCGCTGGCCGTTTCGCCGGCAAGCCGGCTCCTACAGGGGAAAATCAGCTTCCGTAGGAGCCGGTGGCGAGCGCCGGATCAACCGACCAGCGGATCACCCACGTGCAGGATCTTCATGCCGTTGGTGCCACCGATGGTGTGGTAGCTGTCGCCCTTGGTCAGGATCACCCAGTCACCTTGCTCCACCAGCCCACGCTTGAGCAGCTCGTCGACCGCCGCCTGGCTCACCTTGTCGGCCGGCAGCGAAGCCGGGTCGAAGGCGATCGGGTAGACGCCGCGGAACATCGAGGCACGCGCCTGTGTTGCGCGGTGCGGCGACAGGGCGAAGATCGGCACGTGCGAACGCAGGCGCGACATGATCAGCGGGGTGTAGCCACTTTCGGTGAGGGCGATGATCGCCTTGACCCCCGGGAAGTGGTTGGCGGTGTACATGGCCGCCAGGGCGATGCTCTCGTCGCAGCGCTCGAAGGTGGTGTGCAGGCGGTGGCTGGACTTCTGGTTGGTCGGGTGCTTTTCAGCGCCCATGCAGATGCGCGCCATGGCCTGGACGGCTTCGATCGGGTACGCGCCGGCGGCGCTTTCGGCCGACAGCATCACCGCGTCTGTGTTGTCGAGCACGGCGTTGGCCACGTCGGACACTTCGGCGCGGGTCGGCATCGGGTTCTGGATCATCGACTCCATCATCTGGGTCGCCACGATCACCGCCTTGTTGTTGCGGCGGGCGTGCTGGATGATCTTTTTCTGGATACCGATCAGCTCGGCGTCGCCGATTTCCACGCCCAGGTCGCCACGGGCCACCATCACGGCGTCGGAGGCGGCGATCAGGCCGTCCAGCGTCTCGTCGTCGGCCACGGCTTCGGCGCGCTCGATCTTGGCCACCAGCCAGGCGCTGCCGCCAGCTTCGTCACGCAGCTTGCGGGCGTATTCCATGTCCTTGGCGTCACGCGGGAACGACACGGCCAGGTAGTCCAGATCCATTTCCGCGGCCAGCTTGATGTCGGCCTTGTCCTTTTCGGTCAAGGCCGGGGCGGTCAGGCCGCCACCCTTGCGGTTGATGCCTTTGTGGTCGGACAGCGGGCCGCCGACGATCACCACGCAGCGCAGGGCGTCCGCGGTGGCGGTCTCAACGCGCATGACCACGCGGCCGTCGTCGAGCAGCAGCTCGTCACCGACGCCGCAGTCCTTGACCAGGTCGGGGTAGTCGATGCCGACGATGTCCTGGTTGCCTTCGGTCAGCGGATGAGCGGTGGAGAAGGTGAAGGTGTCACCGACTTTCAGTTCGATGCGCTTGTTGGCGAACTTGGCGATACGGATCTTCGGACCTTGCAGGTCGCCCAGCAGCGCGACGTGGCGGCCGTTCTTGGCGGCGATGTCGCGGATCAGGCGGGCGCGGGCCTTGTGCTCGTCCGGCGTGCCGTGGGAGAAGTTCAGACGTGCCACGTCCAGGCCGGCGAGGATCAGCTGTTCGATCACTTCCGGCGAGTTGCTGGCGGGGCCAAGGGTGGCGACGATTTTGGTGCGGCGGATGGACATGCACAGACTCCTATAGTGAAGCGCAGCGAAAGGCTACTCCTGAATCTCGCTGTAGTCATTGTTCCGTTGCACTACCTGTGCACGCGCGTGGGTGGCGTTTGAACGGTCGAGGTATGCTTGCAAATGCCTGTGAAGATTTGTCGAAAAAGGCCGATACACTGCCATCAAAGGAGAATTCCCATGCGCACCCTGATCGTTTTGACCATGGCGGCCAGTGTCGTCGGCTGCACCCGCTGGTCCATGGACCATCACCTGAACAACGCCTACCGTGCCTACGACCGCGGTGATTGCTCGAAAGTGATGCTGGAGCTGTCGCAGGTCGACCGCACCAGCCGTGCCCGCCCGTTCATCCACCCGGAAGTGTCGCTGCTGCGCGGCCAGTGCCTGGAGCGCCAGAAGCTCTTCGTCGATGCGGCGCAGACTTATCAGTACCTGATCCAGCAGTACCCGCGCAACGAATACGCCTACCGCGCCCAGGCTCGTCTGCAGACGCTGGAGAAGCTCGGCCACCTGCGTGGCACGGAAGCGGCGGTGGCCAATCCTGTGAACACTACACCTTGGCGTTAATGCCAAGGTTTCCATGATTTCATGTAGAGGGTGCCGCCGGCTGGGCTAATCTGTTAAACATGTTGTATTGATTATCGCCAGTACCTTGTCTTCCTGGCTCCAGGTACAGGAACGCGCTGCGACCATGTTCATCGAACGCCATATCCAACGCCATCAGCTCCCCTGCGTGCTCAAGGTCTTCAACCGCTTTACCGACCAGCAGATCGGTTACCTGGGCAACGCATCCGAAGATGGCCTGATGCTGATCAGCCAACTGCCGGTCCTGGTAGGGCCGGACTTCGAGCTGCAACTGCGCGTGCCGCTGGCTGGCGGCGGGCTACAGTTCATCAACCTCACCGCCAGTTGCCTGTGGTGCCGCGAAGACGAGACGCCTGGGCACTACGATGCCGGCTTCATGCTGCTGCAGGCCCCCCAGGAATACGATGAGTTCGTTCGCTCCCTGCGTGCCTTCTTCAGCTTCCGCCCCTTGAATGCTTCTGCCTGAGCACTGGCCCAGGCCCCGCACCGCCCGCTAGACTCTGGTCGACCTTGTTACAGGAAGACCCCGTGAGCTCCAGCATCTTCTGGCACGACTACGAAACCACCGGCATCAATCCGCGTTGCGACCGCCCGCTGCAGATGGCCGGTGTGCGCACTGACCTCGACCTCAACGAGATCGAGGCGCCGATCAACCTCTACTGTCGCCCCTCGGACGATATCCTTCCGCACCCGGCCGCTTGCCTGGTGACCGGCATCACGCCGCAGCAGCTGGCCAGCCAGGGGCTGTGCGAGGCCGAGTTCATGACGCGCGTGCACACCGAGCTGGCGCGCCCCGGTACCTGCGGCGCGGGCTACAACACCTTGCGCTTCGATGATGAAGTCACCCGTTACAGCCTCTATCGCAACTTCTTCGACCCCTACGCCCGCGAGTGGCAGGGGGGCAACAGTCGCTGGGACCTGATCGACGTGGTGCGTACAGCCTATGCCTTGCGCCCTGAAGGGATCGTGTGGCCGCAGCAGGACGGGCGCACCAGCTTGCGTCTGGAACTGCTCAGCAAGGCCAATGGCATTGACCACGGGCACGCCCACGAAGCACTTTCCGACGTGCGGGCAACCATCGGCCTGGCCCGCTTGATTCGTGATCGGCAACCGAAGTTGTATGACTGGCTATTCCAGTTGCGCAGCAAACATAAAGTGATGGAGCAGGTCCGCCTGTTGCAACCTCTGGTACATGTTTCCGGTCGTTTCTCGGCTGAGCGGAACTATATCGGCGTGGTGTTGCCGCTGGCCTGGCATCCGCGCAATCGCAATGCGTTGATTGTGTGTGACCTGGGCCAGGACAGCGCGCCGTTGCTGAAGGAAAGTGCGCAAGTGTTGCGTCAGCGTTTGTACACGCGCCGTGAAGACATGGCCGAAGGCGAATTACCGGTGCCGTTGAAGTTGGTGCATATCAATCGTTGCCCGGTCGTGGCGCCGTTATCGGTAATACGTGCGCAAGATCAGCAGCGGCTGGGGATCGATATGTCGACGTTGCAGTCGCATGCTGACCATCTGGCCAATCAGCAGGCAACCTGGCGCGATAAGCTGGATATTATCTTCGAAGAAGAAGCTTTTGCCCCGACAGAGGATCCGGAACAGCAGCTGTATGACGGTTTTATCGGGGATCGCGATCGGCGTTTGTGCGAGCAAGTGCGAGGGGTGGATCCCGCTCAGCTGGGTCAAGGGCACTGGATGTTCGATGATCCGCGCTTGCCGGAGTTACTGTTCCGCTACCGCGCGCGCAACTTTGCCGACACGCTTGATGAGCAGGAGCTCGCGCGATGGCATGGGTTCTGTCGGGAACGCCTGAGTGACCCGAAGTGGGGAGCCCCCAATACACTCGGTGACTTCGAGGTGGCGTGCCAAAGCAGTCTGGCCAATGCCGACGAGGCCGGGCGGAGGGTGTTGGAGGCTTGGCAGGCCCATGCGGGGCAACTGAAAGCGCACTTCCAGATTTGAAGGGAATGGACAAACAAAAACGCCGGCAAGTGCCGGCGTTTTTGATGTTGGAACTAAAGCGCGGTGCGCCAATCAGTCCAGCAGGGTGGCCCAGCTTTCGACGACGTCGCCGCCCCACTTGGCTTTCCACTCTTTCAGGGTCTTGTGGTTGCCGCCCTTGGTTTCAATAACCTCGCCATTGTGCGGGTTCTTGTACTGCTTGACCTTGCGCGCACGCTTGGTAGCGGTGGTTTTGGCGGTGCCGCGTGGCGCTTTGCTCAGTTTGCTTTCCGGATCGAGCAGGGCGATCACGTCACGCAGGGACTTGGAGTATTCGCCCATCAGGGTGCGCAGTTTGCCTTCGAATTCCAGCTCTTTCTTCAGCTTGTCGTCTTGCGACAGGTTGGCCAGGCGAGCTTGAAGTTCCTTGATGGCTTCTTCGGTGGCGCGGTATTCGTTGATCAGGGACATGGAGCGTTCCTTAATTCGTGTGTAAGGGGACAGTGAGGGCAATAATAGACAGGCGATACTCGCAAGTAAACAATAAAAAAATATTGAATCAATTAATGCGGGCAAGAGACGGCAGCATTGTTAGGTTAAGAAAAATTTACATATTCGTGGAGGGCAGGCTCATTTCCCCTTTGGAACAAGGGTCATATCCTGCACGGGGCGGGGTGTAACGCTGGCCAACGCGTTCTATCGATCAATACTGCGTTTTTCCCTGCGGCCCGCTAGAATGGGCCCTTTGCGAAGTTCTTGGAGTCTTTCTCATGCGCACCTACCGACTGGTGATTGCCTGCCCCGACCGCGTCGGCATCGTGGCAAAAGTCAGTAATTTCCTGGCCCTCTACAACGGCTGGATCAACGAAGCCAGCCACCACTCCGACGAGCAGAGCGGCTGGTTCTTCATGCGCCATGAGATCCGCGCCGAGTCCCTGCCGTTTGGTATCGAGGCTTTCCGCGAGGCTTTTGCGCCGATTGCCGAAGAGTTCTCCATGACCTGGCGTATCACCGATTCCGCGCAGAAGAAGCGCGTGGTGCTGATGGCCAGCCGTGAGTCGCACTGCCTGGCCGACCTGCTGCACCGCTGGCACACCAACGAGCTGGACTGCGAGATCCCTTGCGTGATTTCCAACCACAACGACCTGCGCAGCATGGTCGAGTGGCACGGTATTCCGTTCCACCATGTGCCGGTCGACCCGAAGGACAAGCAGCCTGCGTTCGCAGAGGTCTCGCGCCTGGTTCAGGAATACGCGGCCGACGCCGTGGTGTTGGCGCGTTACATGCAGATTCTTCCGCCGCAGCTGTGCCAGGAGTACGCGGAAAAGGTCATCAACATCCACCACAGCTTCTTGCCCTCGTTCGTCGGTGCCAAGCCTTATCACCAGGCGGCCTTGCGTGGCGTGAAACTGATTGGCGCGACCTGCCACTATGTCACCGAGGAGCTGGATGCCGGCCCGATCATCGAGCAGGACGTGGTGCGTGTCAGCCACGCCGACAGCATCGAGGACATGGTCCGCTTCGGCCGTGACGTGGAGAAAATGGTCCTGGCCCGCGGCCTGCGTTATCACCTGGAAGACCGCGTGCTGGTCCACGGCAACAAGACTGTCGTGTTCAACTGAGGCGAGCATTGGCCGATGGCAGACCCACGTGACAAGGCCGGTGCCGTGGCGCCGCCCACCTTGGGCGAGGGTTGCCTGGCCCGTTTCGATCCGGATGCGCTGAGCGAAGAGAACGGTACCGAGTTCCCCGGTGCCGCGGAGCTTTGGGATGCGCTGAATTGCGCTGGCGAGCCCAGTGCTCGACAGGTTGCCAAGCAACCGCAATGACTTGATCTGTAGGCGCCAGCCTTGCTGGCGAAGCCCGGCAAAGCCGGGCCAGAAGGCATCCTGTGCCCTATCCTGGGCAGGGCCGGCCTGCAGTTGCCCCCACAGCGAACGCTGTTCGCCATGGGAGCGCCTGCAGGCGCTTCCAGGTCAGATCCGGAAGCTACCGACCAGCTGCTTCAGGCGCCCGGCCTGCTGCTCCAGGTCCGAGCACGCGCGCAGGGTGGCCTGCAGGTTCTCGACCCCTTCCTGGTTGAGCATGTTGATTTCGTTGATGTCCATGTTGATCGAGTCGACCACGGCGGTCTGTTCCTCGGTGGCGGTGGCCACCGACTGGTTCATGCCGTCGATCTCGCCGATGCGCTGGGTGACGCTGCCCAGGCGTTCACCGGCCTGGTTGGCGATGTCCATGCTGTCCTGGCTGTGACGTTGGCTCTGGCCCATGGTGTCGACCGACTCACGGGCGCCGACCTGCAGCTCCTCGATCATCTTCTGCACCTGTTGCGCCGACTCCTGGGTGCGGTGGGCGAGGTTTCGCACTTCGTCCGCCACCACGGCGAAACCACGCCCGGCCTCGCCGGCGCGGGCAGCCTCGATCGCGGCATTCAGTGCCAGCAGGTTGGTCTGCTGGGAGATGCTGGTGATCACTTCGAGGATCTGGCCGATGTTGACGGTCTTGTTGTTGAGCGTCTCGATATGCTCGCTCGAGGTGACGATCAGGTCCGACAGGCGATTCATCGCATCGATGTTGCGCTGCACCACTTGCTGGCCTTCCTCAGCCAGCAAGCGGGCGGAGCTTGCATGTTGCGAGGCCTGGGCGGCGTTGCCGGCGATTTCCTGGGCGGCGGCGCCGAGCTGGTTGATGGCGGCGGCGACGCTGTTGGTGCGGTTGGACTGTTCGTCTGAGTTGCTCATCGACGAGTTGGAGGCGCTGATCACCCGCAGGGCCACTTCGTTGACCTGCTCGGTGGCCGACGACACTTCGCGGATCGAGCCGTGGATACGCTCGACGAAGCGGTTGAAGGCGGTGCCGAGGATGCCGAACTCGTCGTGGTTGTGGATCTCCAGGCGACGGGTCAGGTCGCCTTCGCCCTCGGCGATGTTGGCCATGGCGCGGGTCATGGTGTGCAGCGGTTGCATCAGCACGTTGATCAGCAGGCCCAGCAGGGCAATGATGATCACCACCGCCACCAGGGTGGCGATCACCGCCGAGGTGCGGAAGGTGCTGAGCATCGAGAAGGCCTTGTCCTTGTCCACCGACAGGCCGATGTACCAGTTGGCCGACGGCAGGCCCTTGACCGGGGTGAAGGTCAGCAGGCGGGTCTGGCCGTTGAGCTCGACCTCGGTCAGGTCACCGGACAGGCGCGGGGTGTTCTGCGGGAACAGGTCCGACAGCGATTTCATCACCAGGTTCTTGTCCGGGTGGACCAGGATCTTGCCCTGGTCGTTGACCAGGAAGGCGTAGCCCATGCCGCCGAAGTTCAGCGCGTTGATGATTTCCACCAGGCCGTCCAGGGCCAGGTCGCCACCGACCACGCCGACCGAGCGCGAAGCGGTATTGACGATCGAGATGACCATCTTGTTGGTGGCCATGTCGATGTACGGTTCGGTAAGGATAGGCCCGCTGGCGTTCAGGCCGTCCTTGTACCAGGGGCGTACACGAGGGTCGTAGCCGTCGGGCATCTTGGTGTCCGGGCGCACGATGAACGTGCCGTCGGGCTGCCCCAGGTAAATGGTCAGGAAGCTTGAGGTCAGGGCGTTCTGGCCGAGCAGGGCGCCGGCGTTCTGTGGCGATTGGGCGAGGTTCTGGGCGACGTTCTCGACCAGTTTGATACGCCCTTCGAACAGATTGCGAATGTTCGTGGACGTCGATTCGCCCATTTCAGCCAAGTAGTTCTCCAGGTTGGCGCGAATGGCATTACGCTGGAGGTAGTCGTTGTAGAGGGTGAACAGGCTGAAGGCGAGGATCACGATCAGTGATGCCGCCAGAAGAATCTTGTGGCTGAAACGAAGGCTTTTATTCATGACGTGATGCGTCCGCTAAGGTTTTGTTATCGGGTCGTTCGCACAAAGCACGGCTGGAAAACAGTGCAACAATTCCCGTGAGTCCTTTTCGGGTTGTTACTGTCTTTCTGGGAAGAATCATTTTGAAATATCGGCAGTCAGGTGGCAGAACTTGAGTAGGGGATGAAGCAAGATGTCAGATTCTTCGCAAGTGGTTGTAGGGGCTGGCCCTGATGGCCAGCCCGTGTCGCAGGCCATGCGCCTGGCCAATCGCCATGGTTTGGTGGCGGGGGCGACCGGTACCGGCAAGACCGTCACCTTGCAGCACCTGGCCGAGCTGTTCAGCGATGCGGGTGTCGCGGTGTTCGCCGCGGATGTGAAGGGTGACCTGTGTGGCCTGGGCGCCAGCGGCACGCCCCAGGGCAAGGTGGCCGAGCGTATCGCCGGCATGCCCTGGTTGAACCACAGGCCGCAGGCCTATCCGGTTACCTTGTGGGATGTCGCCGGACAATCCGGGCATCCCTTGCGCACCACCTTGAGCGACATGGGGCCTTTGCTGCTGGGTAATCTGCTTGAACTGACCGACAGTCAGCAGGCCGCGCTGTACGCGGCCTTCAAGGTGGCCGACCGCGAAGGGCTGCTGTTGCTCGACCTGAAAGACCTCAAGGCCCTGCTCGCGCACCTGAAGGACAACCCCCTGCTGTTGGGCGAGGACAGTGCGCTGATGACCAGTGCCTCTACTCAAGCCCTGCTGCGCCGGTTGGCGACCCTCGAGCAACAGGGGGCCGAGGCGCTGTTCGGCGAGCCGGCCTTGCAGCTGGAAGACTTGTTGCGGGTCGACGGCGATGGTCGCGGACGCATCCATCTGCTCGACGCCAGCCGCCTGGTGCATGACGCGCCCAAGGTCTATGCGACGTTCCTGCTCTGGCTGCTGGCCGAGCTGTTCGAGCAGTTGCCCGAACGCGGCGATGCCGACAAACCGGTGCTGGCGCTGTTTTTCGACGAGGCGCACTTGCTGTTCAACGGTACTCCCAAGGCGTTGCAGGACCGCCTGGAGCAAGTGGTGCGGCTGATCCGTTCCAAGGGCGTGGGGGTGTATTTCGTTACCCAGTCGCCCGGGGACCTGCCTGACGCCGTACTCGCCCAGTTGGGGCTGCGTATCCAGCACGGCCTGCGGGCATTCACGGCCAAGGAGCAGAAGTCGCTGCGCGCGGTGGCCGATGGTTTCCGCCCCAACCCTGCGTTCGACAGCCTGGCGGTGCTGACCGAGCTGGGTATCGGCGAGGCGTTGGTGGGCACGTTGGAGGAGAAGGGCACGCCGGCGATGGTCCAGCGGGTGCTGATTGCGCCGCCCCAATCCCGGATCGGGCCTTTGAGTGCCGCTGAGCGCAGCGCTTTGATCAGCGCCTCGCCTCTGGCCGGTCGCTACGACAAACCGATTGACCGCGAGTCGGCTTATGAAATGCTCACCCAGCGTAAGGGCGAGCCGGTGGAGCCGGCGCCACAAGCGAAGGTGGACGAGGACAGCTTTGCCGACAAGGCCGGGGAATTCCTGCAAAGCGCGGCAGGGCAGGCGATCAAGTCGGCGGTACGCCAGGCGGCCAATCAGCTGGGCCGGCAGTTGGTGCGAGGACTGATGGGGTCGTTGCTGGGCGGGAAGAAGCGCTAAGGCAGATTGTGGCTGTAGGAGCGGCCTTGTGCCGCGAAGGGGCTGCGCAGCAGCCCTGGCAGTCTAGAGGGGAGTCGGAAATCTAGGGGCGCTCCGCACCCCTTTCGCGGCACAAGGCCGCTCCTACACGGGGTGTAGTGGCCTGAAGAATGAAAAAGGCGCCCCAAGGCGCCTTTTTCATTGCAGTGCGGTCACTCAGCCAATGGCCTTGGAGGCCAGCCAGAACAGGCCGGCCGCCAAGCCCATCGAGGCCGGCAGGGTGAGCACCCAGGCCAGCAGGATGGTTTTCACCGTGCCGCCCTGCAGGCCGCTTTTGTTGGCGACCATGGTGCCGGCCACGCCCGACGAGAGCACGTGGGTGGTGGACACCGGCAGGCTGAAGATGTTGGCCATGCCGATGGCGCAGGCGGCAGTGATCTGCGCCGACATGCCCTGGGCATAGGTCATGCCCTGCTTGCCGATTTTCTCGCCGACGGTCAGAACTACACGCTTCCAGCCAACCATGGTACCCAGGCCCAGGGCCAGGGCGACGGCGACGATCACCCAGAACGGTGCATACTCGGTGGTGGCGGTCAGGTCCTTGCGCAGCTTCTCCAGGTCGGCCTTTTCACGGGCTTCCAGGCCTGGCAGCTTGCCGACCTTCTTCGCGGTGTCGTCCAGGCACAGCAGGTAGCGGCGCACTTCGACGCGCTTCTCGGCGCTCAGGGCGCGGTAGTCGGTCACGCCGGCGAGCGAGGATTGCAGGGCGGCGATGGTCGGCTCGGTCTGCTGCGGGTTGCAGCTGAACTGCTCCGGCAAGTCGCTGGATTGTGCCTTGCCCAGTGCCAGGAACTCGCCGAGGGTGGCGGCGTTGCGCTGGTAGAACTGGCTCAGGTGCATCGTTGCGTCGCGGGTACGCTCGATCTGGTAGGTGGTGCTGTTCAGGTCGAGGACGAACTTGGCCGGGACGATACCGATCAGCACCAGCATGATCAGGCCGATGCCTTTCTGGCCGTCGTTGGAGCCGTGCACGAAGCTCACGCCCATGGCCGAGATCACCAGCACCAGGCGGTTCCAGAACGGTGGGTGCTTCTTGTCGTCGAGCTTGCGGCGCTGTTCGGGCGTCTTGTGCATCTTCGACAGTGGGCGCCACCACTTCAGGCCGAGCAGCACCAGGGCTGCAACGGCAAAGCCAGCCATTGGCGAGAGGACCAGCGACGTGGCGATGTCGATCGCCTTCTGCCAGTTCACGCCATCGCCCAGCGGGATGTCGCTGATCAGTGCATTGGCCAGGCCGACACCGAGGATCGAGCCGATCAGGGTATGCGAGCTGGAGGCCGGGATGCCGAAGTACCAGGTGCCCAGGTTCCAGGTGATGGCGGCGGCCAGCAACGAGAAGACCATGGCCAGGCCGTGCCCGGTGTTCACATTGATCAGCAGTTCGACCGGCAGCAGGTGGACGATGGCGTAAGCCACCCCGACACCGCCGAGCAGAACCCCGAGGAAGTTGAATACACCGGAGAAGAACACGGCCAGGTGCGGTGGCATGGCTTTGGTATAGATGACAGTGGCTACCGCGTTGGCGGTGTCATGAAAGCCATTGATGAACTCGAATGCGAGGACGAAGGTCAAAGCGAGCGTCAGGCTCACGATAACCCAGGCATCCAGTCCGCTGAATAAATCGATCATGAAGGTTTTCTGGCGGTCTTAGGGGGGCGGGATTATGCCAGAAAACCATGGCAATCGATGCACCTGCCGCTGACCGATGGCAGGGCGGGGAGTGTTGCCGGTGGCGGTGCTGGCAATGCGATGGCGGCCGAAAATGCGCAGAAAATTCGGCAATTTCTAGAAAAATCAAAGATTTGATGCGTAAGTGGATTCCGGTTCAGCTTTCAAACGCTTGTATGAAATTTGTGTGAATCCATTTCACCAAGGCTGTTCCGACCACGCTTAACCCGCGCCAAGGCGATGGCCGATGGCGCGATGGCATCATGCAGGTTCATCACCCTCGGTGCGCAGTTCCTTTTCCATCTTTTCCAGTTCCTGGGCAAAGGCCTGGTCGCGGACAGTGGCGCGCTTGCGCCAGGGTTTGCGTTCCGGTTCGGGTTGCGCGGCATAGGTGGTGACTTCACCACCGTAAACATCCTTGTAACGTTCAGCCTGGCGCTCGAGTTCCGCGCGCAGTTCTTCTTTCGTCACAGTAATACCTGAATAGGTTGAAGTTTGGCGCTGGCGTTGAAGGACACAAATAATGTGTGGATTCACCACCGGCGCGAAATGATTCGTCGCGAGGACACGGGGTGGAGAGTGAAGGGCAACCTGGGAAAGTGCCTTTGATCACCACCGCACAAGCCATGCCTGAGGCGATGGTCCTGAAGGTCGGAAAGCGACGAAGGTGGGTCGATTGGATCCGTAATAGTGCAATTGAACAATCAACCGGGGCGATTATAGCAACCGCCAAGTCGAAGACTATCGTTCTTTACTTGTTACTGACAAGGTCGCTGAAGTTGTCATTGACCGGCGTGGGCATTCGTCTGCTTGCGCGTCAGGAAGTTCAAGCGTCTTGGGGTGTGGAAGTTTACTTCAAGCCGCTGAAATGAAAACGGCCTCGCGGGAGGGCGAGGCCGTTGCCTGGGACTTCTGCGGTGGGTACCTGACCAGTCTCTCCAAAGAAGCCACATGTGGCAGGGGAAAGGTATAAGCAAAAGTGTCAGCGGTCAATTGCGATTATCGGCCGTTCGTTCGATAATCGCACAAACCAGCGTTTTTTTGAGGCGAGTCCATGAGCGAAGAAACCAACGGCCCCCTGGCGAATGAACCTGCAAAGGGCGCGACGCCTGCCATGGCTCCGCCGATCGTGGCCTCGGCGGCCAAGCGCATTCAGGCGTTCACCGGCGACCCGGACTTCATGACCTCCCTGGCCCGTGGCCTGGCGGTGATCCAGGCATTCCAGGAGCGCAAGCGGCACCTGACCATCGCCCAGATCAGCCATCGCACGGAGATCCCTCGCGCGGCCGTGCGCCGTTGCCTGCACACCCTGATCAAACTGGGCTATGCCACCACCGATGGTCGCACCTACTCATTGCTGCCCAAGGTGCTGACGCTGGGCCACGCCTACCTGTCCTCGACCCCGCTGGCGGTTTCGGCCCAACCCTACCTGGACCGGATCAGCGACCAGCTCCACGAGGCGGCCAACATGGCCACCCTCGAAGGCGACGACATCCTTTATATAGCCCGCTCGGCCACGGTGGAGCGGTTGATCTCGGTGGACTTGTCGGTGGGCGGGCGGCTGCCGGCCTACTGCACGTCGATGGGGCGAATTCTCCTGGCGGCGCTCGATGACGCCAGCCTTCACGAATACCTGGAGCGCGCCGACCTCAAGGCCCGTACCAGCCGCACCCTGCATGATCATGAATCGCTGTTCGCCTGCATCCAGCAGGTGCGCCAGCAGGGCTGGTGCGTGGTCGACCAGGAGCTGGAGCAAGGGCTGCGTTCGGTTGCCGTGCCGATCTACGATGCTTCCGGGCAGGTGCTGGCGGCGCTGAATGTCAGTACCCATGTGGGGCGGGTCAGCCGCAGCGAGCTGGAGCAGCGTTTCCTGCCGATCCTGCTGGCGGCCAGCCGGGATCTTTGCCATCAGTTGTTCGGTTGATGACGGGTTTGCAGAAATCTGTAGGAGCGGCTTTAGCCGCGATGCAGGCACCGAGGTGTCTGGCACCCGCTTCGCGGGTGATCGCGGCTAAAGCCGCTCCTACAGGTAAGTTGTGCGGCCACCGAATCGAACAGCCCACGAGTATTCCTGTTCGATAAACGCACAATCTCGCTTCCAACGAATTGCGCAGCCCAAGCCTGCTGATTAATGTCTGTCGCACGAGTCGGCTTTGCCGACCCGACAATAACAACAGGCCAGAAGGGCTCTCCCATGAAAACGCTTCTATCGTTGTCGCGGCCGCACCCGCGCACGGTGCCGTTGCACTCAGGCTGATCCAGCGCCTGCACACTCGCGAAGTTTCCTGTTCCTGCGTTCTACATTGGATGCAGGTGCCTGCCTGCGCCTCTTTCCTGGATAACAATAATGAACAAACCGCAATCCACTGTCGGCCACTGCCTCGACGTCCAGTCGTTCATCAATGACCAGCCGCTGTCCCGTTACCAGTGGCGGGTGGTTATCCTGTGCTTCCTGATCGTCTTTCTCGATGGCCTCGACACGGCGGCCATGGGCTTCATCGCCCCGGCGTTGTCCCAGGAGTGGGGGATCGATCGCGCCAGCCTGGGGCCGGTGATGAGCGCCGCGCTGATCGGCATGGTGTTCGGTGCGCTCGGTTCCGGCCCGCTGGCCGACCGCTTCGGGCGCAAAGGCGTGCTGGTGGCGGCGGTGCTGGTGTTCGGCGGTTTCAGCCTGGCTTCGGCCTACGCCAGTAATGTCGACCAGTTGCTGGTGTTGCGCTTTCTCACCGGCCTTGGCCTGGGCGCAGGCATGCCCAATGCCACCACATTGCTTTCCGAATACACTCCCGAGCGCCTCAAGTCGCTGCTGGTGACCAGCATGTTCTGTGGCTTCAACCTGGGCATGGCCGGTGGCGGTTTCATGTCCGCCAAGCTGATCCCGGCCTATGGCTGGCACAGCCTGTTGGTGATCGGCGGGGTGCTGCCCCTGCTGCTGGCGCTGGTGCTGCTGGCCTGGCTGCCGGAGTCGGCGCGGTTCCTGGTGGTGCGCAACCGCAGTGCGGACAGGATTCGCAAGACCCTGGCACCCATTGCGCCGACGGTGGTCGCGCAAGCCTCGAGCTTCAGCGTGCCGGAGCAGAAAGCGGTGGCCACGCGCAATGTGTTTGCGGTGATCTTCTCTGGCACCTATGGCATGGGCACCGCGCTGTTGTGGCTGACTTACTTCATGGGCCTGGTGATCGTCTACCTGCTGACCAGCTGGCTGCCCACCTTGATGCGTGACAGCGGGGCGAGCATGGAGCAGGCCGCGTTCATCGGTGCGTTGTTTCAGTTTGGTGGCGTGCTCAGCGCGGTGGCGGTGGGCTGGGCCATGGACCGTTTCAACCCGCACAAGGTGATCGGCCTGTTTTACTTGTTGGCCGGGGTGTTCGCCTATGCGGTAGGGCAGAGCCTGGGCAATATCACCTTGCTGGCCACCCTGGTGCTGATCGCCGGCATGTGTGTCAACGGTGCGCAGTCGGCCATGCCTTCGCTGGCGGCACGGTTCTACCCGACTCAGGGGCGGGCCACCGGGGTGTCGTGGATGCTCGGGATCGGGCGGTTCGGTGCGATTCTGGGGGCCTGGAGCGGGGCGACCTTGCTGGGGTTGGGTTGGAGTTTCGAGCAGGTGCTGACGGCGTTGCTGGTGCCGGCGGCACTGGCGACGGTAGGGGTGGTGGTGAAGGGGGTGGTGAGCCACGCCGACGCCACCTGACCAGGCGCTGTCCCCTGTAGGAGCCGGCCTTGCCGGCGAACACCGGCAAGGCCGGTGCCAGCCACCGCGTTGCCTGGTTCGCCGGCAAGGCCGGCTCCTACGGTTGAGTGCATATCGATCAGGTAACAAACTGTTCGATAATCGAACGTTAGTGCGATTATCGGATTGTAACGCAGCCAGCATCCTCCTTAATCTGGGCCCATCGCAGCGATGCATTGGCCCGCTGCTCACTGACCCGACTCGTCCTGACCAGGAGTCTCCAATGGCAGCAATCCTCTCGCTTCACGAGGCCGTGAAGCAGTTCATCCAGGATGGCGACAGCGTCGCCCTCGAAGGTTTCACCCACCTGATCCCGACCGCCGCGGGCCACGAGATCATCCGCCAGGGCAAGCGCGACCTGACCCTGGTGCGCATGACCCCCGACCTGATCTATGACCAGCTGATCGGTGCCGGCTGCGCGCGCAAGCTGATCTTCTCCTGGGGCGGCAACCCGGGAGTTGGTTCGCTGCACCGCTTGCGCGATGCCGTCGAGAAGCAGTGGCCGCATGCGATCGAGATCGAAGAGCACAGCCACGCCGACTTGGCCAACGCCTACGTCGCCGGTGCTTCCGGCCTGCCATTTGCGGTGCTGCGGGCCTACGCCGGCTCCGACCTGCCGAAGGTCAACCCGCTGATCAAGAGCGTCACCTGCCCGTTCACCGGCGAAGTGCTCGCCGCCGTGCCGTCGGTACGCCCGGACGTCACCGTGATTCACGCGCAGAAGGCCGACCGCAAGGGCAATGTGCTGCTGTGGGGCATCCTTGGCGTGCAGAAGGAAGCGGCCCTGGCGGCCAAGCGCTGCATCGTCACTGTCGAAGAGATCGTCGATGACCTGAAGGCGCCAATGAACGCCTGCGTGCTGCCGACCTGGGCACTCAGCGCGGTATGCCTGGTGCCCGGAGGCGCCCACCCGTCCTACGCCCATGGTTACTACGAGCGCGACAACCGCTTCTACCAGGCCTGGGACCCGATCGCCCGCAACCGTGAGTCGTTCTCTGCCTGGATCGACACCTACATTCGCGGCACCGCAGACTTCAATGAATTTCAGGCCAAGCTGGCCAGCACCGCGGAGGCCGCGCAATGAGCTACTCCACTTCCGAAATGATGACCGTCGCCGCTGCCCGCCGCCTGCGCAACGGCGCCGTCTGCTTCGTCGGTATCGGCCTGCCGTCCAAGGCCGCCAACCTGGCGCGCCTGACCTCGTCGCCCGATGTGGTGCTGATCTACGAATCCGGCCCGATCGGTGCCAAGCCCAGTGTGTTGCCGCTGTCGATCGGTGACGGCGAACTGGCCGAGACCGCCGACACCGTGGTGCCGACCGGCGAGATTTTCCGCTACTGGCTGCAGGGTGGGCGTATTGATGTCGGTTTCCTCGGTGCCGCCCAGGTCGACCGCTTCGGCAACATCAACACCACCGTGGTGGGCGACTATCACGCGCCGAAGACCCGCCTGCCGGGTGCCGGTGGCGCGCCGGAGATCGCCGGCTCCGCCAAGCAGGTGCTGATCATCCTCAAGCAGTCGCCACGGGCCTTCGTCGACAAGCTCGACTTCATCACCTCGGTCGGCCATGGCGAAGGCGGCGATTCGCGCAAACGCCTGGGGCTGCCGGGGGAGGGGCCGGTCGGCATCATCACCGACCTGTGCATCATGGAGCCGGAAGAGGGCACCCACGAGTTTGTGGTCACCGCGATCCACCCGGGGGTGACCCGTGAGCAGATCATCGCCGCCACCGGCTGGGCGATCCGCTTCGCCGCAGATGTACAGGAAACCGCCGCGCCGAGCGACGTCGAACTGTCTGCTCTGCGCGACCTCGAAGCCCGCACCGCCGCCGCCCATGGCCAGACGGCAGGAGAAGCCTGATGCGTGACGTATTCATCTGCGACGCCATCCGCACCCCCATCGGCCGCTTCGGTGGCGCCCTGGCCGGGGTGCGTGCCGACGACCTGGCGGCGGTGCCGCTCAAGGCGCTGATCGAGCGCAACCCGGGCGTGCAGTGGGACCAGCTCGACGAGGTGTTCTTCGGCTGCGCCAACCAGGCCGGTGAAGACAACCGCAACGTCGCGCGCATGGCACTGTTGCTGGCCGGCTTGCCCGCAAGCATCCCTGGGGTAACCCTCAACCGCTTGTGCGCCTCGGGCATGGATGCCATCGGCACCGCCTTCCGTGCCATCGCCAGTGGCGAGATGGAGCTGGCCATCGCGGGCGGCGTCGAGTCGATGTCCCGCGCGCCATTCGTGATGGGCAAGGCCGAGAGCGGCTACTCGCGCAACATGAAGCTGGAGGACACCACCATCGGCTGGCGTTTCATCAACCCGTTGATGAAAACCCAGTACGGCGTGGACTCGATGCCCGAGACCGCCGACAACGTCGCCGACGACTACCAGGTGTCGCGTGCCGACCAGGACGCTTTTGCCCTGCGTAGCCAGCAGAAGGCGGCCGCCGCGCAGGCTGCGGGGTTCTTCGCCGAGGAAATCGTGCCGGTGCGCATCGCCCACAAGAAAGGCGAAGCCGTGGTCGAGCGCGATGAACACCTGCGGCCGGACACCACTTTGGAGGCATTGAGCAAGCTCAAGCCGGTGAATGGCCCGGACAAGACCGTCACCGCCGGCAATGCCTCGGGTGTCAACGATGGAGCGGCGGCCTTGGTCCTGGCGTCGGCTGAGGCCGTCAAGAAGCATGGTTTGACCCCACGCGCCCGGGTGCTGGGCATGGCCAGTGCCGGTGTGGCGCCACGGGTGATGGGCATCGGCCCGGTGCCGGCGGTACGCAAGCTGACCGAGCGCCTGGGCGTGGCGGTGGCGGACTTCGATGTCATCGAGTTGAACGAAGCGTTTGCCAGCCAGGGCTTGGCGGTACTGCGCGAGCTGGGCGTGGCGGACGATGCGCCGCAGGTGAACCCCAACGGTGGCGCGATTGCCCTGGGGCATCCGCTGGGGATGAGCGGGGCGCGGTTGGTGCTGACGGCGTTGCACCAGTTGGAGAAGAGCGGTGGGCGCAAAGGGTTGGCCACCATGTGCGTCGGGGTTGGCCAAGGGCTGGCGCTGGCCATCGAGCGGGTCTGATCCCGAGCAGCGCACGGTCCCCCGTAGGAGCGGCCTTGTGTCGCGAAAGGGCTGCAAGGCAGCCCCGGCAATCTTGAAGGGGCCTTCAGATCCTGGGGCTGCTACGCAGCCCTTTCGCGACACAAGGCCGCTCCCACACAGTAGGCGGTGTGTTGAAGTGGAACGAGATTGTTACTGGGTATGTCTAGACTTTGCAGTGACCCCCCAGGAGTGAAAAACACCATGACTTCCAGCTATTACACCGGCGAAGAACGCAGCAAACGCATCTTCGCCATCGTCGGCGCCTCGTCGGGCAACCTGGTGGAATGGTTCGACTTCTATGTCTACGCCTTCTGCGCGATCTATTTCGCCCCGGCCTTCTTCCCCTCCGACAACCCCACCGTCCAATTACTCAATACCGCCGGGGTATTCGCCGCCGGCTTCCTGATGCGCCCCATCGGTGGCTGGATCTTCGGCCGCCTGGCCGACCGTCACGGGCGCAAGAATTCGCTGATGACCTCGGTGCTGATGATGTGCTTCGGCTCGCTGATCATCGCCTGCCTGCCCACTTATGCCAGCATCGGTGCCTGGGCGCCGGCCCTGCTGCTGCTGGCGCGGCTGATCCAGGGGCTGTCGGTGGGCGGTGAGTACGGCACTACCGCGACGTACATGAGCGAAGTGGCCCTGCGTGGCCAGCGTGGTTTCTTCGCCTCGTTCCAGTACGTCACCCTGATCGGCGGCCAGTTGCTGGCGGTGCTGGTGGTGGTGATCCTGCAGCAACTGCTCACCGAGGAAGAGCTGCGTGCCTACGGCTGGCGCATCCCCTTCGTGGTCGGCGCCATCGCCGCGCTGATCTCGCTGATGCTGCGTCGTTCGTTGAAAGAGACCAGCAGCGCCGAGAACCGCCAGGACAAGGAGGCCGGCACCATCGGCGGCCTGTTCCGTCACCACACCGCCGCTTTCATCACGGTGCTCGGCTACACCGCCGGTGGTTCGCTGATCTTCTACACCTTCACCACCTACATGCAGAAATACCTGGTCAACACGGCCGGGATGAACGCCAAGAGCGCCAGCTTCGTGATGACCGGCGCCTTGTTCCTGTTCATGATCCTGCAGCCGGTGTTCGGCATGCTCTCCGACCGTATCGGCCGGCGCAACTCGATGCTGCTGTTCGGCGCACTGGGGACGATTTTCACCGTGCCGCTGCTGATGGCTTTGAAGACCGTCACCAGCCCGTTCATGGCCTTCGTGCTGGTGACCCTGGCGCTGTGCATCGTCAGTTTCTACACCTCCATCAGTGGCCTGGTGAAGGCCGAGATGTTCCCGCCGCAGGTGCGCGCCCTGGGCGTCGGGCTGGCTTACGCGGTGGCCAACGCGGTGTTCGGCGGCTCGGCCGAGTATGTGGCCTTGAACTTGAAAAACATGGGCATGGAGAACACCTTCTACTGGTACGTGACTGCCATGATGGCGATCGCCTTCCTGTTCAGCCTGCGCCTGCCGAAGCAGGCGGCGTACCTGCACCATGACCATTAAGGACTTTGCATGAGCAACCAGCTGTTCGATGCCTACTTCACCGCGCCGGCCATGCGCGAGGTTTTTTCCGATCGCGGCCGGCTGCAGGGCATGCTCGATTTCGAGGCCGCCCTGGCCCGCGCCGAAGCGGCCGCCGGGTTGGTGCCGCACACGGCGGTGATGGCCATCGAGGCGGCCTGCAAGGCCGAGCGCTACGATGTGCAGGCCCTGGCGCAGGCCATCGCCATCGCGGGCAATTCGGCGATCCCGCTGGTCAAGGCGTTGGGCAAGGTGGTCGCCAGCGGCGTGCCCGAGGCCGAACGCTACGTGCACTTGGGGGCCACCAGCCAGGATGCGATGGACAGCGGTCTGGTGCTGCAACTGCGTGATGCCTTGGCACTGATTGAAAGCGACCTCGCCAAGTTGGCCGACACCCTGGCGCGCCAGGCCTTGCAGCACGCCGACACGCCGCTGGTGGGGCGTACCTGGTTGCAGCACGCCACGCCGGTGACGTTGGGAATGAAGCTGGCTGGCGTGCTCGGTGCCTTGACCCGCCATCGCCAGCGCCTCAAGGAACTGCGCCCGCGCCTGCTGGTGCTGCAGTTCGGCGGTGCCTCCGGCAGCCTGGCGGCATTGGGCAGCAAGGCCCTGCCGGTGACCGAGGCGCTGGCCGAACAGCTTGAGCTGACCGTGCCCGAGCAACCCTGGCACACCCAGCGCGACCGCCTGGTGGAGTTCGCCTCGGTGCTGGGCATGGTCGCCGGCAGCCTGGGCAAGTTTGGCCGCGATGTCAGCCTGCTGATGCAGACCGAGGCGGGCGAGTTGTTCGAACCCTCCGCGCCAGGCAAGGGCGGCTCCTCGACCATGCCGCACAAGCGCAACCCGGTGGGCGCGGCGGTGCTGATCGGTGCTGCCACCCGCGTGCCGGGGCTGGTCTCGACGCTGTTCGCCGCCATGCCCCAGGAACATGAGCGCAGCCTGGGCCTGTGGCACGCCGAGTGGGAAACCCTGCCAGAGATCTGCTGCCTGGTCTCCGGCGCCCTGCGCCAGGCCCAGGTGATCGCTGAAGGCATGGAGGTGGATGCCGTGCGCATGCGCCGCAACCTCGACCTCACCCAGGGCCTGGTACTGGCCGAAGCGGTCAGTATTGTCCTGGCCCAGCGCCTGGGGCGCGAGCGCGCTCATCACCTGCTGGAGCAGTGCTGCCAGCGTGCGGTGGCCGAGCAGCGTCACTTGCGTGCCGTGCTCGGCGACGAGCCGCAGGTCATTGCGGAATTGTCCACTGACGAGCTCGACCGCTTGCTCGACCCCACCCATTACCTTGGCCAGGCCCGCGTCTGGGTGGCGCGCGCCGTGGCCGAACATCAACGTTTCACCGCCTGAAAGGAGACCGCTGTGGCACACGTGCAACTGGCCGATGGCGTACTGCATTACCAACTCGACGGCCCGGCCGATGCTCCGGTGCTGGTGCTGTCCAACTCGCTGGGCACCGACCTGCACATGTGGGATGCGCAGGTTGCAGCGTGGAGCGAGCACTTTCGCGTGCTGCGCTACGACACCCGGGGGCACGGCGAGTCGCTGGTGACCGATGGCCCCTACAGCATCGAGCAACTGGGCGGTGATGTGTTGGCCCTGCTCGATGCCCTGGATATCGAGAAAACCCATTTCGTTGGCCTGTCGATGGGCGGCCTGATCGGCCAGTGGCTGGCGATCAATGCTGGCCATCGCCTGCTCAGCCTGACCCTGTGCAACACGGCGGCGAAGATTGGCAGCGACGAGGTGTGGAACACCCGTATCGACACGGTGCTCAAGGGCGGCCGGCAGGCCATGGGCGAATTGCGCGATGCTTCGATCGCCCGCTGGTTCACCCCAGCCTTCGCCGCGGCCGAGCCGGAGCAGGCCCAGCGCATCTGCCAGATGCTGGCGCAGACTTCGCCCGAAGGCTACGCGGCCAACTGTGGCGCGGTTCGCGATGCCGACCTGCGTGATCAGCTCAACCATATTCAGGTGCCGACATTGATCGTCGCCGGCACCGCCGATGCGGTGACCACCCCCGAGCATGGCCGTTTCATGCAAGCGGGAATCCTTGGCGCCGAGTATGTCGAGTTCCCGGCAGCACACCTGTCCAACGTCGAGATCGGCGCGCCGTTCAGCCGCCGTGTGCTCGATTTCCTGCTGAGCCGCTGAGGAACCGCACGTGGATGAGAAACAACGCTACGAAGCAGGCATGAAGGTGCGCCGCGCGGTGCTGGGTGACGCCCATGTCGACCGCAGCCTGGAGAAGCTCAACGACTTCAACGGCGAGTTCCAGGAAATGATCACCCGCCATGCCTGGGGCGATATCTGGACCCGCCCCGGGTTGCCCCGGCACACCCGCAGCCTGATCACCATCGCCATGCTGATCGGCATGAACCGCAATGACGAACTCAAGCTGCACCTGCGCGCGGCGGCCAACAACGGCGTGACGCGGGAAGAGATCAAGGAAGTGATCATGCAGAGCGCGATCTATTGCGGGATTCCCGCCGCCAATGCCACGTTCCACCTGGCGGAGTCGGTGTGGGATGAGCTGGGGGTCGAGTCGCGCGGTTGAGCGCACCTGCGGCCCGAAACGCAACGAGGCCGCTGCCAGGGGACTGGCAGCGGCCTCGTTGGTTGATGCGGTGGTGCGGGCACCACCGCTCAGGCGGGCTTACTCAGCCAGCTTGTAGGCGATGATGTAGTCGCCCATGCGGGTGCCCAGCGAGCCATGGCCGCCGGCGGTCACCAGCACGTACTGCTTGCCGTCCTTGCCGGTGTAGGTCATCGGCGTGGCCTGGCCGCCTGCCGGCAGGCGGCCTTTCCACAGCTCCTGGCCGTTCTTCACGTCATAGGCGCGCAGGTACTGGTCCAGGGTGCCGCTGAGGAAGCCGACGCCACTAGCGGTGACGATCGAGCCGCCCATGCTCGGTACGCCCACCGGCATGCCGATCGGTACCGGGGTGCTGTCACGGGTGGTGCCGTTCTTGTGCTTCCACACCACCTTGTTGGTGAACAGATCAATGGCCGCCACATAGCCCCAGGCCGGCGCCTGGCACGGGATGCCGATCGGCGACATGAACGGGTGCATGGTCACCGCGTACGGCGCGCCAGCGTTTGGCTGCACACCGCTGGTCTCGCTTTCGCGCTTGCTGCCTTCGGCCACCTGTTCGCGGGGGATCATCTTCGACACGAACGCCATGTAGTTCGGCGAGGTGAAGAGGATCTGGCGCACCGGGTCGACCGACACGCTGCCCCAATTGAACACACCGACGTTACCCGGGTAGACCAGGCTGCCCTGCTCGGACGGCGGGGTGTACTGGCCTTCGTAGCGCAGGCCGCGGAACTGGATGCGGCAGAGCATCTGGTCGAACGGCGTGGCGCCCCACATGGCCTGTTCGGTCAGTTCAGGGCCGAGCAGGTTGAGGTCGGAGCGGGCCTGGGTTGGTGCGGTGTGGTCGCCTTTCACGGCGCCTTGCGGTACCGGGATCTCGCGGATCGGCACGATCGGCGTGCCGTCGCGGCGGTCGAGCACGTACAGGCTGCCCTGCTTGGTCGGCACGATGACCGCCGGCTTGACGCCGTCATCGGTCTTCAGGTGGACCAGGGTGGGCTGGCTGCCGACGTCCATGTCCCACAGGTCGTGGTGGGTGAACTGGTAGTTCCAGCGCGCCTTGCCGGTGGCCAGGTCCAGGGCGACGATGCCAGCGCTGTACTTCTCGGCGCCCGGGGTGCGGTCGGCGCCCCACTGGTCCGGGGTCTGGTTGCCCAGGGGCAGGTAGATCATGCCGAGGTCTTCATCGACGCTGGCGATCGACCACATGTTGGCCGAGTTGCGGCTGTACAGCTTGCCGTCGGCCAGGGGCTTGGTGTCGTCCGGGTTGTTGCTGTCCCAGTTCCACACCAGGTGGCCGTCGTGCACGTCGTAGGCGCGGATCACGCCGGACGGCTCGTTGGTCGACTCGTTGTCGGTGACGTGGCCACCGATGATCACCAGGCTGCGGGTGATCGCGGCCGGCGAAGTGGAGTAGTAGCCACCCGCGGTGAACGGGCCGATGCCGCGGGTCAGGTCGATCACGCCCTGGTTGGCGAAGCCCTCGCAGACCTTGCCGTTGTCGGCGTTGATGGCGATCAGGCGGGCGTCGGCGGTGGGCAGGTAGAGGCGGCGCGGGCAGGCCTGGGCCACGGCCTGGCCGGCATCGGACACCTTCGGAGCCGGGCTGCCGTCACGGCTGACGTAGCTGTTCTCGTCGTAGTACGAGACGCCGCGGCAGGTCATGTGGGCGAAGCCCTTGAAGGTGCCGGTAGGGCTCTTGACCTGCGGGTCGTAGCGCCAGATCTCGGCGCCGGTGTCCGGGTCCAGGGCCAGCAGCCGGCTGTGGGCGGTGCAGGCATAGAGCATGCCGTTGACCTTCAGCGGGGTGTTCTGGTTGGTCAGCTCCACCGGGTCGTTTTCGGTCGGCAGGTCGCCGGTGCGGATGCGCCAGGCTTCTTCCAGGCGGTAGGCGTTCTGCGGGGTGATCTGGCGCAGCGGCGAATAGCGGTCGCCGTGCTCGGTGCGGCCATAGGCCTGCCATTCACCGTCCGGCATGGCTGGCGCGGCGCTGCCCATCTCGCTGTCGTCACGGCTGAATGCGCCTTGGATTTCGCCGGGGTGGGTGAACTGGCTGGCGATCGCGGTCGCGCCGGAAGTCAGCACGGCCACGCTGAGCAGGGCGGTGTTGATTTTCGACGCCGGGCCTTGCAGCGGGCGACGGGCCCACGGCAATAGCAGGACCACGCCGATGGCGAACCAGATGGCCAGGCGCGGCACCAGTTGCCACCAGTCCAGGCCCACTTCCCACAGCGCCCACACGGTGCTGCCCAGCAGCACCAGGCCATACAGGCCCAGGGCGATGCGGCGCTTGGCCAGCAGCAGGATGCCGGATAGGGCGAAGCCGATCCCGGCGATCAGGTAGTAAAGCGAACCGCCCAGCTGGCTCAGCTTGATGCCGCCGGCCAGCAGGGCAAGCCCCATCAGCAACAGCAGCACGCCCATCAGGCGCGGTAGCCAGCGGGTTCCATTCTTGGCACCGTCAGTGCTCATCGTATGTTCTCCGTAGTGTGGAAGGGTCGGGTTAGAACGTGCTCTGGATCTTCAAACCACCGATCAGCGCGTCGTCGACGTGCGACACGCCGCCCGGGTGGCGGATGTACTGCAGGTTCGGGCGCACCGTGAGCCAGTCGGCCAGGTGGATGCCGTAGTAGAGTTCGGCGCTGTACTCGGTGTCCTGCACGGGCAGGAAGCCGGGGTTGTCGTAGTCGTCCAGGCCGTTGGCCTGGTTGATGAGGCGGGCGTTCTTGCGGTAGCCGGGGTTGACGTGCACGCGGGCCAGGGCGAAACCGATGTCGTCCTTGGCGCGGGCATCGAACGGCCCTTTGTAAACCACACCTGCCTGAACATAGTTGTCGATGGCATTGGTCTTCTTGTCGTGCACCGTGGCGTTGGCGAACAGGCTCAGGCCGCGCGACTGGTCCGTGGCCAGCGAGGTCACCTGCTGCTGGGCGCCCAACCACAGGCCGTGCTTGCTCGAGCTGCTGCGGTAGGCGGCGCCGCTGATGGCGGCCGGCGTGCCGTGGCTGTCCTTGAGTACATCCTGTGCCTTGGCATTACTGTAGTAGTAGCCGGCGCGATATTCCCCTTTCAGGCCATTGACCCGCGGGCTCCAGACCAGTTCGATCGGCATCACCGCGCCTTGGGTGCCGCTGCCGCTGAGCTTGAAGCCGTTGTTGCTTTCGAGGTTGGAGGGGTTCTGCTCGAACACGCCGACCTGGGCGTAGAGTTCGTCGTTCAGGTTGTAGCGCACGCGCAGTGCCCACTGGCTGACCGGCCAGTTGTACCAGATGCCGCCCACCCAGTTGCCCACCTGTGAGCCGCAGAAAGCCAGGTTCTGGAAGTCGCAGGGGAAGCTGTTGAAGTCCTCGCCCTCACCGAAACGGCCGAATTTCACGTCCAGCGCGCCGTCGAAGTACTTCTGCTTGATCCACATCTGGGTCAGCCGCCAGGTTTCGCCTCGCCCCCAGACTTCCTGGGCCGAGGTGAAGCCGCCGACGCGCGGGTCGTTGATGCGGTCGTTGCTGATGTTGTCGCCATGACGCTCGGTGACGGTCAGCTGGAACTCGGTGTCCTGCCAGCCAAGGATCTTTTGCAGGTCCATGTTCACACCAAAGGTGAACTGGTCGCTGTAGCGCGCGGCGCGGTCATGGCTGTAGCCGCCGTGCAGGTTGCTGCCCATCTCGCCGGTGTAGCCGAGGGTGAAGTCGTAGCCTTTCTCCAGCAGTTCACTGCGGGTGCCACCCCAGTCACCGAGCATCCAGGGGGAATCCTTGGCGAACATTTCGCTGGCGCTGGTGGTGGGGGAGGAGAGGCTGCCGAGCAGGGTGGCGAGGGCGAGGCCAGAGTAGCGGGTCTTGGGCAGTTGGAACATGAGATAGCGCTATCTTTTGATTGTTGAAGAAACGGCAAGCGCAACGAAGCGCGGGTCTTCGAGGGGAATTGGCTGCGAAGGATATGCAGTGAAGCGATTCAGCTTGCGGCGGGGAGGATATAGGGGAAGTTGTAAGAAAAAAAGACAAAATGTCGCAGGGGATTGTTGCTCCTGCAGTAACAGTCGTCGGCACGTCGGGCAAGGACCGCCATCTCAGGTCAGCCCTTGCCGTTCCAGCTGTCACTGGCCGCGCCTGCGCTTCGCTCGGCCAATCACATCCTTCAAGGTGTCGTTCTCATCCTCTGTTACCCGGAACCAGGGGTAGATCTGCTCGCGCCATTCGTAATTCACCCATTCGCCGTCAACCTCTTCGCCGGAGGCCCGCACCACCTTGCATTCTCGACCCAAAGCATCGTAGACGTGGGTATCGGCGTAGATCCCCGCGCGTGCACTGTCATCGCTCACCCAATGCCAGTCGTCCAGGTAGAAGGGTAGCCAGACACGCACGGGTTGGCCCTTGTTGTCGAATTCCGTCTTGCCGGTCACTGCCCAGCGCACGTCTACATCGTCTTCTTTTGCCGTGCCATCCGGTTTGGTTACAAGTCCACCTGTTTCCGCGTCGTGGAAGAATGCTTTCCCTGGAGGGTTGAGAATGGCCGTCTGCAGTACTTGCCCACCGCCGTTCAGCATCACGCGCACCCGTACCTGTTGTTGTTCATCGCTGTCGTAGCGGTCGGTCTGGATCTGAATGACATGGGGTGGCGCACGGCCTTCCATCGTTGGCTGCGCGACAATGCCATCGCGTTGCAGGCGCTTGGCGTCGCGTTCCCATTCCCGTTCGCTGCAGCGCTGACCGGAGTTGGAGCCGTCGGCTAGCAGCTTCAGGGGCATCCAACTGTCGGCGATGACCGTAAACGCCTGTGCCACGGGTACGTTCTTGGTGACGTTCAACGCCACGGCCTCTTCGACGGTGAGCGGCGGAGTGAATAACTTGTCCTTGTCGTAGCCGACATGCTCCGGTTTACCAGCCTCCGTACCATAAAAGCGCGTATGCAGGACCCGCCCCAACGAATCCAATGTCACCTTGCTGGTGTTGTCGTTGGCATCGAAGATTTCGATGGGGGTCAGGAACCGCCAGTCGTAGGCCTTCACTTCACTGGTCAGGCCCGCCGCGTCGGTCACCTTTTTCACGGCAATGTCATACGCGGTGTATTCCAGATGACTGGGGCCGGTGAGGGTGCTTTCCTGCACGGTTTCCGGCAGCCAGAAACGGGTCTCGCCGTGGTAGGTGGTGATGCCGTGATGCCCGGCATAGGCCCCCTCGATCGCAGGTTCGAACGGGATACCGGGTGCGCCCAGGCCATCAGGGTCGTGCGGGTCATCCAGCTCCAGTGCATCCGCCGGGCGGCTCATCGCGATATAGCCACCTCGTTTGAGCACCTCCTCCAGTGACTCCTCCTGCACCCGGTTGTCGAGCAGTACCTGAACATTCTTCAGCCATGTCCGAGCGTGGGGCGGCAAGGTGGGGTCGCGGTCAACCGCTTGGCAACCGGCCAAGGTACAGCGCCAGAACACTTCCTTGGTCATCGTGCTGGCCAGCGCGCGGTAGAGCGTATTCATGTCATCGCTATCCGCGCCCGCCAGCTCGGCAAACCAGAGCATCACGTCCGCCAGTGCGGCATCTGGTACGCGGTTCTGCTTGTACAGCGCATCCTGCAAGCCCTCTGGCAGTCCGGCGGGGTCGGCGGCCATCAGCAGCAGGCTCAACTCCTCTACGGAGATGATTTGCTTCAAGGCACTGCGCAGCACCTGGCAGGCTGCCGTGTCCAGCGGGCTGTCCTGTATCAGGTGGGTCATCAGTACCGCATAGAGTACGTGCGCATCGGGTGTCGGCAGGCGCTTGTGCACGCGGGTCAGCACGGCTGGGTCGGCCTGCGGGCGGCCCAGTGCATCCAAGACCAGCTGTTGCAGGGTAAGTCCGAATGTGGGCTCCAGAGCCTCGAGCGAGGCTTTGTCCAACATCGCCGTGCGGGTATAGGCCACCAGCGCCGGAATCGATGGGGTATCGGATGCACCGCTGCCGTCGGCCTTCCGCCAGAGGACTTTCTGGTAGCCGGTCAGCGTGAAGCTGTCGGGGTATGTCGATGGCAGGTTGGGCCAATTCTCAATCGAGTATCCACCCTTTGGAATTCCGTCACTGGGGACAAGCACGGCATCCGAGCGGGTCGAGCCTGGAAGTCCGATCGCCCAGTTACCGTTTTCCGTCAGGTTGTGCACGGTTGCGCGGGCAAGGTTTATCCAGCAGTCGTACTGCTGGTCATCGCAACTGGCGGTGATCAACCCCTCGGGCAGTGCTTCCGGGTAGATGCGCCGCGCCGTATCTTCCTCTTCCAGCTCGGCGGGAGACAGCAGCCGAGGGTAGTTGATGGTTGCACTTTCCAGAACATTACCGTATTCGTCCTGTTCAAGGACGATGGCTTGATTCACCACGGGGTCTTGGGTGATGCGTTCGCAGGCGAAGGTCAATACTTCCACGGGGGTTACCAAGGCCGCCGGGCGCTCGGCATCGAGGGTGTCGTGCATGCGCACTTGAAGGCGATTGGTGACAACGCTGTAGGGCTTGCCGGCCCGCTCGCTGCCGTCCTCACCATACACTTCGATGCGCCGCACTTGGCCACGCACGGCACGATACAACCAAGGGCGCAATGTAGGCGTTGGCTCCAAGGGCTCTTCGCTGCCACCGGTCCAATGGCTGAAGCGAACCAACGCTTGAGGGAAGTGTGCGTCCATATCGACAAAGGCATCTTCCGCGACCAGGTCGCGTGCCTCGATCCCGGTATGGAACCAGGTACAGGTGCGGCTTGGCGGAGACAGGTCTGCCGCCGCCAGTTCGGCCCGCTCATTGGTATCGCGCTGGGTCAACCGCGAGAAACCGGCAAATTCGCGCTCTTGAGCATCCCATACACCTCCGAGGTAGGTGGTCTCGCTACCAAGGCTGAGCCCCGTGATTTCGTTGATTGTCGTTACCCGGCTGACCGTGTGCACGGGGAAGGGCAGATAGCTCACCGGCACTCTACCGGTGCGGGCGAGCACGTCGGCCTTATGGTCGAGCCAGGCCTGCGCCGAGCTTCGGTATTCCAGGTGGGTGGAGCTGCCGGCATTGTCGGATACCTTGGTCAGCAGCCAGGGACGATGGTCGTTGAAGTGGTACAGCCAGCTTCGCGGTCCGTTATCTTCGCCTGCGTGCGGTATGGTCAGCAGGAGGTCGGCGGTACCCTGCCCACGAATGTCCGCGACCTGCAGTTGGCAGGTGGCATCCAGTTTCCTACCCGGGGGGGCGGGAATGGGAGCACCCTCGACGTACTGGTTGCCACATTGGCTGACGAATACCTTGATATCGTCCGGTGTCATATACAGGATATCCGTGGTGCCTGAACCGTCGGTATCGGCCAGGAAGACCCTCGATGCCTCGAACTTCTCGATTTTAAAACCGCCAATCTTTACCCCGTCATCAAATCTGCCACCGCCTAGCGATGGCCACAGGGTTACGCCGTCGCCCGTGATCCTCACCAAATGCTGCTGGCCACTGCCTGCGGGGTCGGCGAAGGCGACCAGCTGATTCTCAGAGAATTCCAGCGACGGTAAGGGTTCACTGCCTTGATAATTTTTGATCAGCGGGGGCTTCCAGCCTTTGGTGCCGTTTGCCGGGTACACTCGAACGGACTTGGGGCCCAGCGCTCTCAGCAGGACGACGTCGTCCTGGCTGTTGCCGGTGAGGTCTGCCAGGCGCGCCTGCGGATGCGCATACTCCACTGGCAGCCCCGCCAGGGGTACCAGCGTGCCCCAGGTACCGTCCGGCGCCAGGGTGAAGCTGCCTTGCAGAGCGCTCGTGATGACCAGCCATTCCGGTTGGCCATCGCTGTTCAGGTCGACCAAGGTGCCATCGGTGCCTTCAAGGGGAAACGCCAGCGGCACGGCCTTGCCCCAGGTGACCAGGTCGCTCCCGGCGGGATCGTCCAGGCGTTTTGGTTCCCGGTAGTGCCAGGCACCGTTGTCGAGGTACAGCATGCCGGGAATGCCTTCGCCATACAGGTCAGCCATCTGCCAGTTGGGTTGCCAGAAACCGTCCAGGGCCGGCAGGGGATCCCAGTCGCTGGCCTTCACTTCGTTTGCCTTCCGATCCCCGATTTCTCGGCCTGGACGGGTCATCCAGAACTCAAGGGGCGGCATGCGCAAACGTGGATCGTGGGTGATCTGTTCAACGGACTCGAGGAGGCTGGTCACCGAGCTGCTGTCATGGCGCAGGTGGTGGTGGGCTACCCATTCCGGTGTCGCGTCGGTGCCGCCATTCAAGAGCCCAGTGCGGCGCCAGAGCAGTACATCCCGGCACAGGCGGCGCAGACGTACGTTGAAGCCATAACGCCAGAATGAGTGGCGATCCTTGCGAACTTTCCATTCGATCTTCTGGCCGTTCTCCCGTGGAGGGGGCGGTGGCTTGTCCGGGCCGGTTTCGAATTCGCCGTAATAGAATTGTGCGAACTCCAGGAACTCGTTTTCATCGAAGGCGTCCGCTGGAATCAGCAGTGTCTTCGAGTATTTGACATACCTGGCGTAGACCGAATCCGGATAGACATTGGCAACCTTCGGATGAGCTTGTATTTCCTCCGGGTCGCAGTCTTCTTCATCCTCATTGCGGTAAAGGTACACAAGATGGTCGTCGCTATTGAAGGACAGAGTCTCTTCGATGTACCAGCCCGCGACACGCGTTGGCGTAGATTCGCTTGGATTGGTTTCCTGCAGGCGGGCCGACGGCGACCAACCATAAAGCGACAGGCTGTTGTCAGGCAAAGCATGCAGCCAGAAACCAGGATGATTCCCATCGGACTTAGGTACCCAGTGCTCCAGGCGTTCTGCCTTGCTGAAGGTACGCGTGCGCCATGAGGTGCCGCTGTACTCACCTGCAATGCCGGAACGTTTGAGCAGATCGTCGTCGACTGCTTCACCGTCCTTCAGTATTTCCTCACCCGATGGCCCCACCATGCGGTCATTGCCGAGGTAATCGGGGAATCCGAATCGGGTCATCACGAATACCGCCGGCAACGGGCATTCCCAGCCTGCGCCGAACGCACTGTTGCCACCGCCGGAGGAGTACTGCAGCGTCAACGTGGCCGACAGGCTTCGCCCGGCAGGGGAGGGTAACGGCAGTTGCCAGCCGGCGCTGCCATCGGGGCCGCCGGCAGACAACATGCCGCCGCCCACCGAGACCGTGCCGCCGCCTTTGGGGAGCCGAGCCTGATTGAGTAAGTTGTCACTGTTTTTCTCTGGAACCGAAGCAGATTGTTCAGGCACAGGGCACCTCCAAGGCAATGGCATCCAGAAGACGACGTTGCCTGGATTCTAGGGAGCGGCCCGGATTTGCAAAACTGGCAGAAATGCCAGGTGAGTCCTCTGTGATTGCGTGCTAGCCCCCGTAGGAGCCGGCTTGCCGGCGAACACCGGCACAGCCGGTGCCATGCAGCGCGTTGCCTGTATTCGCCGGCAAGCTGGCTCCTACCGGTCAGAACGTCGTGCGCAAGCCCACCTCGACACTGCGCCCCGGCGCCGGTGCGATATCCCGCAGGATAGAGCTGGCATAGCGCACCGTCTGGTCCGTCAGATTCTCCCCGCGCACGAACGCCAGCCACTGGCTCTGCCCAATGTCGAAGCGGTAGCCGACGCTGGCGCCCAGGGTGGTGTAGCCCTCGGTGCTGGTTTCGTTGGCCGGCTTGCGGTGCTGCGCCGAGGCATGCTGCACGTCGACCCGCGCCTGCCAGCGATCCAGCTCCCACACCAGCCCGCTGTTCAGGCGCAGCGGCGCGATGCGTGGCAGCGGCTCGCCGCTGTCGAGGTTCTTGGCCCGGGTGTAGTCGCCGGACAGTTCCAGGGCGAAGCTGCCATAGCGGTTCTCCAGCAGTTGCCAGCGATCCTGGGCCTCGATGCCATAGAAGCGCGCACGCACGCCCTGGTAGGCATATTCGGGGAACTCGCCGTGGTCGTGGCCATGATCATGGTCGTGATCATGGTCCTCATCGCCATGGTCGTGGTCATGGCCGCCACGCAGGTTGCCGGTGCCGATCAAGCCGATGTAGTTGCGGAAGTGGCTGTAGAACACACCGACGCTGCCCTTGTGGGTGCCATTGTCGAAGCGCAGGGCCAAGTCGCCGGAGATCGCCTTCTCCTTGTTCAGGTTCGGGTCGCCCACTTCGTAGGCGCCGGTGGCCACGTGGGCACCGTTGGCGTACAGCTCGTAGAAGGTCGGTGCGCGTTCGGTGTAGCCCAGGTTGGCCGCCAGTGCCCACACCGAATCGAGTTGGTACACCGCGCCGGAGGAGAGGCTGAAGGCATTGAAGCTGCTGGCGCTGTCGGCATCGGCGAAGGTTTCGTTGCCCTTGGCGTCCGGGTCGATGCGGGTGTGTTCCAGGCGCGCGCCCAGGCTCAGGTTCAGGCGCTCGGTGGCCTGCCATTGCTCGAGCAGGAACAGCGCCAGGCTGTCGGTGTCGGTGTACGGGACGAACGCTTCCTCACCCAGGGCGGAGAACTCGTTGCGGCTGACCTGGGCGCCGATCACGCCCTCGACCGGGCCAAGCGGCTGGTGGCGGGCCTCGATGCGCGCTTCGTAGCCCTTGTTCTTGAAGGTGGTGTGCACCTCGCCGCTCTCGATTTCGCGGTGCTGGTAGTCGGTGTAGCCGGCATCGACCTTGACCGAGCTGAAGGGGCCGTCGAGGTCGCGCAGTTCGGAGGCGAAGCCGTAGTGGTCCTGCTGCATGTCCAGGCGCACACCGGGTTCGGCCACCGAGCCGTAGTTGCTGTCGTAGCGGCTGTAGGACAGGCCGGTGTAGCCATGCTCCCAATGGTAGGAACCACCGATCGCGCCACCGTCCTGGCGCCCGTCGCTGTTCTCCAGGCGGTGCTTGCTGCCGGGTTCGTCGGCGTCGCGCACCTTCGCGCTGCGGGCGTAGCCGGGGATGCGCAGGTCGTTGAACTGGCGGCTGTTGGCATCCAGGTGCAAAGCGAACGCGCCGTTGCCGGCTTCCAGCTTGCCAGCGCTGCTGCGGGTGGTATCGGCGCCGCCGTAGCGCAGCTCTCCCGCGCCGTGGATACCGTCGATGGGCGAATCAGGGATGCGGTTGTCGAAGGTGTTCACCACGCCGCCGATGGCATTGCCACCGTAGAGCAGGGCGGCCGGGCCACGGACGATCTCGACCCGCTCGACGTTCACCGGGTCCAGCGGCACGGCATGGTCGTAGGAGAGCGATGAGGCATCGAGCGCGCCCACGCCGTTGCGCAGAATGCGGATGCGGTCGCCGTCCAGGCCGCGGATCACTGGGCGGCTGGCACCGGGCCCGAACCAGGTGGAAGCGACGCCGGGTTGCTTGTTGAGGGTCTCGCCGAGGCTGCCGTGCTGCTGTTGCAGCAGGGCGTCGCCTTCGAGGACGGTGCTCGGGGCGGCCAGCTGGGTGCTGCCCAGCGGGTTGGCGGTGATGACCTGGGGTTGCAGTTCGACGGCCTGGCTGGACGTGGAAGCCAGCCAGAGCGCAGCGGCGAGGGGGGAGAGGCGCAGGGGGGAGCACAGCATGGGGAGTGACGTTCCTTGGCAGATAACGTTGTTGTTACTTTATAACGTATCTATTTCAGCATAATGCTTTCCGTGGCCGCCAGTCATTTTCACCTGTAGGAGCGGATTTATCCGCGATGCGTTCACCGATGCACTGAGCAGGCGGCACGATCGAGCGCCGCTCGCGCGGCGTATCGCGGATGAATCCGCTCCTACACTTGTGTAATGTGCGCACCTTCCCGAACCTGGAGCATTGGCATGAGCACGGCCCAACACAACGCGCTGCACGGCAAGACCCTGGAGCAGATCCTCACCGAGCTGGTGGCGCACTACCAATGGCAGGGCCTGGCCGAGCGCATCGACATCCGTTGCTTCAAGAGCGACCCGACCATCAAGTCGAGCCTGACCTTCCTGCGCAAGACGCCCTGGGCGCGGGAGAAGGTCGAGCAGCTGTATGTGAAGCTGCAGCGCAAAGGCTGATGCCGCGCCGCCCCTGGTTGACGCTGGCGGCTGTCCTGGGCTGGACGGGGCTGACGATCCAGCTGTACCTGGTGCTGGTGGCGCGTTGGCAGGAACAGGCCAGCCTGGTGGGCGGGCTGGTCAACCTGTTCTGCTATTTCACCGTGCTCAGCAACACGCTGGTGGCCACGGTATTGAGTTATGCCGCGTTTGGCCGTGAGTCGGTGGCCAGGCGGTTTTTCCTCTCGGCACCGGTCAGCTCATGCGTGGCCGCCAGCATCGTCTTGGTGGCGCTGGCCTACAGCCTGCTGCTACGGCATTTGTGGCAACCCCAGGGCTGGCAGTGGCTGGCGGACGAACTGCTGCACGATGTGATGCCGGTGCTGTTTGCCTTGTACTGGTGGTGCGAGGTGCCCAAGGGGCGATTGCGGTTGTGGCACCTGGCGGCCTGGGCGTTGTATCCGGCGTTGTACTTCGGGTTCGTCTTGCTGCGTGGCCATGAGATCGGGGTGTATCCGTACCCGTTCGTCGATGTGGCGCGGCTGGGGTATGGGCAGGTGCTGCTCAATGCCCTGGCGGTGCTGGCGGGATTCTGGGGGATCGGGCTGGTGTTGTTGGGGCTGGATCGCTGGCGGCGCATCGATCACCTGTAGGAGCCAGCTTGCTGGCGAACCGCTGCAACCGCGATGTCTGGTTCGCCAGCAAGCTGGCTCCTACAGGTGGGCGAGGTATTTACTCGTCGTCGGCGGTGCCATCCGCTCGCCAGTAAGCGGCGGCCTTGAGGGCATCCTCCGGCACGCCTTTCTCCAGCAGCAATGCCTTGGCCTGGCGGGTCAGCGCCTTCTCCAGCGCCACCCAGCCATACAAGCGGCCTTGTGGCAGCGCCAGGTGGCGCACCCGTTCCAGCAAATCCTCCTCGTGCCGGCGCACCCAGATCACTTCGACCTGTGACTTGCTCGCCAGCGGCTGGCGTTCCTGCTCGTCCTCGATCTGGATCACCGCCAGCACCTGGCGGCCGGTCGGCAATTCTTCCAGGCGCCGGGCTATCGCCGGGATCGCCGTTTCATCACCGATCAACAGGTAGCTGTCGAAGATGTCCGGCACCACCATCGAGGCACGTGGGCCGGCGATATCCAGGGTTTGTCCAGGTGCCGCCTGGGCCGCCCAGGTGGAGGCGGGGCCGTCGCCATGCAGGACGAAATCGATGTCCAGTTCGTTGCCCGTCAGGTCGATACGCCGTGGCGTGTACTCGCGCATGGTCGGCCGGGCACCGCCGTCGCGGCCAAGGTTGCGGGCGTCGATGGCCTGCTGCTCTTCAGGCGTGGTGGCGAACAACAGCTTGATGTGGTCGTCGCTGCCGACGCTGGTGAAGCCCGCCAGCTCCGGCCCACCGAGGGTGATCCGGCGCATGCGCGGGGTGAGGTCGGTGACCCGCAGCACCTGCAGGCGGCGCTGGCGGATCTCGTGGTTGACGCGGTGGATGGTGTCGCTCATGGGGTGTTCTCCGTAACGGTCGCGGCCGGCCCGGAGGCGATGGCCTTGGCGGTGTCGTTGAGCAGGGTGCGGACCCGCTCGATCTCTTCGGGCGTCCAGCGGCCGCTGTGCATGTGCAGGGCGTGGCGCAGGTTGCCCACGGCTTCGTGGATTTCCGGCGGACGGTCATGGCCGCGCAGGGCGCGTTTGCTGACTTCGATGCGCATGCGCACGCCGTCGAGGGCCACGGCCTGCTCGGCGAGGGCCGCGCGGCCGGCGTCGGTGATGGCGTAGAGGCGCTTGCTGCCCTGGATCTGGCCGGTGACCAGCTCGGCTTCCTCGAGGTAGCTGAGGGTTGGGTAGATCACCCCGGGGCTGGGGCTGTAGCTGCCGTCGAACAGGCTTTCGATCTGGCGGATCAGGTCGTAGCCGTGGCCGGGCTGGTCGGCCAGCATCGACAGCATCAGCAGTTTCAGGTCGCCGGGGGCGAATACCCGCGGGCCGCGCTCGCCCCGGCCGGGGCGGCGTTCGAAGGGATCATGGGGGGCGTGGTCGCGCATGATGTTGGGGCTCTGTCCGTTTCGATATATCGCAAGATATTACTCAAGATATATCTAAAGACAAGCCCTGAAATGCGGATGATTATCATCTAAAAAACTGTTCGATCTATGCTGCCGGGTCGCCCCCCTGTAGGAGCCAGCTTTGCTGGCGAACCGAACCCCACCGTATTCCAAGGCATGCAACGTTTCGCCAGCAAGTCGGCCCCCACAGGGGCATGGCTCAAGGCTGTGCCGCTGCCACCTGCGGAGCCTTGCAGGCATTGGGGTTGCCGGGCTCCAGGTAAGGCATGAGGATCGGCGCCATGCCTTTGAGCACCTGTACCGGCAGTGCCGAGGTGAAGGTGAAGGCCTCGGCTGTACGGCCTGGAACAAAGGCGGTGAGGGTGCCGAAATGGTTGTCGCCCAGGTAGAACACGAAGGTCGCGGTGCGGTTCAGCGAGCGCGAACCGATCAGCCGACCACCGGCGCCGAAGCTCTCGATGCGGTTGTCGCCGGTACCAGTCTTGCCGCCCATCACCAACGGCGTGCCGTCGTGCAGCTTGAAACTGCCGGAGATGCGTCGCGCGGTACCGGCGTCGACCACTTGCGACATGGCGCCCTTGAGCGCCCGGGCGACTTCGACCGGAAGAATCCGCTGGCCACGGTCCGGGTCACTGATCAGCTGGGTTTCATACGGGGTGTCCTGGGCGAAGTGCAGGGTGTCGATGCGCAGCGTCGGCAAGCGCACGCCGTCGTTCTGGATGATCCCGACCAGCTCGGACAGCGCGGCGGGGCGGTCGCCGGAGCTGCCGATGGCAGTGGCCAGCGACGGCACCAGGTGATCGAACGGGTAGCCCACGCGCTTCCAGCGCTGGTGGATGTCGGTGAACGCCTCGATCTCGACCATGGTGCGGATACGGCTGTCGCGGGCGCCCTGGTGGCGGCTCTTGAACAGCCAGCTGTAAACCTCCTGGCGCTCGAAGCGGCTGGCGTTGAGGGTGTCCTTGAGCGAGGCGCCGGGGTTCTTCAGCAGGTAGCCGAGCATCCACAGGTCCAGTGGATGCACCTTGGCGATATAGCCCTGGTCGGGCAGGTCGTACTTGCCCGGGCCGTAGGCTTCGTACATCTCCACCAGGCGGCTGTCGGTAAGCTTGGCCATGGCGAGCTTGTCGCCCTTGCTGTGGGCGCGCACGAAGGCGTTGAAGGTCTCTTGCCCGGCTTCGGGGAACAGGTAGCGGTGCACGGCGGCCAGACGCTGCGGGGTGACCCGCAGGCTGTCGAGGAAGGTGTCCAGGCGTTGCTGCGAGGTCTTGCGCTGGTACTTCTTCCAGAACCGCATCATGTAGTTGGTGCCTTCGCGATCGGCGAAACGGGCCAGGTACTCCTGGCGCCGCGGGTCGCTGTCATCCCTGAGCAGCGGTTCGCGGTTGAATGGCTGCTGGTAGGTGACATAGCGCACCAGGTCACGCATCAGGCGGATGAAGGGCAGGTTGATCGATTCGCGCAGGGCATCCTTGAGGGTCGGGTTGCGGTTGTTGTCTTCCTTGCGGAAGTTGTTGAACACATGCATGCCACCGCCAGTGAAGAAGGCCTCGCCGGTATTGGCCGAGTACTTGCGCTCAAGCGCCGCGTCGAGCATGGCGTCCAGGCTCTGGTTCTTGCTGTTCTGCATCAGCCATTCCAGCGACCACTGGGTGATGCGGTCGAGTTCGGCCACCGGCACTTTCTTCAATTCGGCGGCGGGCTTGCCAGCGTACTTGTCGTGCAGCTCGGCGATGATCTCCAGGTAGGTGGTGAGCACCCGCAGCTTGGCGGTGGAGCCCAGCTCCAGCTTGCTGCCTTCGTTGATGTCGAAGGGCTGGTTGGTGCTGTCGGTCTGCACCCTTACCCGCGAGCCATCGGCGGTGCGCTCGAACAGGGTGAAGCTGTAGCTCACCTGGTCGGTGGTCTTGCTGGTCAGCAGGCGTTCGCCGATCAGGCCCATCTGCGCGGCGAAGGCCGGGTCGGCGAGGTTCTTCAGGTACTGGCTGACCTGCACGTTCAGGTCGGCCTGCAGCGTGCTGGTGGCTGACAGGTCGAGGCGGTCGAGGTCGTACAGCGGGCGGTTGAGCATGGCCGCCATGCGGTTGCGCGCCAGGCTGATGCCCTTGTTGGTGATGATCGGCACGATGGTCGGCTGGGCCACCCAGTCGCGATAGATCGCCTTGCTGACCAATGCCGCGTCGGCCAGGGGGCGGTCGATGATGCCGTTGGCGGCCAGTACGCGGATGTGCGAGTCGGTGAGTTCGGCCAGCTCGACTCGGCCCTTGGACAAGTAATGCGAGGGTCGGCGCTGGGCGATCATCAGCGACAGCACCTGGCGCAGGGCCAGGCCACGCTCGGCCATGCTCTTCTCATCGGTGGTGGTCGACACGAGCGCCTGGTTGACCTGGTCGAAGTCGGCGCCGTACCACACCCGCAACCCCTCGGCCATGCCGTGCACCTCGCCATGCCCGGGCACCGCCGACAGCGGCACGCTGTTGAGGTAGTCACGCACGATGCGCTCGCGCGCCTCGGTGGTGTCCGGCCCGCCCTGGTAGGCGCGCACGCTGGCGGAGATCATCTGGCGGATCTTCTCGGCACCGGACACGGTCAGCCCGTCGGGCGAGTGGCGGTATTTTTCCAGTTGCGTCGCCAGGGTGCTGCCACCGGCCGACTGGCCGGGCAGGGCCAGGTACTTGGCTACCTGGCTGTAGGCGGCCTTGGCGAAGCGTGGCCAGTCCACCGCCGGGTTGTTCTGCGGGTCCTTCGGGTCGAGCAGCTCGCGGTTCTCGATGAACAGCAGGCTGTTGACCATCACCGGCGGGATCGCGGCGAAGTTCGGGTACAGGTGCTGGGGGTAGTTGTACTGGTAGAGCATGTCGCCACGGCAGTCGGTGATCGACAGGCCGGCCTGGATCTTCTCCACGTAGGGCACGAACAGCCCGTGATCGACATAGTTCATCAAGGCGGGTGAGAAGCGCACCTGCTGGTTGATCAGGTAGTCGCGCTTGAGCAGGCGCGGCAAGAACTCGCCCAGCGCGCTGTAGCCCAGGCGCTTGTCGAACGGGCCGTCGCCGGGGTAGACGATGGCGTCGCTGGGGCCGGGTTCGAGCTGGTAGGTGAGGGTGCTGGCCAGCTTGCTGAACTCGCGCGATTGCAGGCGCGAGGTCTGGATCTCATCCCAGGCGGCGAAGCCCACGGCCACCATGGCCACGATCAGGATGAGCAGGATCAGCCGCCACCACAGGCGGCGCTGGCGGGGGGATTTTTGCAAAGGGGCTTCAGCCTGGGGTGCCTTGGGTGCTTCCGTTCTGGTTGGTTCCGATTGCCACAGTGCGCCCATAGTCTTGAGTCCGGCCAGGTATTTTCGTCTTGCTTGTCTGAAGCTTAGACAATGGCCGGAGTTGGTGAAAAATTTGTAGGAAGCCTCGAAAAAGCAGTGCAGACATGCGCCTTTGGTGTGACTTCCATTCTTCGGCAATGTTGCTATGGTATCGGCCCCATTCCTGCGAATGGGTGGAACGAGACGAAGATGCCACTCCGTTCGAGGCTTTCGGCCCGAGGAATCTCGCCAAATTTCCTGCTGTATATAGTGAAAAGCCCTGCAAATGGCTTCCTATACTGCTCGCCCCCTTCGCCCTGCCGCTGCCTGACGCGCACGGTGGGCGGGCCGGCCCACAAGGCCGCCCGGCAAGACGACGCCCCGCCTATCGGCGTGGCCGGTGCCGCACGAAGGTCAAATCCAATAACAAAATGAGGTTGTATTGCTATGCCAGTCGGCAACCATCCTGCCCATGGCGAGTCCGCCCAGGGCGGCCCGCTCAAGCGTGAACTGGGCGAACGGCACATCCGCCTGATGGCCCTCGGTGCCTGTATCGGCGTCGGCCTGTTCCTCGGTTCGGCCAAGGCCATCGAGATGGCCGGCCCCGCCATCATGCTTTCCTACATCATCGGTGGCCTGGCTATCCTGGTGATCATGCGCGCCCTCGGCGAGATGGCCGTGCACAACCCCGTCGCCGGCTCCTTCAGCCGCTATGCGCAAGACTACCTCGGCCCGCTGGCGGGCTTTCTCACCGGCTGGAACTACTGGTTCCTGTGGCTGGTGACCTGTGTCGCCGAGATCACCGCGGTGGCCATCTACATGGGCATCTGGTTCCCCGACGTGCCGCGCTGGATCTGGGCGCTGATGGCCCTGGGCAGCATGGGCGCGATCAACCTGATCGCGGTCAAGGCGTTCGGCGAGTTCGAGTTCTGGTTCGCCCTGATCAAGATCGTCACCATCATCGCCATGGTGCTCGGTGGCATCGGCATCATCGCCTTCGGCTTTGGTAACGATGGCGTGGCCATGGGCATCTCCAACCTGTGGAGCAATGGTGGCTTCATGCCCAATGGCGTGACCGGCGTGCTGATGTCGCTGCAGATGGTGATGTTCGCCTACCTGGGCGTGGAAATGATCGGCCTGACCGCCGGCGAAGCGCGCAACCCGCAGAAGACCATCCCCCAGGCTATCGGCTCGGTGTTCTGGCGCATCCTGCTGTTCTATGTGGGCGCGCTGTTCGTGATCCTGTCGATCTACCCGTGGAGCGAGATCGGCAGCCAGGGCAGCCCCTTCGTGATGACCTTCGAGCGCCTGGGGATCAAGACCGCCGCCGGCATCATCAACTTCGTGGTGATCACTGCCGCGCTGTCGTCGTGCAACGGCGGCATCTTCAGCACCGGGCGCATGCTCTACAGCCTGGCGCAGAATGGCCAGGCGCCGGCCGCCTTTGCCCGCACCTCGAAAAGCGGTGTGCCACGCAACGCGCTGCTGCTGTCTATCGGCGCACTGCTGCTGGGCGTGCTGGCCAACTACCTGGTGCCGGAGAAGGTGTTCGTCTGGGTGACCTCGATTGCCACCTTTGGTGCGATCTGGACCTGGGTGATGATCCTGCTGGCGCAGCTGAAGTTCCGTGCCGGGCTGAGCACTGCCGAGCGCAACGCGCTGAAGTACCGCATGTGGCTGTGGCCGCTGAGCTCGTACCTGGCGCTGGCGTTCCTGGTGCTGGTGGTGGGCTTGATGGCGTATTTCGAGGATACCCGCGTGGCCCTGTACATCGGCCCGGCGTTCCTGGTGCTGCTGACGGCGCTGTACTACACCTTCCGCCTGGCGCCGAAAGAGGCGCAGGGCGTGGCGAGTACCGCCTCCTGATGAACAAAGCCCCGGCCAGTGCCGGGGCTTTGTTTTTGGGGCAATGATCACGTGTAGGAGCCAGCCTTGCTGGCGAAGCAGGCGCCGCGGTGCATGGCACCGGCTGCGCCGGTGTTCGCCGGCAAGGCCGACTCCTACAGCAATCTGTTGAGACAAAATGCCATCAGGCCGCCGCTTCGCTATGCGGTTCGAAACTGTCGGCCCGCGCCAACTGCCACATCCGCGAATAGAACTGCCCATTGACCTCGCCGGTCAGCAACTCCCCCGGCTTGAGGAACACATGCATCTGCGAGAACAGCTTGATCTCGGTCGCCGAGATCCGCCGCACCAGGTGCTTGGCCTCCAGCTGCGCCGGATGCTCCAGGCCCGCCGCAGCCAGCATCTCGGCCAGGGCGCGCAGGGTGTTGTGGTGGAAGTTGAGCACTCGCTGGGCCTTGTCCGGCACCACCAGCGCGCGCTGGCGCAGGGCATCCTGGGTGGCCACGCCGGTCGGGCACTTGTTGGTGTGGCAGCTCTGCGACTGGATGCAGCCGATGGCGAACATGAAACCGCGCGCCGCGTTGGCCCAGTCGGCGCCGATGGCCAGCACGCTGGCGATGTCGAAGGCGCTGACGATCTTGCCGCTGGCACCGAGCTTGATCTTGTCGCGCAGGTTCAGG
This sequence comes from Pseudomonas entomophila L48, assembly GCF_000026105.1. Taxonomy (NCBI): domain Bacteria; kingdom Pseudomonadati; phylum Pseudomonadota; class Gammaproteobacteria; order Pseudomonadales; family Pseudomonadaceae; genus Pseudomonas; species Pseudomonas entomophila. The sequence continues at coordinate 1,239,784 of NC_008027.1, forward strand.
CCGACCAAGGTGTTGTGCACAAACAGAAGGCCCTCGCGCAGCGGCACGCCGATATGGTCGGTGAACTCCACCGGCGCGGCACCGGTGCCGCCCTCCTTGCCGTCGACGACGATGAAGTCGGGCAGGATGCCGGTCTCCAGCATGGCCTTGGCGATGCCCATGAATTCCCACGGGTGGCCCAGGCAGAACTTGAAGCCCACCGGCTTGCCGCCGGACAGCTCACGCAGTTGGGCGATGAAATGCATCATCTCGATGGGGGTGGAGAATGCGCTGTGGCGCGAGGGTGAAATACAGTCTTCGCCCATCAGCACACCACGGGTATCGGCGATCTCTTTCGTGACTTTGTGCTTGGGCAGGATGCCGCCATGGCCGGGTTTCGCGCCCTGGCTCATCTTGATTTCGATCATGCGTACTTGCGGGGTTTGCGCCTGGGCGGCGAAGCGCTCGGGGTCGAAGCGCCCATCCGGGGTGCGGCAACCGAAGTAGCCGCTGCCCAGCTCCCACACCAGGTCGCCGCCGTGTTCACGGTGGTAGGGGCTGATGCTGCCTTCGCCGGTGTCGTGGTGGAAGTTGCCCAGCTTGGCGCCCTGGTTGAGGGCGCGGATGGCGTTGGCGCTGAGCGAGCCGAAGCTCATCGCCGAGATATTGAAGATCGAGGCGGAATACGGCTGGGTGCACTGCGGTCCACCGACGGTGACGCGGAAGCTCGCCGGGTCGGCCAGTGGCGCCGGGCGCATCGAATGGCCGATGAACTCGAAGCCTGATTCGTACACATCGATCAGCGTGCCGAAGGGTTTGTCCGAGGCTTCGTTCTTGGCCCGGGCGTACACCAGCGAGCGCTGGGCGCGGGAGAAGGGCAAAGCGTCGCTGTCGGCTTCCAGCAGGTACTGGCGGATTTCCGGGCGGATGCCTTCGACCAGGTAGCGGATATTGCCGAGGATCGGGTAGTTGCGGCGCACTGCGTGGCGCTGCTGCAGCAGGTCGAAGACGCCGATCAGGCTGAGCACCCCAGTGGTCAGGGTGAAGGGCCACAGCCAGTCGTGCTCGAGGAAGGGCAGGCTGGCAAGGGTGAACAGCACGCAGGCGGCGAAGAAGGCGTAGCGACTGAGAAGTGACAGGCTCATACGGGTTCCTTGCGAATGGCTCGGTCAGGCTCAGGGCCTGGCAAGGCCCGACCATAGCCCGGTTGGGCGGCGGTTTGCCAGTTTCGGGGCGGGCGCGAATATGAAAATTCGGGTATCGAAAATCATTCGCAATATAGTATGTTATAAAGTATCACTTTTATCCCCAGGAGGCTCCACCATGAAAGCAGGCATCCACCCCGCTTACCGCCCTGTGCTGTTCCACGACACCGCCGCCGATGTGTACTTCCTGATCGGTTCGACCGTCGACACCGATCGCACCCAGGTGCACAGCGATGGCCAGACCTACCCCTATGTGGCGCTGGATGTGTCCAGTGCCTCGCACCCGGTGTACACCGGGCAGCAGCGCAAGACTACGGTGGAAGGGCGTGTCGCCGGGTTCAACAAGCGTTTCGCCGGCTTCCAGGCCACCCGCTGAACCTGTAGGAGCGGCTTTAGCCGCGAAACGGGCGGCGCGGTATCTGGCACCCGCTTCGCGGGTGATCGCGGCTGAAGCCGCTCCTACGGGGGCGGCGTCTGGCGCACCAGGTGTTGATGCCATTGCGCTTGCTCGGCTGCAGGTGCCTCCACCAGATACTCATATCTCCCTGCCACGCGACAGGCCACGGCCACGCCATCCCTGTAGAGCAAGCGATTGCCGCCAACCGCCGGCACTTTGCTCCCCGGCAACAGGCTCCCGACCAGGTTCAACGGGTCGCAGGCACTGACCACCACCAGTGCGCCATCCAATGCCCGCCTGCGCACTTGCCGCAACAACCCCACTGCCTCAGGCAAGGCGAACTGCTCGCCCGCCAACCCGGCAATGAAGCGCCCGCCGCGAATCTCGCCGCGTGCCTCGAGCCGGTGATAGCAGCGCAGCAACTCACGCCAGGGCGGCAGCACATCGCTTTCACGTTCCAGCAAACGCCAGCACACCACCCCATAGCGGCGCAGCAGGCTGCGCGCCAGATGTTCGAGGCGCTGGTCTTCGTCCACGGTGCCTGCGCCCCGGCGTAGCAAGGCCCAGCGCCCGGCGTGGGCCATGCTGCTGGACACGGGAGGGTGCCCGCGACGGCTGTTTCGTGGGCTGCGCTTGGCTGCTGGGGTGATCAGGCTGCGCAGGCCACTGAAGCCATCGGCGCTTGCCAGTCCGGCCCCGACCAATTCCTGAAGGGCCGCCTCAAGCTCACTGGGTAGCAGGTGAGCCTCACGGGTCAGTTCGTCGAAGAACAGCGCGCCCTGTTCCTGCAACGTCTGCAACACCCGCTGTGCCCGTGAGCCCAACTGCTCGGGATCGGCTGTCGGGGCCAGGCTGCGCCACAGCCCGAGATGCTCGCGTGGCAACAGCACCAGTGGCGTGCTGCCCAGGGTGCTGGCCGAGGCCGTGGCCGCCAGCCGGCTCCACGCCCACTGCCCGCTGCGGCAGGCATCGTCCAGCCAGTGCGGGCTGTAGTCCTTGATCCGTGCCGGCAGCAGCTCGGTTTCCCAGGTTGCGGCGGCGCACGGGTAGCCCTGCAGTTGGCCGAGTACTTCGCCCACTGCCTGGGGGCCGCGCAGGCGGGTTTCGCCCGCCAGGTGCTGCCAGTCGAACAGAAACCGCATGAAATCCTGCAGGCTTACCGGCTCGATTTCCCGGCGCAGGCGCTTGACCGTGTAGCGGTGGATGCGTGCGAGCAGATGCCGCTCGCACCATTGCAGTTCGTCTTGGCCAGGGCTGAAGTGGCCGCGCAATACATAGCCTTCGCCTTCCAGGCGGGCGAGGGCCTGCTCGCAGTCGCCGGTTGCCAGCCCCAATGGTGTGCTGATCTGTTTCAGGTCCAGCGGGCCGAAACCGCTCAGGCGTGCACGCAGCAGTTCGATCAGTGCGCTGTCTGGCGTGTGGTTCAGCTCGAAGCCTGGAAGCACTGGCAGGCTGGGTTCAAGCTGGGCTGCGGGGTACAGCGCCATGAGCAGGCTCTGACGCTCGCGGGCTAACCACAGGTGTTGCAAGCGGCAGGCGCGCCCGCTACCCGAGAGTGCTTCCAGCAGGGCGTCCCATTCAGGATTGGCCTGTACCTCGGTTTGGGTGATGACCCCTAGGCTCATCAGTGCCTCATGCATCTCATCGGCAGTGGTCGGCTGCGGCCAGGCCTCGGCCTGCACGGCGTCAATGGCGTCGGCGTCCAGCGCGCCCAGGTCGTCGCTGCTGCTCACTTCGTTCCAGCGTCGGTTGAGCACTGCCTGGGTGCGTCGCTCTTCCAGCGGGGCGTCGTCGAGGAAGGTATAAGGGCGCGCGTTGAGGATCGCCGAGGCCAGTGGCGAAGGGGCCGGCAGGTCGCGGCTGAGCAGGCGCACCTGGCCGGCTTCCATACGCCGCAGCAGGGCCAGCCAGCCTTCACTGTCCATGGCTTCATGCAGGCAGTCGTCGAGGGTCTGTTCGACCAGCGGATGATCGGGGATCTGCCGTTCACCGACGATGTTCTCCAAACAGGCGATCTGGTCGGGAAACACGGCGGCCACCAGGTCCTCACTCTTCATCCGCTGGATCTGCGGCGCCACCTTGCGCCCGCCCACATAGCGCGGCAGGGCCAGGGCCACCGCCGCATTCCAACGCCAGCGCACGCCGAACAGCGGGGCGTCGAGCAGCGCCTGGACCAGGATCGGCTCTGCCGTGCGGCTGTTGAGGTAGCGCCATACTTCGTCCAGCGCGAAGCTGTGGCTGGTGGACAGCGACAGCACGATGGCGTCCTCGCTCGCCGCCGCCTGCAGTTCGAAGTTGAAGGTGCGGCAGAAGCGCTTGCGCAGGGCCAGGCCCCAGGCGCGGTTGATACGGCTGCCGTAGGGCGAGTGGATGATCAGCTGGGTGCCGCCGGACTCGTCGAAGAAGCGCTCCATCACCAGGGTCTGCTGTGAGGGCAGGGCCCCGAGCACATGCCAGGTGCGGCCCAGGTAGTCGAGCAGTTGGCGGGCACAGTCTTCATCCAGTGCATAGTCGGTCTGCAACCAGGCGAGCACCTGGTCGCTGTCACCCTGTTGCAGTTGCGCATCGATCCGCGCCTGCAGACGCGCCACTGCGGCGGACAACTCATCGCTGCGCCCGGGCGCTTCGCCCAGCCAGAACGGGATAGTCGGCGGCAAGCCATGGGCATCTTCCACCCGCACCCGCCCGGGCTCGACCCGCAGGATGCGGTAGGACGCATTGCCCAGCTGGAAGATATCGCCGGCAATGCTTTCAACCGCGAAATCCTCGTTGACGCTGCCGATGTTCAGCGCTTGGGGCTCCAGCAGCACCGCGTAGTCGGCGGTCTCCGGGATGGTGCCGCCGCTGGTCAGCGCGGTCAGCTGGCTGCCTCGGCGCCCACGCAGCGTGCCGCTCACCGCGTCGCGGTGCAGATAGGCGCTACGCACGCCCTGGCGACCGTTGAAACCCTCGGCGAGCATGCGCAGCAGCGCCTGGTAGTGGCGATTGTCGAGGTCGGCATAGGGCGTGGCCTGGCGCACCAGGTCGAACAGTGCCGTCTCGGCCCAGGGTTGGTTGCTGACTTCGGCGACGATCTGCTGAGCCAGCACATCCAACGGTGCATGGGGAACATGCAGGGCGTCCAGTTCACCCTGGCGCACGCAGTCGAGCAGCGCCACGCACTCGATCAGGTCGTCGCGCGAGGTGGGGAACAGGCGGCCCTTGGGCACGCCGTCGACCTGGTGGCCGGAGCGCCCGACACGTTGCAGGAAGGCGGCGATCGAGCCGGGCGAAGCGATCTGGCAGACCAGGTCGACCTCGCCAATATCGATGCCCAGCTCCAGCGAGGCGGTAGCCACCAGCACCTGCAACTCTCCGGCCTTGAGCCGTTGCTCGGCGGCCAGACGATATTCCTTGGCCAGGCTGCCATGGTGCGCGGCCACGGCGTCGTTGCCCAGGCGTTCGCCGAGGTGGCGGGTCAGGCGCTCGGCCAGGCGCCGGGTGTTGACGAACACCAGGGTGGTGCGGTGCTCGCGGGCGAGGGCGGCGAGGCGGTCGTAGACCACGTCCCAGACGTCGGTGGCCATCACCGCGCCCAGCGGCACGGGTGGCACTTCCAGGGCCAGGTCGCGATGACGGACATGGCCGATATCGACGATGGCACAGGGGCGCTTATGCCCGACCAGGAACTCGGCCACACGCTCTACCGGGCGCTGGGTGGCGGACAGGCCGATGCGCCGCAAGGGCCGCCCGGCCAATGCCTGCAGGCGCTCGAGCGTGAGCGCCAGGTGGCAGCCGCGCTTGTTGCCGGCCAGGGCGTGGATCTCGTCGACGATCACTGTGTGCACGCTGGCCAGGCCCTGGCGGCCGGATTCAGAGCCCAGCAGCACGTAAAGCGACTCCGGCGTGGTCACCAGGATGTGCGGCGCCCGCTTGCGCATGGCGGTGCGTTCTTTCTGCGGGGTGTCGCCGGTGCGCACGGCGGTGGTGATGCGTGGCACCTTCAGGCCAAGTTGTTCAAGGCTTTGGCTGATGCCTTCAAGCGGTGCCTCGAGGTTCAGGTGGATGTCGTTGGACAACGCTTTGAGCGGCGAGACGTACACCACCTGGGTCTGCGCCGGCAGTTCGCCGTCGTTCGCCAGGCCCTGGCGGAACAGTTCGTCGAGCACGGCGAGGAAAGCGCTCAAGGTCTTGCCCGAGCCGGTCGGTGCGGCGAGCAGCATCGACTGGCCGCCGTGGATCAACGGCCAGGCGCGGGCCTGGGCCTCGGTGACCGTGGCGAAGCGTTGGCGGAACCAGGTGGCGACGGCCGGGTGGAACAGCTCGAGCACCGGGTGCGGGTGGGCTGGCAAGTTCATGGGTTGGTTATGGCGGGGCAAGGGCGGATTGGCAAGGGGCCGTTCGTCTGCCAGTTCCGGTCCCTTCGCGGGTGATGTGCGTTATCCTCTGCGCCCTCGTTCGTCCAGGAGCCCGTCATGCCCAAGACCATCCACATCGCCGCCGCCCTGCTGATCGACCCGCAAGGCCGCACCCTGCTGGTACGCAAGCGCGGCACCCAGGCGTTCATGCAGCCGGGTGGCAAGATCGATGCGGGCGAATCGCCGGCCCAGGCGCTGGTGCGTGAACTACATGAAGAACTGGGGCTGCGGGTCGACCCCGACCAGGCTATGCATCTGGGCAGCTTCAGCGCACCTGCGGCCAACGAACCCGGTTTCGTCGTCCAGGCCGAGCTGTTCCGCGTAGACAGCGCCGAGGCCGTGGCCCCGGCGGCGGAGATCGAGGAGATAGTGTGGTTGGCTGCGGAGCAGGCGCCGGACTTGAGCCTGGCTCCCCTGACCCGCGATCTGATCCTGCCGCTGTGGCGCGAAGGCCTCAACGCACCGCGCTGACGCCGTCCAGGGTGGCGAACGAAGTGTCCTTGGCGGTCAGCAGGAAGTCGCGCATGTACGGCGCATCGAGCATGTCGGTGCGCACCGCCGCGTAGAGCGTGGCGAACAGCCCCTTCTCACCCAGGCGCTTGCCCTTCACATAGCCGCGCGAGCTGTACTCGTGCAGTGCCCAGTGCGGCATGCCGCACACGCCGCGGCCGCTGGCCACCAGTTGCATCATCATCACCGTCAGCTCCGAGGTTCGCACCGCGGCCGGCTCGATGTCGGCCGGCTCCAGGAAGCGGGTGAAGATATCCAGGCGGTCGCGTTCCACCGGGTAAGTGATCAGGGTCTGGTCGAGCAGGTCCTGGGGCACGATGTAGGGTTTGCTGGCCAGTGGATGCTGGTTGGCCACCGCGAGCATGGCTTCGTAGGTGAACAGGGGCACGTAGGTGATCCCGGACAGGTCCACCGGGTCGGAGGTCACCACCAGGTCCAGGTCGCCCCGGGCCAGCGCCGGCAGCGGGGCGAAGGCGAAGCCCGAGGCCAGGTCCAGCTCGACTTCCGGCCAGGCGTCGCGAAACTGGTCGATGGTCGGCATCAGCCACTGGAAGCAGCTGTGGCATTCGATGGCCATGTGCAGGCGCCCGGCGGTGCCGCCCGCCAGGCGCGCGATGTCGCGTTCGGCGCCGCGCAGCAGCGGCAGGGTGGCGTCGGCCAGTTGCAAGAGGCGCAGGCCGGCACTGGTGAAGCGGATCGGTTTGGTCTTGCGCACGAACAGCGGCAGGCCCAGGCGCTCTTCCAGCTCCTTGAACTGGTGCGACAACGCCGACTGCGTGAGGTGCAGGCGTTCGGCGGCCTCCACCAGGCTGTCGGCTTCGCGCAGGGCATGAAGGGTTTTCAGGTGGCGGATTTCCAGCACAACGGCTCCGTGAACAATCTTTGAGGGAAAACAGGATGGGGTTGAGTTTCCCTCATGTTCCCCTAGGCTGTCGACTGCAGGTTGTCCATGACCGCTCGGCAAGGTTCACGAAACTGTCACGGTTTTGTGGCAGCGCCCTCGAACGGATTTCATCAGACTCGCGCTCTACTGGGGATCTGCATTCTGGTGTTTCTTTTCATGCGGGCTTTATTGTTTTTCTTCTTGCTTCTGGCCAGCGTGCCGGCGAGCTTCGCCGATGACCGCTGCAACCCTCATGTGCCGGTACAGCGTGCCGAGCTGGGTGAACTGAGCCTGGTCTACCAGAGTGTCGGCGCGCCGCGTGATCCGGTGTTGCTGCTGGTCATGGGCCTGGGTGGCCAGCTCATTCACTGGCCGGACGACGTGGTCGAGGCGCTGTGTCGGCAGGGGTTCCGGGTCATCCGCTATGACAACCGTGATGTCGGCCTGTCGCGCTGGAACCAGCTGCCGGGCTCGGCCAACCTGACCGTCGAACTGCTGCGCTACAAGCTGGGGTTGCCAGTGTCGGCGCCTTACACGCTGACCGACATGGCCGGTGATGGGGTGCGGCTGATGGATGCCCTGGAAGTACGGCAATTTCACGTACTCGGGGTGAGCATGGGCGGGATGATTGCCCAGCACATCGCGGCAATGGTCCCGGAGCGGGTGCGCAGCCTGACGCTGGTGATGTCCAGTTCAGGTGCTGCCGGCTTGCCGGCGCCGAACCCGGCGCTGGTGCAGTTGCTGGCGCGGCGCAGTGCGCCGAGCCGCGAGGTGGCCATCGAGCAGCAGGCCGACTTGCTGGCGGCGCTGGGTAGCCCGCAGGTGCATGATGACCGCGCGGCTTTGCTGGAGCAGGCGGCGGTGGCGTATGACCGGGCGTTCAATCCTGAAGGCGTGAAGCGCCAGATCATGGCGATCCTGGCCGAACCGAGCCGGGTGGAAATGTTGAATCAGCTTCGGGTGCCCACGCTGGTGGTGCATGGCACGGCCGACCCGTTGTTGCCGGTGATGCATGGGGTGCACCTGGCGGCGCATATCCAGGGCAGCCAGTTGCGGCTGATCCCAGGGTTGGCGCATCGCTTTCAGGAACCGTTCAAGGCGCCATTGCTGGGGGCGGTCCTACCCTACCTGCAGGCGCATCGGCAGGATGTCACGCACATCGCCCGGCTTTGAAGGTTGCCTCACCTGGTCCGCCCGTAGGAGCGGCTTTAGCCGGGATCACCCGCGAAGCGGCTGTCAGGTACCGCGTTGCCTGTATCGCGGCTAAAGCCGCTCCTACGGTCCCATGCAAGGGCAGGGCGTTCAGTGCATCCGCACCCACACGCTCACCAGCACCGTCGCCGCCACCAGCCAGGCCACCGTGGCCAGCGCCAGTGAGGTTTCCAGGCGCAGGCGGTCGACCAGTACGTACAAGGTTGCCAGGTAGACAAAGTAGGGGATGATCGACCACATCCCGAACAGGATGGTGGCCTTCAAGTCTTCCAGCGAGCGCCCCTTGCCAACGATGTAGTGGGCGATCAGGGCAAAGGTGGGAAACAGCGGCACCAGGCCGGCAATGTAGTAGTTGCGGGTCTTCGACAGGATCGCCAGAAGCACCACCACGCCGGCGCCCAGGGCCGCTTTGAATACCAGGTCCACGTTTTATTTCCAGGTTGAGGTTGCCGATCAGCCGAGGCCGTACTTCTTCACTTTGTCGAACAGCGTGGTCTTGGCCATGCCCAGCTCCTGGCTGGCCTGGCTGAGGTTGCCACCGGTGCGTTGCAGGGCGTCGCCGAGCAGGTTGCGCTCGAAGGCCTCGACCGCCTCGGCGAACCCAAGGCCCTGGCTGGCGCCGCCGCTCGGGCTCTTCTTGAACGCCGGCAGGCCGAGGGCGTGGCGCTCGGCGACGTTGCGCAGCTCTCGCACGTTGCCCGGCCAGTCGTGGGCCATCAGCCGCGACAAGGTCTGGCTGTCGATCTCTGGCGTTTCACGGTCGAAACGCAAGGCCGACTGCTGCAGGAAGTGTTCGAACAATTGCAGGATGTCTTCGCGGCGTTCGCGCAGTGGCGGCAGCTCAAGCGTCACCACGTTGAGGCGGTAGTACAGGTCGCTGCGGAACTGGCCGCTCTGGCCGAGCGCGGCGAGGTCCGACTTGGTGGCGGCGATCACCCGGCAGTCCACCGGGATGCTCTGGTTCGAGCCCAGGCGCTCCAGGGTGCGCTCCTGCAGCACGCGCAGCAGCTTGATCTGCAAGTTGACCGGCATGCTCTCGACTTCGTCGAGGAACAGCGTGCCGCCGTTGGCGTGCTCGATCTTGCCGATGCGGCGCTTGCCGGCACCAGTGAAGGCGTTGGCCTCATGGCCGAAGATCTCGCTCTCGAACAGGTTTTCCGGCAGGCCGCCGCAGTTCAGTGCCACGAACGGTTGGCCCTGGCGCCGGCTGAAGTCGTGCAGGCAGCGGGCGACCAGCTCCTTGCCGGTGCCGGTCTCGCCTTCGATCAGCACGTTGGCCGAGGTGTCGGCGACATTGGCGATCAGTTCGCGCAGGTGCTCCATGGCCGGCGAGCGGCCGATGATCCGGCCCTCCAGGCTGCTCTGCTCGGCCAGTTGGCGGCGCAGGGCGAACACCTCGCGGGACAACCCGCGTTGCTCAAGGGCGCGGCGCACCACGTCGACCAGACGCTCGGGCGAGAAGGGCTTCTCCATGAAGTCGTAGGCGCCATTGCGCATGGCGCCGACCGCCATGTCGATGTCGCCGTGGCCGGTGATCAGCACCACCGGCAGGCTGCGGTCGCGGGCCTTGAGGCGGTTGAGCAGCTCCAGGCCGTCGATGCCGGGCAGGCGGATATCGCTGACGACGATGCCGGCGAAATCATCACCGATGCGTTCGAGCGCCTGCTCCGCGCTGCCGACGCCCTCGCAGGCGATGTCTTCCAGGGCCAGCGCCTGCTGGCAGCCGAGCAGCACATGCGGGTCGTCTTCGACGATCAGAACGGTGAGAGGTGCTTGGTTCATAGGGGCTCAGCCAATTCGCTAGGGGGCGTGACCAGGGGCAGGGCGAGAACGAAGGCCGTGCCACCGACGGTGGGGTGTTCGACGCTCAGTGTACCCTTGGCGGCGGTGGCCAGGCTCGCCGAGAGGGTCAGGCCCAGGCCCAGGCCGTGCTCGCCCGGTTTGGTGGTGAAGAAGGGTTCGAACAGGTGCTTGCGCGCCTCGGCGTCGATGCCGTGGCCATTGTCGCGCACCCGCAGGCGGTATTTGTCGCCCTGCAATTCGCCTTCCAGCCACAGCTGCGGCAGTGGTTGGGTAGCCATGGCGTCCAGGGCGTTGCCGATCAGGTTGACCAGGATCTGCTCCAGGCGGGTCTGGTCGATGGCCAGTTGCTGGTTGTCGAACTCACGGTGCAATTGCAGGTGGCAGGCGCTGATGCGGTTGCCCAGTACCTGTAGCGTTGCTTCCACGGCCTTTTCCAGCGAGGCCTGGCCGCTGTCGTCGCCACGCCGGGCGAACGAACGCAGGCTGGCGGTGATGCGGCCCATGCGGTCGATCAGATCGTTCATGGTGCGCAGGTTGGCGCTGGCCGTTTCCAGCGCGCCACGCTCGAGGAAGCGCACGGTATTGCCCGACAAGGTGCGCAGGGCCGCCAGCGGCTGGTTGAGCTCGTGGGCGATGCTGGTGGACATCTGCCCGATGGCCGCCAGCTTGCCGGCCTGGACCAGTTCGTCCTGGGCGTGGCGCAGGGTTTGCTCAGCATGCCGGCGCTCGCGGATCTGGCCTTTGAGGCGTTCGTTGCTGGCGCGCAGGTCGGCGGTGCGTTCGGTGATCTTGCGCTCCAGCTGGCTGTTGGCTTCCTCCAGTGCCTCGCGCGCGGCCAGGCGAGTGGCGATCACCTTGCGCCGTTCGTTCCAGGCGATGCCCAGGATCGCCAGCAGGGCGAAGGCTACGCCCACCAGGATGCCCTGCACCATGGATTCGCGGCGAAGGTCCTGCAACGGCGTGAGCAATGTGAAATGCCAGGGGGTGTCGGCCAGGCGCCGGGTCTGGGCCAGGTAGGCGACTTCACGCTGCTTGCCCTGGGCGGTTTCGCTGTTGGCCGGGAAGGTGAGTTTCTCCACGCCGTCGGCGAGGGTTTCACGGGCCAGTGGCTGCAACTCGTTGAGTGGCCACCAGTAGTACTGCAGGCTGCGCGCCAGGCGCTCCTTGATCTGTGGCGAGAGCGGGCGCACCGACTTCAGGCGCCGTGCCGGGTCGCTGGAGAGAATGATGATGCCGTTCTCATCGCTGACAAAGGCTTCCAGGCGGGCACGCTGCCAGCGTTCTTCGAGCGTATCGAGGCGTACCTTGATGACTGCCACACCGATGATCTTGCCGTGCTCTTCCAGCCCATGGGCCAGGTAGTAGCCGGCCTCGCCAGTAGTACTGCCGATGCCGTAGAAACGCCCGGGCTCGCCGCGCACGGCGTCCTGGAAGTAAGCGCGGAACGACAGGTCCTCGCCCAGGAACGAGTCGGCATCGCGCCAGTTGCTGGTGGCCTGGACCCTTCCGTTGGTGTCGAGGACGAAGATCGCCCGGCTGCGGCTGCGGCGGTTCAGGCCTTCGAGGTATTCGTTGACCGTCTGGCGGTAGCCGCCGTCCGGGTCGGTGAGCAATTGCGAGACGCTGTCTTCCAGCTCGAGCAGGCTGGGCAGGTAAGTGTACTTGCTGATCTCGCTCTCGACCGTGCGCGCGTGCAGTTCCAGCTGGCGCTCGCCGGTTTCGCTGAGGGTGCGGATGCCGTTGTTCTCGCTGATCAGGAAGCCAGCCAGGCCCAGACCGACCATCAACAGGATGACCAGGGGCGGCAGCAGCAATTGGCGGATCAGGCGGGATTTCACGGCGGGCTGTGCAGGGTGAAGGAGCGAAGGGTCGCATTTCATCACAGTGGCCTTGTCACGACCAGCATCCGCTGCCCGGCGCGAAGCCGGGCAGCGTCACTGTGGCCGACTTAGTGTTGCAGGATCTTGCTCAGGAAGTGCTGGGTGCGCTCGTGACGGGCGTTCGGGTTGCCGAAGAAGTCTTCCTTCTGGCAGTCCTCGATGATGTTGCCCTTGTCCATGAAGATCACGCGGTTGGCGACCTTGCGCGCGAAGCCCATTTCATGGGTCACGCACATCATGGTCATGCCCTCGTGGGCCAGCTCGACCATCACGTCCAGTACTTCGTTGACCATTTCCGGGTCCAGCGCCGAGGTCGGTTCGTCGAACAGCATGACGATCGGGTCCATCGATAGCGCGCGGGCGATGGCCACGCGCTGCTGCTGGCCACCGGACAGCTGGCCTGGGTGCTTCTTGGCGTGGGCGCCCAAGCCCACGCGGTCGAGCAGGGCCAGGCCCTTCTTGGTGGCTTCCGCCTCGCTGCGGCCAAGCACCTTGCGCTGGGCGATGGTCAGGTTCTCGGTGATCGACAAGTGCGGGAACAGCTCGAAGTGCTGGAACACCATGCCCACCCGCGAACGCAGCTTGGGCAGGTTGGTCTTCGGGTCGGCGATGGAGGTACCGTCGACCACGATATCGCCCTTCTGGAACGGTTCCAGGGCGTTGACGCACTTGATCAGGGTGGACTTGCCCGAACCGGACGGGCCGCACACGACCACCACTTCACCTTTCTTGACCTCGGTGCTGCAGTCGGTCAGTACCTGGAAGTCGCCGTACCACTTGTTGACGTTCTTGATGGAAATCATACGGTGATCCTTTTTTGCAGGCGCTTGACCAGCCAGGAAGCGGAGAAGCTGATGAGGAAGTAGACGACACCAGCGAAGATCAGGAACTCGTGGGAGCGCCCGATGATGTCGCCGTTGGAGCGGGCCGAGTTGAGGAAGTCGATCAGCCCGACGGTGTAGACCAGCGAAGTGTCCTGGAACAGGATGATGCTCTGCTGCAGCAGCAGCGGGGTCATCTTGCGGAACGCCTGGGGCAGGATGATCAGGCGCATGCACTGGCCGTAGCTCATGCCCAGCGCCTGGGCCGCGCCCATCTGGCCCTTGGAGATCGACTGCACGCCGGCGCGCACGATCTCGCAGAAGTAGGCCGCCTCGAACATCATGAACGCCACGACGCAGGAGGTGAACGCGCCTACCGGGGTATCTTCGCCGGTGATCCAGCGCAGCACGAACGGCACCGCCAGGTAGAACCAGGTGATCACCAGCAGCAGCGGGATGGAGCGGAAGTAGTTGACGTAGGTGCCGGCGATATTGGCCAGCAGCTTGTTCGACGACAAACGCATCAGGGCGAGTATGGTGCCCAGGGCAATGCCACCGACCACGCCCATGACCATCAGTTGCAGGGTCAGGACCATGCCGTCCCACAGAGCGGGCAGGGCCGGGATGATTTCACTGAAATCCATGTCCATTTACTTGCCTCCCACGGAAATCAGGCCCGGTACCGCGACTTTCTTCTCGACCATGCGCATGAGCAGCATCAGGCCCATGTTCAGGGTGAAGTAGATCAGGGTGGCCAGGGTGAATGCTTCGAACAGGTTCGCGGAGAACTCGGCGGTCTGCTTGGTCTGCGCCAGCAGCTCCATCAGGCCGATCAGCGACGCCACCGAGGAGTTCTTGAACACGTTCAAAAATTCCGAGGTGAGTGGCGGAATGATGATCCGGTAGGCTTGGGGCAGCAGCACGTTCATGTAGATCTGCGGCAGGCTGAAGCCCATCGCGCGCCCGGCCGACTCCTGGCCGCGGGGCAGCGCCTGGATGCCGGTGCGGACCTGCTCGCAGACACGGGCGGCGGTGAACAGGCCGAGGCAGATGACCACGCTGATCAGTGCCGAGGTGGTCGGGTTGAGGTCCTGCTTGAACCACTCCTGCAAGCCTTCGGGCAGCAGGTCCGGCACCAGGAAGTACCAGATGAACAGCTGCACCAGCAGCGGCACGTTGCGGAACAGCTCGACGTAGGCGGTGGCAATCCCTGACACCAGGCGGTTCGGGACGGTGCGCATGACACCGAGGAGCGACCCCAGCAGCAGCGCGATGATCCAGGCGGAAATGGCGATCGCGATGGTCCAGCCCAGGCCGGTGATGTACCAGTCCAGATAGGTTTCGCTGCCCACGCCGGTGGACTTGAAGAACACGCCCCAGTCCCAGTTGTAATTCATCGGGATTTCCCCTCAGACGATTGTTTCACGGGCACCTCGATACATCCGGGGGCGTTCGACGCCCTCGGATGTAAAGGTTAGACACTAACTAAGTGGCCTGTTGGATGGATTCGCGCGGATGCGCGCCAGGCCACTATCAGCTGAAGGTCAGGACTTCTTCTCGTCCGCAGCCTTGTCGGTCGGCTCGGCGATCAGCTTCTTCAGTTCATCGCTCATCGGGAACTGAAGGTTCAGGCCTTTTGGTGGAATCGGCTGCTGGAACCACTTGTCGTAGCTCTTGTTGACCTCACCCGACTTGAAGTAGGCGACGATGGCCTCGTCGACCGCTTTCTTGAAGGCCGGGTCGTCCTTGCGCACCATGCAGCCGTAGATTTCGTACGACTGAGGCGTGCCGGTGATCACCCAGTCGGTCGGCTTCTTGGCCTTGGCCATTTCACCTGCCAGCAGGGCGTCGTCCATCATGAAGGCTACGGCGCGGCCGCTTTCAAGCATGTTGAAGGCTTCGCCGTGGTCTTTGGCCGAGATCACGTTCATCTTCATCTGCTTGTCGGCGTTCATCGCCTTGAGGATGCGCTCGGAGGTGGTGCCAGCGGTGGTCACCACGTTCTTGCCGGCCAGGTCCGGGAAGTCTTTGAAGGATGGCTGGCCATCCTTGACCTTGGTCAGCAGGCGGGTACCCACTTCGAAGATGCCCACCGAGAAGCCGACCTGCTGCTGGCGCTCGACGTTGTTGGTGGTGGAACCGCACTCCAGGTCGACGGTGCCGTTCTGCACCAGCGGGATGCGGGTTTGCGAGGTGACCAGGTTGTACTTGACCTTGATGTCGGTGCCCAGTTGCTTCTTCAGGGCTTCGACCACGGCCAGCTGGATGTCGTGGGAGTAGCCCACGGGCTCCGGTTTGCCGGCGAGGTAGGAGAACGGAATGGAGGAGTCGCGGTGACCCAGGGTGATGGTGCCCGAGTCCTTGATCTTCTTGAGAGTGCCGGTCAGTTCTTCAGCCATGACTGGCGACGCGATGACCGCGGCCGCGATGGCGGCGCCCAGCAATTGACGAACGATGCGCATCAAATTTACCTCGACGTGTTTGTTTTTTTTATGGAGCCGTTGGCGGACTCTTTCGTTCAAC
This sequence comes from Pseudomonas entomophila L48, assembly GCF_000026105.1. Classification (NCBI taxonomy): domain Bacteria; kingdom Pseudomonadati; phylum Pseudomonadota; class Gammaproteobacteria; order Pseudomonadales; family Pseudomonadaceae; genus Pseudomonas; species Pseudomonas entomophila. Next base: position 1,255,394 of record NC_008027.1, read on the forward strand.
GAATACAGCATGAAGCGGTGTGCATTCGGCTACTGAGTGTAGAGCATGAGTCGTGCCAAGCCCCGGTGCTGATCATAACGCCGCGAAAATGCTGGGGATTACTGTTTGGTGAAGGTTTTTGGGTGTCATTTGATGTCCGTCAAACCGAACGCGTTGCCATATGGCGTTCGGAAATCCGAATGAGTGATGGGCGCCTTGCATAACTATCTACCGACAGGCCAGGCCAGGACACTGGCCAACTGAGCTTTTCCCATCAGGTAAAGCCCATGAGTGTTCACGAGATTGCCCCCGACTCCATTGATGCCTTAATTGCCAAGCGACTTCCAGCCTGGATGCAGACCGCCTCGCTCAGCCGCTTGCAGGCCTTGCATCGCGCTTTGAAGGCACAACAGAAGAGCGCGCAGAAGATGCGAGAGCTGATGGCGTCCGTACCTGCGCTCGATGACTTTGCCGAGCCCTTGCTGAAACAAGCGGTGCTTGAGCAGCTCAAGGTCGATATCGACATGCGTACCAGCAGTGTGCGGATTGTGCAGTCGTCGTATTACCCCACCTTGATCAATTCAGCCCCGCACTTGAGATCCCGGCATGTGTCCAGTCAGCCATTGCTGGCCGCGGCGCTTCACAATTACACGGAAGAGGAAACCTATGGCGATCTGCTGCGCGACGCGACATTCCTCGACGCCAGCAATAATCGCTTGAAAATCGAGTTCACGGGGTTCGCGCAGCTTTGCCGCAGCCTCGATCTCGGTGGTCAGTACCAGGCGCTTCTCAAGAGGTGCTTGCAGCCGAGCGTCACGACAGCGCAATCCACAGTCCACGAGCAGATGGAGGAAGACCTGAGGGCACGCCTGGAGGTTGCTGTGCGCCGGGCGATTCTAGAGGCGAGCATTGATGAGCGTGCCTATCTGCAGTTGTTACCGCTGTGTTCGCCACAACCCATCGTACCCGGCGATACAGCTGTGTTGACGTGTCGGCAGTTGAACGTGCTGGGCAAACGGGTGGAAGGGGTGGTGACTCTGGAAGTGCGGGAGAAGGCCGCCGATAGCGTCACGGGGGTTATCAGCTGGATTCCGGACGATCCGCTGCAGTCCGTGCAGCATCACGAATCCTGGGCGGCGCTGTATGCGACGCTGGCGAAGCGGTTTCGCCAGAAGGACTATGTGGAGTTCTTCATGCGTTTCATCCGTGAACGGGACAGGCCATCTTTCACCAAGGCCTTGAACGCATTGCTCAAGGACACCGACAGCCACAAGGCTATCGAATTGGATGGTCGTCACACGGCTGTCGACGGCACGTTGTTCGCGTACCTGCGCCAGCTACGCATCGAGAAAATTCTCGACGACGCACGGATGTTGGCGGTGCCGACCGACGATGAAGACATCGCGGCGCGTCGGGTGCGCTTGGACCTGTACGTGGAGAGCGGGTTGACGCTGCTCAACCTGGCCGGGCTGTTCGTGCCGGTGCTGGGTCAGGTCATGCTCGGCGTGGCGGCGGTGCAGATTGCCAACGAAGTCTACGAGGGGTACGAGGCCTGGACGCTAGGTGACCGCCAGGCAGCGCTGCAGCATATGTTCGGGGTGGCAGAGAACGTTGCCGTGGGAGCGCTCATCGCCACGGGCGGGATCGCCGTGGGCAAGGTGCTGGAGCGTGTGCCTTTTGTCGATGGATTGGCACCTATCGTGACCGATGCCGGGCATTTGAAGGTGCACAGTGAGCCACCAGCTCATGAGTGGAGCGGCACAGGAAGGCTGATGCGCGAGTTTGGCAGCGAGCTGAGTACTGTCACTGACGAGCAGGCCATCAGGCTGGCCGAGAACACCGGTTTCGCCGAAGAGCACCTGCGCCTGTTGCATCTGGAACAGGGAGCGGCCCCCGCACGCTTGCTGGATGCCTGGGAGCGTTACCAGATTCACGAGGCATTGCCTGCACTGCGTGATGAAACCCTCGAGGTGGAGGTTCGCTCCAGGCAGGTTGCCGATACGCCGGAAGTGGCGCTGCTGAAACGGGATTTTCCTGGCTTGAGCAGCCGTGGCGCGAAAGAAATCGTCGAACGGGCCAGCTCGGCGCAACTCAAGGATTTGCTGGACAAGCGGCGTGTTCCAATGAGCCTTGCCGAGCAGGCGCACTGGTTCCTGCGTGACACTCGGGTGGACAGGGCTATCGCTGGCTTGCGCCAGGCCAGCGCGGCCAACCAAGGCACCGAACGCTTGGCGCTGGGCCTAGTCGACCAATTGGCCCCTTGGCCCCAGACATTGCGCCTGGAAGTCCGGGCAGGCTCCAGCGAAGGCCCGGTGCGTGTCAAGATCGGGAGTGAAGAGGCGGCGGCGCAGGACGTGATTTGTATTGTTCGTGGCGAAGAAGGCTACCTCGCGGGAGACGGCCAGGGCCTCCCTTTGATGCAGGCAACGGTGCAGGACACCTTGCTCCAGGCCGTACTCCTGACGCTGGAGCCTTCGCAAAAATTGCTCCTTGGCAACGCCGCGCTTGATGAGCAGGCGTTGATCGACAAGCTGGTGCAGGCCGCCAGTGAAAAGCGAGATCAGGTGGCCAGCTTGATCGGCCAGGTGGCGGTCGGCGAGGGTATCCGCCCCCTGACGCGCTTTGCCGACGGCCGTCTGGGGTACCCGCTGAACGTACGCGTGACGAGCAGTCTGCAGGCAAGCCGACGAGGTATCCAACAGATCTACCCCACTTTCGACAACGCGCAACTGGAGCGCTACATCGAGGATCTGCTGGCCAGGCGTGTGGATCCCTGGTTGCACTACAATCGGCTGCAGCGCCAGCTGGCCCGCCTGCGGGAGACCCTGCAGGCCTGGCAGGGGGCAGGGCGTGGAGTGCTGGACAAGTTGAGGCGCAGGCGCGTGGCCAGCGCCTTGCGCCGTTGCTGGCGACGCAAGAGCTCGACGCTCGGAGATGGCGGCCATTGGTTGTTGATCCGCGGCGAGCATGTCGGCAGCCTGCCAAGCCTGCCGACGGGGGTGACATACCCGCATGTGACGCGTCTGACCCTGCGCGACATGGACCTCGATTTGCTCGATGCGGACTTCCTGGAGCGCTTTCCTGAACTGCAGGAGCTCGACCTCAGGTATAACCAGCTGAGCGAGGTGCCGGCAGGTATCGAGCAGTTGGTTTCGTTGCGCTACCTGCGCCTGGGCCATAATCGGATCGTGATGAGCAGCGCCGGTAACCGGCGCCTGCAGACACTGCTCAACTTGCGGGAGCTCGATCTGAGTCATAACCCGCTTGGCCGTGCGCCTGACGTGGATGGGTTACGCCATCTGCGTCATCTATCGCTGAACGCTGCCGAACTCGACACATTGCCGGAACGTGTCGAGCAGCTGCCCTGGCAAGGGATTGCCGATTTGCGCAACAACAGCATTCAGCATGTTCGCCAGGACCTGCACAACATGCGGTTGCGCCTGCAACGGATGGTGCTTCACGACAACCCATTGGACGAGAGCAGTCAGGCGTTGGTGAACATGGCCGCGAGCGAACCCCACAATCTGCGACCCGTCGGCCATCAGTTGATCGACAAGGCTGCGCGGGAACGATGGCTGGCGGGCAGCACTGGCAAAATTCGTAGCAGACGCGAAGCGCAATGGCTGAGGTTGCGTGAGGATCCTGAGTCGACGGACCTGTTCCAGTTCATCGCCGATTTTGCCGAGACTTCCGACTTCCGCCAGCATGCAGATTTCTATCGAAGGCGTATCTGGCGAATGTTGGACGCCTGCGCTCGGAACACTGAGCTACGTACGATCCTGTTCACCCAGGCCGGTGGAACACGTACCTGCGAAGATCGCCTGCTCCTGATACTCAGCGAGCTGGAGACCACGCTCTATGTGGAACGCTTGGCGGCGGGGCAGAATCTGGCCGAGCGCGAGGTGGCTCTGGTGAAGGCTGGTCAAGGCTTGTATCGCCTGGACGAGGTCAATTCGATCGCCGCACGGAAGGTCAACATGCTCGAGCGCAAGGGCGGTGATGTCGATCCTATCGAGGTCTACCTGGCCTATCGGACACATCTTGCCGAGTCACTGGGGCTTCCGGGCCAGCCAGATGGCATGTACTACCTGACGGATTCCAGGGTGACGCCGGGCGACCTGAACACGGCGATGCTCCAGGTGTTGCGGGAGGAGACGCCGGAAAGGCTGAGCGCGGCCCTGTCGGAGCGACCTTTCTGGGATCGGTATGTGCACGTTCGCTATCCGGAGCAGGTCGATGCCCTGGTTGCGGCACTCGACGAACAGCTCACCCATGCCGAGCTGCTCTCCGAGCAGATGTATCTGGTTCAGTCCGACGCGTTGCGCACGCAGTACGAAACGTCGTTGCAGGCGCTCCGGCTGAAGTTGGCTCAGGAGGCCTACGCGCGTTTCCTGGTACCCGCTGCGGTTACCGAGGGTTGATCAAGCGGCCTGGACGCGTGCCTGCTTCAAACGGGCCTGCCGCAGGTACTCCTCGAGTGCCTGCTGTTCGGCGGTCGTGGTGAACAGGCCCAGCTTGGTGCGGCGCCAGAGGATGTCGGCGGCATCGACCGCCCACTCCTGCTCGCGCAGGTAGTCCACCTCATGGCTGAACAGACCACCACCGATGGACTGCCCCAGGCCCTCTGGGCCTTCCACGCCATCGAGCAAGCGCCAGACGCGGCTGCCGTAGGTCACCGCCCAACGCTTGGCGATGTCCACCGGCAGCCAGCCATGGCGTGCCAGCACCGCGTCGACCAAGGCTTGCACCGTGGTCATGCTTTCACCACCAGGCAGTGGCGCGCTGGCGGTCCAGCTGCCACGCATCTGGCTGAAGAATGGTTGCAATTCGCCCATGGCCGACTCGGCCAGCTTGCGGTAGGTGGTCAGCTTGCCGCCAAACACTGAAAGCAGCGGCGCCTCGCCTTGCGCGGCGGACAGCGCCAAGGTGTAGTCGCGGGTAACCGCCGAGGGGTTGTCCGACTCATCGTTGCACAGTGGGCGTACACCGGAGTAGGTGTGCAGGATGTCAGTACGGCTGAGCTGGTGGTTGAAGTGCTCGTTGACCACCTTGAGCAGGTAATCGGTTTCCTGTTCGGTGATCGCCACCTTGGCCGGGTCACCGCTGTACTCGCGGTCGGTAGTGCCGATCAGGGTGAAGCGGTCCAGGTATGGAATGCAGAAGACGATGCGCTGGTCTTCGTTCTGCAGGATGTAGGCGTGCTCGCCTTCGTACAGGCGAGGGACGATCAGGTGGCTGCCCTGGATCAGGCGGATACCGTAGGGCGCCTCGAGCTTGAGGTCGTCCTTGATGAAGCTGGCGACCCAGGGGCCGGCGGCGTTGACCAGGGCACGGGCACGAATGGTCTGCAGGCTGCCGTCGGCATGCTGCAGTTCGACCTGCCACAGGCCATCGATGCGCTCGGCGCGCAGGCAGCGGGTGCGGGTATGAATGTGCGCGCCTTTTTCGCGGGCGGCCATGGCGTTGAGCACCACCAGGCGTGCGTCATCCACCGCGCAGTCGGCGTACTCGAAACCGCGGGTGATGGCCGGCTTGAGCGGGTAGCCCGGGCCGAAGCGCAGGCCGCGCGAGGCACCCAGGCGCTTGCGCTTGCCCAGGTGGTCGTACAGGAACAGGCCGGCGCGGATCATCCAGGCCGGGCGCAGGTGCGGGCGGTGCGGCAGGACGAAGCGCATGGGTTTGACGATGTGCGGCGCCTTGGCCAGCAATACTTCGCGTTCGGCCAGGGCTTCGCGCACCAGGCGGAACTCGTAGTGCTCCAGGTAGCGCAGGCCACCGTGGATCAGCTTGCTGCTGGCGGAGGAGGTATGTTGTGCCAGGTCATCCTTTTCACACAGGAAGACTTTCAGGCCGCGCCCGGCGGCATCCGCCGCGATGCCCACGCCATTGATGCCGCCGCCGATCACGGCGAGGTCATAGCAGTCGGCAGGGGATGGCTGGGACGAAACGGGCTGGGACACGGCAAGGCCTCCTGAGGCTGTTCACAGCGAAAGTGAACATTGATGTTCGTTTTCGAAAATATTAGCGCAACAGAAAGCCTGTCGCCAGTCAGTCTTCATAGAAAAAACTGATCAGATGACAGAAAAATGAACATTAATGAACATCGATCTGTAGGAGTCAGCCTTGCTGGCGAACTGTTGGCTGGTTCGCCAGCAAGGCTGGCTCCTACAGGGGGCGTCAGACCACGTCGAGACGGATCTTGTACTGGTTGAGCAGTTGGGTAAGGGCTGGGGACGGGGCTTGGTCGGTCACCAGGCAGTCGATCAGGCTGATCGAACCCAGGCGCACCATGGCATTGCGGCCGAACTTGCTGGAGTCCGCCGCGAGAAGCACCTGGCGGGCATTGGCGATGATCGCCTGGGACACCCGCACTTCCTGGTAGTCGAAGTCCAGCAGGCTACCGTCTTCATCAATGCCGCTGATACCGACCACTGCGAAATCGACCTTGAACTGGTTGATGAAGTCGACGCTGGCCTGGCCCACCACGCCGCCGTCCCGACGTACCGTGCCACCGGCCACCAGCACTTCGAAGTCGTCCTTGGCGGCCAGGATCGCGGCCACGTGCAGGTTGTTGGTGATGATCTTCAGGTGGTTGTGGTTGAGCAGCGCGCGGGCAATGGACTCGGTGGTGGTACCGATATTGATGAACAGCGAGGCGTGGTCGGGGATCTGCCGGGCCACGGCTTCGGCGATACGCTGTTTTTCGTCGCGCATCTGGTCGGCGCGCATGGCGTAGGCGGTGTTCTCGATACTCGAGTCGTAGGCGGCGCCACCGTGGTAGCGACGTAGCAGATTGGCCTCGGCGAGCTGGTTGATATCGCGGCGGATGGTCTGCGGGGTGACGACGAACAGCTGCGCCATTTCTTCGATGCTGACATAGCCACGTTCACGGACCAGCTCGAGGATTTGTTGTTGGCGAGGGGGCAGATTCATGGGCGGTCCTTTGGGGCAGCCGGACAAATTCTGCAATGATGCCGTAGGAAGGGGTGGACGACCAGTCTGAATGCGCCGCCAAACTCTGTAGGAGCCAGCTTGCTGGCGAACGTTTTCACTCGTTCGCCAGCAAGCTGGCTCCTACAGAGTAGTGGTATCAGGCGTCGTGATCTTCCCAGTCGCGTGTGCGATCCACGGCCTTGCGCCAGCCCTTGTACAGTTTCTCTTTCTCGGCCTCAGCCAATTGTGGGCTGAACTCACGCTCGATGATCGCCTTGTCGCGCAGCTCGTCCAGGCCGCTCCAGAAACCGCACGCCAGGCCCGCCAGGTAGGCGGCACCGAGTGCCGTTGTTTCACGCATCTTCGGGCGCTCGACGCAGGTGCCGAGAATGTCGGCCTGGAACTGCATGAGGAAGTTGTTGGCCACCGCGCCACCGTCCACGCGCAGTTCGGACAATCGCTCACCGCAGTCTTGCTGCATGGCGTCGAGCACGTCGCGGGTCTGGTAGGCGATCGATTCCAGGGCGGCGCGAATGATGTGGTCCACCTTGACACCACGGGTCAGCCCGAACAGGGCGCCACGGGCATAGGGGTCCCAGTAGGGCGCACCCAGGCCGGTAAAGGCTGGCACCAGATACACGCCATTGCTGTCCTTGACCTTGCTGGCGAAGTACTCGGTGTCATGGGCATCGTTGACGATCTTCAGCTCGTCACGCAGCCACTGCACGGTGGAGCCGCCATTGAACACCGCGCCTTCCAGCGCGTAGGCCACTTCGCCGCGCGGGCCGCAGGCAATAGTGGTGAGCAGGCCGTGGGACGACTTGACCGCCTTGTCACCGGTGTTCATCAGCAGGAAGCAGCCGGTGCCGTAGGTATTCTTGGCCTGGCCCGGCTCCACGCACATCTGGCCGAACAGCGCCGACTGCTGGTCGCCGGCGATACCGGCGATGTCGATACCGCTCTTGGTCTTGCCGTAGACCTCGGACGATGGGCGCACTTCAGGCAGCATCTGCCGTGGAATGCCAAGGATATCGAGCAGCTTCTCGTCCCAGTGCAGCGTATGGATGTTGAACATCAGGGTGCGTGAGGCGTTGGTGTAGTCGGTGACGTGCACCTTGCCGCCGGAGAACTTCCAGATCAGCCAGGTATCGATGGTGCCGAACAGCAGCTCGCCGCGTTCGGCGCGTTCACGGGCACCTTCGACGTTGTCCAGGATCCACTTGAGCTTGGTGCCGGAGAAGTAGGGGTCGGTGACCAGGCCGGTGGCCTCGCGGATGTACTGTTCGTGGCCGTCGCGCTTGAGCTGGGCGCAAATCTCGGTGCTGCGGCGGCATTGCCAGACGATGGCGTTATAGACCGGGCGGCCGGTCTCTTTGTCCCAGACGACGGTGGTTTCACGCTGGTTGGTGATACCGATGGCGGCGACCTGGGCGTGGCTGATGCCGGCTTGGGCCAGGGCCTCGACCATGGTGGCGGACTGGGTGGCGAAGATTTCCATTGGGTCGTGCTCGACCCAGCCGGCCTGTGGGTAGTGCTGGGCGAACTCGCGCTGCGAGGTGCCGACCACATTGGCATCGCGATCGAAGATGATGGCGCGGGAACTGGTGGTGCCCTGGTCCAGGGCGATGATGTAGTTCTTGTCCAGGTTGTCAGTCATGTCGATGGCCTTGCACGAAATGGGAGTAGGTCAGGGCGTGGCGGGCGCGGGTCAATCGACCCAGGCGCCCGGCGCTGGCATCAGGAAGCCTGGGTGTCACACTGAGGATTATCGTCTGTCTGCAGGTTCGTGGCTTGCGCCGTCGGCAGGTTGCGGGCAATCAGGCCACGGTAGAGGGCCGCGCCCAGGCTGGCGCCGAGGATCGGTGCGAACACCGGAACCAGGAAATACGGAATATCGCGCCCACCAGTGAAGGCAATTTCGCCCCAACCGGCCAGGAACGTCATGAGCTTGGGCCCGAAATCACGCGCCGGGTTCATCGCGAAGCCGGTCAACGGGCCCATGGCGCTACCGATCACCGCGATCAACAGGCCGATCAGCAGCGGCGCGGTGGCGCCACGGGGCAGGCCGTTGTTGTCGTCGGTCAGGGCCATGATCACGGCCATCAGGATGGCAGTGATGATCACTTCGACCAGAAACGCCTGGCCGATCGATAGCGATGGATGCGGGTAAGTGGAGAAGACCGAGGCCAACTCGAGGCTGGCCTGGCTGCCGCGCAGCATATTGTGGGCTTGTTCGAAATCGAAGAACAGGGTGCTGTACAGGGTATAGACCAGGGCGGCACCGCAGAACGCGCCACACACCTGGGCCAGGATGTAGAACGGCAGCTTGCGTTTGTCGAAGCCGGCGAACAGGGCCAGGGCGATGCTTACCGCCGGGTTCAGGTGAGCGCCGGAAACGCCGGCGGTCAGGTAGATCGCCATGCTCACGCCGACCCCCCAGATGATGCTGATCTCCCACAGGCCGAAGCTGGCGCCAGCGACCTTGAGCGCGGCGACACAACCTGTGCCGAAGAAGATGAGCAGGGCGGTGCCGAGGAATTCGGCGAGGCACTGGCCGGAAAGCGTGGGTTGTCGTAGAGCAGTCGTCATGTTTGACCTCGGTTTTTTGTTGTTGTGAGGCGCTGGGCGCTCGACAGCAAAAAGCCCGGAGTCTATCCCCATGGACGCCGGGCAGGTACGGGAAGTGCACCTTATAGGTGCACCATTTATTCACAAACGAAAAAATATAGACAAGAAACGCTGATGTCAAAGGTCGAAAATGAACGCCTGGCCACAATCTGACCGCCACGCCGTGGTGCGAACATATGGCCGCTGCTCTAGCCTGGGGCTTGTGCTGGTCCATCTGGTGGAATTGCCCTAAAGTACCTGCCGACCCGTGATCGCATGGAGCCCTAGATGACCCCCGCCCTGGACTTGCTGAAGAAGGCGCGCGCCGAGCACCGCGTGCACAGTTACGAACATGATCCGAAAACGGCTTCCTACGGTCTGGAGGCCGCGGAAAAGCTGGGGCTCGATCCGCTTCGGGTGTTCAAGACCCTGCTGGCCAGCAGCGAGAAAGGGGAGTTGCTGGTAGCGGTGGTGCCGGTGGTTGGCACGCTGGATCTCAAGGCGCTGGCCCACGCCGCTGGCGTGAAGAAGTGCGAGATGGCCGACCCGCAGGCTGCCCAGCGTGCAACCGGTTACCTGGTGGGGGGGATCAGCCCGCTGGGGCAGAAGAAGCGCTTGCGCACGTTCATCGACCAGTCGGCGCAACATCACGAAACCATTCATGTGAGTGCTGGGCGTCGTGGACTGGAAGTCGAGTTGGCCGCGTCGGTGCTTGCCACCCACACCCAAGCCCAGTTCGCCGAAATCGGTCGCCTGTAGGAGCCGGCTTGCCGGCGAATGTGATCGACAGGCAAACGCTGTTGCCAGGACTATCGCGTTCGCCGGCAAGCCGGCTCCTACAAGGGTCAGTGCGCTGAGCTGTAGCGGCGCACACCGTTTTCCTGGCGAGGCAGCTGGGCCGCGACGCTGCCTGGCACCGGGAACAGCACCAGGTGATCGGCCGCCACGGCGATCCCGACGTCATGGCCGACCTGATGGTCGATATGGCTTGGGAAGATCGCCTCGAGCTGGCTGCCGGTGGCCAGTTGCAGGCGATACAGGGTCGAAGCACCGAGGAAGCTCTTGCCAACGATCTGCGCACGCAACTCGCTGTCAGGTGCGTGGAGAATGTCGTCCGGGCGCAGCAGTACGTCCACCGAGCTGCCCAGGGCCATGGTATAGGCGCGATTGCCACGCAGCTCGCCGAGCTCGGTGGTCACTGCGTCATGGCTGCTCATCTGGCCACGAATGAAGTAACCCTGGCCGATGAAGCTGGCAACGAAGGGTGTCTGCGGTTCGTGGTAGAGGTTATAGGGCGTGTCCCACTGCTCCAGGCAGCCTTCCTTGAATACACCGACATGGTCGCTGACGGCGAAGGCTTCCTCCTGGTCATGGGTGACCAGGATGGCACTCGTACCACGGCTCTTGAGAATGTCGCGCACTTCATGGCTGAGGCGTCGGCGCAGTTCCACGTCGAGGTTGGAGAACGGCTCGTCGAGCAGCAACAGCTGCGGCTCGGGCGCCAGGGCGCGGGCCAGGGCGACCCGCTGCTGCTGGCCGCCGGACAGCTCGTGTGGGTAGCGCCCACCGAGGCCGCCGAGCTTGACCAGCTCGAGCATTTCTTCGACCACGTCGGCCTGGCGTGGGTGCTTGCCGATGCCGAAGGCGATGTTCTGTGCCACGGTGAGGTGGGGGAACAGCGCATAGTCCTGGAACACCATGCCGATCCGGCGTTTCTCCGGCGCCAGGGTGAACCCGGCGCGGGAGATGACCTCGCCGGCCAGCTGGATCTCGCCTTCGTGCACCGGCTCGAAGCCGGCGATGGCGCGAAGCGTCGTGGTCTTGCCGCAACCGGATGAGCCCAGCAGGCAACCGATGTCGCCTGCGTTCAGGTGCAGGTTGAGGTTCTGGACGATGCGCTGGTCGCCATAGCCGCAGGCGAGGTTGCGCAGGTTGAGCAGTAAGGGTTGACTCATGCGTGGTGGTAAGCCGGTTCTACAAGGAATTCCAGGAGGGCCTTCTGTGCATGCAGGCGGTTCTCAGCTTCGTCCCAGGCGACCGAGCGCGGGTCGTCGAGCAGGTCCTGGCTGATCTCCTCGCCACGGTGGGCGGGCAGGCAGTGCATGAACAGGGCATCGGGTGCCGCCAGGTCGAGCAGTTCGCGGGTGACCTGGTAAGGCGCGAAATGCGCCAGGCGCCGTGCAGTTTCCTCTTCCTGGCCCATGGAAGTCCAGACATCCGTGGTGACCAGGTGGGCGCCGCGCACGGCTTCCTTGGGGTCGCGGATGATCTGCACGCGCTCGCCACCCAGTTGCAGGAAGCGTGGGTCGGGCTCGTAGCCTCCAGGGCAGGTGATGCGCAGCTGGAAATCGAACTGCACGGCGGCCTCGATGTAGGAGTTGCACATGTTGAAGCCATCGCCGACCCAGGTCACGGTCTTGCCCTGGATCGAACCGCGGTGCTCCATGAACGTCTGCATGTCGGCCAGCAACTGGCAGGGGTGCGACTCATCCGACAGGCCGTTGATCACCGGCACCTTCGAATGGGCGGCGAATTCGGTGAGGGTGCTGTGGGCATGGGTGCGGATCATCACCGCATCGACCATGCTCGACAGCACGATGGCGCTGTCGGCGATCGGTTCGCCACGGCCCAGTTGCGTATCGCGGGGCGAAAGGAAGATGGCCTGGCCACCGAGCTGGATCATGCCGGCCTCGAAGGAGACACGGGTACGGGTGGAGGACTTCTCGAAGATCATCCCCAGCACGCGGCTCTTCAACGGCTCGAACAGCACGCCGCGCTTGCGCAGGTCCTTCAGCTCGATGCCTCGACGGATCACGCCGAGCAGTTCGTCAGCAGTGAAATCCATCAGGGAGAGAAAGTGCCTTGCGCTCATGATTGACTACCTTATCTGCAACGGTGTGCAGGTCGACCGTATGGTTTTTTTGACAACGGGGGTGACCTGCGGCGTAAACCGCACGGGGCGGACGGAATAGGGAAAGGCGCAATACTATAATTAAATGTCGCCTCAAACCAAGAGGGGAAACAGTGGCTCTGTATCAGAGGGTGTCGCAAACCCTTGGAACCAGACTGTTTTTTATTTGCTACAGAGGTTGTACACGGCTCGACGCGCCTTTGGCAAACTCACCGTCGCGAATCGTGCGACTGATGTCGCCCGATTCACGCCACGAACCTCGCTGGCACGCCTGTGGCCAGCGGCGCATAGTCGATCGACCAGAACAACAAGGCAGAGGCGGCCATGACCAAGACCCTGCATCACCGAGCCTGTCACCTGTGCGAGGCCATCTGCGGCCTGAACATCGAAGTCACCCATGAAGCCGATGGCCGGGCGCATATCAGCTCGATCAAGGGCGACCCGCAGGACCCGTTCAGCCGCGGCCATATCTGCCCCAAGGCGGTCGCCCTGCAGGATATCCAGGAGGACCCCGATCGGCTGCGCCAGCCCCATCGGCGTATCGGTGATCAATGGCAGGCGATCGGCTGGGACGAGGCCTTCGAGTTTGCCGCCGAGCGCCTGTGGGCAGTCCAGCAGGCCCATGGGCGCAATGCCGTTGCGGTGTATCAGGGCAATCCCAGTGTGCACAACTATGGCTTGATGACCCATAGCAACTACTTCCTGGGCCTGCTCAAGACCCGCAATCGCTATTCCGCCACCTCGGTGGACCAGCTGCCGCAGCATTTGACCAGTCACCTGATGTACGGGCATGGCCTGCTATTGCCGATCCCGGATATCGATCACACCGACTTCATGCTCATTCTCGGCGGCAATCCACTGGCGTCCAATGGCAGCATCATGACGGTGCCGGATGTCGAGAAACGCTTGAAGGCGCTGAAGGCCAGGGGAGGGCGCCTGGTGGTGGTCGACCCGCGTCGCAGCGAGACGGCGGCGATGGCCGACACGCACCTGTTTGTCCGCCCCGGTGGTGATGCGGCGCTGCTGTGCGGGGTATTGCACACCCTGTTCGCCGAAGGCCTGGGCCGTGGCTCGCACCTGCCGGTCAATGGGTTGGAGCAGGTGCGTGAAGCCATCGCCCCCTTCGATGCGGGGGCCATGAGTGCGTTGTGCGGCATTGCGCAGGACGATATCCGGCAACTGGCCCGTGACTTCGCCGCTGCCGACAAGGCCGTGTGCTATGGACGAATGGGTGTTTCCACCCAGGCGTTCGGTTCGCTTTGCCACTGGCTGGTGCAACTGATCAACCTGGTCACCGGCAACCTCGACCGTGAAGGGGGGGCGTTGTGTACCGAGCCTGCGGTGGACCTGGTCGCCAGTACTTCGGGTGGGCACTTCAACCAATGGCAGAGCCGGGTTTCAGGCTTGCCGGAGTACGGGGGCGAGTTGCCGGTCTCGGCCTTGGCCGAGGAAATCCTCGTACCCGGCGAAGGGCAAGTGCGGGCCCTGGTGACGGTGGCCGGCAATCCGGTGCTGTCCACGCCCAATGGCCGCCGTCTGGACGAGGCGCTTGCAGGCCTCGAATTCATGCTCAGCATCGACTTGTACATCAACGAAACCACTCGTCATGCGGATCTGGTCCTGCCGTCGACGTCGGCGCTGGAGAATGATCACTACGATTCCACGTTCAACCTGCTGGCGGTGCGCAATGTCACCCGTTTTAACCGGGCGATCCTGCCCAAACCTGAAGGCGCTTTGCATGACTGGGAGATTTTCGTCGGTCTGGCGAAGGCTTTCGCCAACCGGGCTCTGATCGAGCTCAAGGCGACCCTCCCGCCGGCACAGATGATCGACATCGCCCTGCGCAAGGGGCGCCATGGTGACCAGTCGCCGCTGCAATTGTCCGTGCAGGCGCTCGACCGACATCCACATGGGCTGGACCTTGGGCCGTTGCGACCGAACCTTGCGGCGCGTCTTGGGACGGCCAGCCAGGCGGTCGAGGCGGCACCCGCAGTGCTGCTCGCCGATTTGCGGCGCCTTGCCCGGCAGGCGCCGCTCGCTCCCGGGCAACTGCTGCTGATCGGCCGCCGCCATGTACGCAGCAACAATTCATGGATGCACAACTTCCATCGGCTGGTGAAAGGCAAGCCACGTCATCAACTGCTGATGCACCCGGACGACTTGCACCAGCGGCAACTTCAGGATGGTCAGACCGTGCGGGTGCGGTCGCGGACCGGCATGCTCGAAGTGCAGGTCCAGGCCAGCGATGAGATGATGCCAGGCGTGGTCAGCCTGCCCCATGGCTTTGGCCATGCTCGCCAGGGCGCGCGATTGCAGATCGCCAGTGCGCAGCCAGGCGTCAGCGCCAACGACCTGACCGACGAGTATCTGCGCGACGGTGTTTCCGGCAATGCCGCGCTAAATGGCGTGCCGGTGGAGGTAGAGGCCGCTTGAACATCGGCAAGGCCGAGCACGCTGCTCGGCTTTCCGTTACAATGCGCCACCGTGCCGACGATCACGTCGGAAAGTTCAGCCGAGGTGCTTCATGGATATCATCGAAACAATCAAAGAGCAGATCGCCAACAACACCATTCTGCTTTACATGAAAGGCTCGCCGAATGCCCCGCAGTGCGGCTTCTCGGCCAAGGCGGCGCAAGCCGTGATGGGTTGTGGCGAGAAGTTTGCCTACGTCGACATCCTGCAGAACCCGGAAATCCGCGCCAACCTGCCCAAGTACGCCAACTGGCCGACCTTCCCGCAACTGTGGGTCGCCGGTGAGCTGGTTGGTGGCAGCGACATCATGAGCGAGATGTTTGCCAACGGCGAACTGCAGACCCTGATCAAGGAAGCTGCCGCCAAGGCCAAGGCTTCCGAGGCCTGATCCGGTCCTTGCATGCAAAAAGCCCCGCAATTGCGGGGCTTTTTGTTTTCTGACGTGATTTGACGCGCGTCTCTGTAGGAGCGGCTTTAGCCGCGATCACCCGCGAAGCGGGTGCCCGAAACCGCGTTGCCGGCATCGCGGCTAAAGCCGCTCCTACGGGCGAGTGGGCTTATTCTTCGCCCATCTGCGATTGCAGGTAGTTCTCGATGCCGATCTTGTCGATCAGGCCCAGTTGAGTTTCCAGCCAGTCGATGTGCTCCTCCTCGGACTCGAGGATGTCTTCGAGCAGTTCACGAGAGCCGAAGTCGCCAACGGTCTCGCAATGGGCGATGGCGGCCTTGAGGTCGGCGTGGCCCTTCTTCTCGATCTTCAGGTCGCACTCGAGCATCTCTTTGGTGTGCTCGCCGATCAGCAGCTTGCCCAAGTCCTGGACGTTGGGGATGCCTTCGAGGAAGAGAATACGCTTGATCAGTTTGTCAGCGTGCTTCATCTCGTCGATGGATTCCTTGTACTCGTGCTTGCCGAGCTTGTTCAGGCCCCAGTCCTCATACATACGCGCATGCAGGAAATACTGGTTGATTGCGACCAGCTCGTTTCCGAGGATCTTGTTGAGATGCTGGATGACGCTTACGTCGCCTTTCATGATGGGGTCCTGCCCTGTGGAAGTTGAGCCAATGAATACAAGTTTGAGCCTGGCTATCCCATGTGTCAAACCTAAGTTATTGAATAATAAGTGAAATTTAATCGGAATAAGAATGTTTGTGAACCGCGTTATGGCGCTAACTTATTGAATTACAGGCATAAAAAAACCGGACGCGAGGTCCGGTTCTTCAAAATCTGATTTGTTACGCCGCGTTGAATTCAACGGGGTAGGGCAGCACGGCCTGTTGGCTGAGTTGCAGCTCGGTCAGGGTTTCACGCACCACCTGCTTGGCGAGGCAGGCGCACTTGCCACATTGGCTGGCGACATTGGTGGCGGCTCGAACTTCCTTGTAGCTGCAGCATCCTTCGTAGATCGCATCGCGGATCTGTCCGTCGGTGACACCGACACAGAGACACACATACATAAGGGCTAACCATTGCGGGTTGAGTCGATGGGTTGGAGAGTAATGGTAATGAGAATGCTTGTCAAAGCACTTTCTGGAAGTGGCGTCCTTGAGCGACCGGTGGTAGAGATTCGGCCTGTCACCCTAAGCCGTGTATGATGGTCGGCCTTTGTCGGATTCCGGGTGGGCACGTCTCATCCGGGCAAGGTTTTACCCCTCATCAGGAGAAATCGAATGAGTGTACTCGTAGGCAAAAAAGCCCCTGACTTCACCGTACCGGCCGTGCTGGGCAACGGCGAGATCGTCGACAGCTTCAACCTGGCCTCGGCCATCAAGGGCAAGTACGGCCTGGTGTTCTTCTACCCGCTGGACTTCACCTTCGTCTGCCCGTCCGAGCTGATCGCCCTGGACCACCGCATCCCTGACTTCCAGGCACGCAACGTGGAAGTGATCGGCGTGTCGATCGACTCGCACTTCACCCACAACGCCTGGCGTAACACCCCGGTCAACAATGGCGGCATCGGCCAGGTCAAGTACACCTTGGCTGCCGACATGACCCACGAAATCTGCAAGGCCTACGACGTCGAGTCCGAAGGCGGCGTGGCCTTCCGTGGTGCCTTCCTGATCGACACCAACGGTGTTGTTCGTTCGCAGATCGTCAACGACCTGCCACTGGGCCGTAACATGGACGAGCTGCTGCGCCTGGTCGACGCCCTGCAATTCCACGAAGAGCACGGCGAAGTCTGCCCGGCCAACTGGAAGAAAGGCGACAAGGGCATGAACGCTTCGCCGGAAGGTGTTGCGGCTTACCTGAGCGAGAACGCTGGCAAGCTGTAATTGCCACGCGAATAAAAAAACCGGCCCATGAGGCCGGTTTTTTTATATCTACGATTGAGCGCCACCCTGTAGGAGCCGGCTTTGCCGGCGAACCAGGATGCGCGGTGGCTGGCACCGGCGCTGCCGGTGTTCGCCGGCGAGGCCGGCTCCTACAGGGGCGGGGTTCAATCGTTGAAATCGCGCCAGCCGCCCATTTCTTTCCAGCGGTTGACGATGCCGCAGAACAGCTCGGCGGTCTTCTCTGTGTCGTAACGCGCCGAGTGGGCCTCGCGGCCATCAAAGTCGATATCCGCGCTTTGGCAGGCCCGCGCCAATACGGTCTGGCCATAGGCGAGGCCGGCGAGGGTAGCCGTGTCGAAGCTGGAGAATGGGTGGAACGGGTTGCGCTTGATGTCGTTGCGCGCCACGGCGGCGTTGAGGAAGCCCAGGTCGAAGCTGCTGTTGTGCCCGACCAGAATCGCTCGCTTGCAGCCGTTGGCCTTCAGGGCCTTGCGCACACCCCGGAAGATGTCGGTGAGCGCACTTTCCTCGCTCACCGCCATGCGCAGCGGGTGGTCTAGCTTGATGCCGGTGAACTCCAGTGCGGCCGCCTCGATGTTGGCCCCTTCGAACGGTTCAACCCGGTAGAAGTAGGTGTGCTCGGGGAACAGGAAGCCTTTCTCGTCCATGCCGATGGTCACGGCGGCAATTTCCAGCAGGGCGTCGGTGGCACTGTTGAAACCGCCGGTCTCAACATCCACCACCACCGGCAGGTAACCGCGGAAACGTTCGGCCATGGGATGGCGCGAGCCGCTGCTGACCTGGCTGTCCTGGTCGTCTTCGTAGAGGTCTTCGCTCACGCGTTGTCCTCCAGCAGGCGCCAGCGCAGTTTTTCACCGGCGCGCAGGGGGATCACGGTGTTGTCACCAAAGGGCAGGCTGTCGGGGGCGGTCCACTCGTCACGCACCAGGGTGATGGTGTCGGTGTTGCGTGGCAGGCCGTAGAAGTCCGGGCCGTGCTTGCTGGCGAAGCCTTCGAGCTTGTCCAGCGCGTTGCGTTGCTCGAACGCCTCGGCGTACAGCTCGATGGCGGCGTAGGCGGTGTAGCAGCCGGCGCAGCCGCAGGCGGCTTCCTTGGCGTGCTTGGCGTGGGGGGCCGAGTCGGTGCCCAGGAAGAACTTCGGATTGCCGCTGGTGGCGGCATCGAGCAGCGCGACCTGATGGGTGTTGCGCTTCAGGATGGGCAGGCAATAGAAGTGCGGGCGGATGCCGCCGACCAGCATGTGGTTGCGGTTGTACAGCAGGTGCTGGGCGGTGATGGTTGCGCCAACGTTGGCCGGGGCCTCGGTGACGAACTGTGCGGCATCGGCGGTGGTGATGTGCTCGAACACCACCTTCAGCGTTGGGAAGCGTTCGACCAGGCGGCGCATGTGCTCGTCGATGAAACGCTTCTCGCGGTCGAACACGTCGATCTCGCTGCGCGTCACTTCACCGTGCACCAGCAGGGGCATGCCAGTCTCGGCCAGGGCCTCGATCGCCGGGAAGATGTTGTCGATGCTGGTCACGCCCGAGTCGGAATTGGTAGTGGCGCCGGCCGGGTAGAGCTTGGCGGCATACACGAAGCCACTGGCCTTGGCCGCGCGGATATCCTCGGGGCTGGTGCGGTCGGTCAGGTAGAGCACCATCAGCGGTTCGAAACGGCTGCCGGCCGGGCGCGCGGCGAGAATGCGCTCGCGGTAGCCACCGGCCTCGAGGGCGTTGCGTACCGGCGGTACGAGGTTGGGCATGATGATGGCGCGGGCGAAGGTGCGCGCCACGTCGCCGACGGTATGTTGCAGGACGGCACCATCGCGCAGATGGATGTGCCAGTCGTCGGGGCGCAGGAGGGTCAGGCGATCGGACATTGGGGATTCCAGGCGGGTCGAACTCAGAAGCCAATCCTACCGGAAAACCCCTGTTCAAGCACGGCTATCAAGTTTTCCGACGAGCGACCGATAGCCTTGAGGTAAGCCGTCAGAATCTGTGGAGCCGCCCGTGCGCCAGCGTTACCTAGCCCTGTTCACCCTCGTCGCCAGCTTGCCGGCCGGGGCCCTGACCTTCCAGACCCGCGTGGAGAACGTTGCCTGGAAAGTCGAGGGAGACCAGTTCGAGTGTCGCCTGATCCAGCCGATCGACGGCTTCGGCAGCGGTGAGTTCGTGCGTCGCGCCGGCGAGCAGCCGACCTTCCAATTGCGTTCGGACAGTAATGTACTGGGGGCCGGTTCCGCCACGTTGTTGGCGGCGGCAGCGCCCTGGCAACCGGGGCGCGGCGATGTCAACCTGGGTGCTGTGCGCATGGCCCGCACGGGGGTGTTGTTCACTTCGTCCCAGGGTCAGGCCAGCCGCCTGATCAATGGCTTGCTCGATGGGCGCAGCACGGTGGTGCGCAATTATGCCGGCGAAGGTGGTCGGCCCATGGAAGTGCATGTGCTCCCGGTGAGTTTCACCAAGGCCTATGGCGACTACCAGGCGTGCGCCGCGAAACTGTTGCCGATGAACTTCGACCAGATCCGCCAGACCCAGGTCGGCTTTCCTGGTGCGGGGATCGAGCTGGACGCTGCGGGGCGTGCCCGTCTGGATGTGGTCCTCGACTACTTGAAGGCCGACCCGTCGGTCAACCACATTGAGCTCGACGGCCATTCAGACAACAGCGGAAATCGCCTGACCAATCGTGACACCTCCCGTCGCCGTGCCCTGGCAGTGGCCGAGTACCTGAAGGCCCATGGTGTGCCGGAAGACCAGATCACCGTGCGTTTCCATGGCGAGCGCTATCCACTGGCCAAGAACAACAGTGCCGCCAACCGTGCGCGCAACCGCCGAGTGAATATTCAGCTAGACCGCGTGACCCCGGTGGAGAAGCCCGTGGAAAAGCCTGCTGCACCTGCGGTGCCGGCCGCGGCCGCACCGATTCCGGCCACGCCTTCTGCGCCTGCCGCAGCCCCCGTGAAACCTGCTACGGCAACCAAGGCCTGAGTGCGACCACGGGTCGCGCCCTCGACAGTTACTGTCGCTTTGTCGTCACAAGCTGTCGCCCCATTGTAAATTTTTCGGCAACGTCGGTAGAATCAACGCCTTTCCGTACAATCCCGTGGAGTGATGGCATGGCGGACGTAAAAAAGGTCGTATTGGCGTATTCCGGCGGCCTTGATACTTCGGTGATTCTCAAGTGGCTGCAGGACACCTACAACTGTGAAGTGGTGACCTTCACCGCTGACCTGGGGCAGGGCGAGGAGGTCGAACCGGCCCGCGCCAAGGCTCAGGCGATGGGCGTGAAAGAAATCTACATCGACGATCTGCGCGAAGAATTCGTGCGTGACTTCGTCTTCCCGATGTTCCGCGCCAACACCGTCTACGAAGGCGAGTACCTGCTGGGTACCTCCATCGCCCGTCCGCTGATCGCCAAGCGTCTGATCGAGATCGCCAACGAAACCGGCGCCGATGCCATTTCCCACGGTGCGACCGGCAAGGGTAACGACCAGGTGCGTTTCGAGCTGGGCGCTTATGCGCTCAAGCCCGGTGTGAAGGTTATCGCCCCGTGGCGTGAGTGGGACTTGCTGTCCCGCGAGAAACTGATGGACTACGCCGAGAAGCACGGCATTCCGATCGAGCGCCACGGCAAGAAGAAGTCGCCGTACTCGATGGATGCCAACCTGCTGCACATCTCCTACGAAGGCGGTGTCCTGGAAGATACCTGGACCGAGCACGAGGAAGACATGTGGCGTTGGAGCGTCTCCCCGGAAAACGCCCCGGACCAGGCCACTTACATCGAGTTGACCTACCGCAACGGTGACATCGTCGCCATCGACGGCGTCGAGAAGTCGCCTGCCACTGTGCTTGCCGACCTGAACCGTATCGGTGGCGCCAATGGTATCGGCCGCCTCGACATCGTCGAGAACCGTTACGTCGGCATGAAGTCCCGTGGCTGCTACGAAACTCCGGGCGGCACCATCATGCTCAAAGCCCACCGCGCCATCGAGTCGATCACCCTTGATCGCGAAGTCGCTCACCTGAAGGATGAGCTGATGCCGAAGTACGCCAGCCTGATCTACACCGGCTACTGGTGGAGCCCTGAGCGCCTGATGCTGCAGCAGATGATCGACGCTTCGCAGGTCAATGTGAACGGTGTCGTCCGCCTGAAGCTGTACAAGGGCAACGTGACCGTTGTCGGCCGCAAGTCTGACGATTCGTTGTTCGATGCCAACATCGCGACCTTCGAGGAAGATGGTGGTGCCTACAACCAGGCTGACGCGGCAGGTTTCATCAAGTTGAATGCACTGCGCATGCGTATCGCGGCCAACAAGGGGCGTTCGCTGCTCTGAGTTTGGATGGTGATGAAAAACCCGGCCTTGGCCGGGTTTTTTGTTGCCTGTTGCTCAGCTTGGGTGATGGATGTTCGGGGGCGTTTCGAGATTGCCCTGCATGGGGCTGACCTTGAACTGGATGCATGTGCGTGTATCCAGGTTGTACAACGTCCAGCGCCGGGCCGCTCGAACCGGGCGATTGATCAGGCGCAGTACCTGGTTCTCGATCAGCTTGCGGCTGTCCGGGCCGGAGATTGCAATGACCATGGGTTCTTCGCCTGGCTCAGGTGGCTTCTCGGCACTGGTTCGGGGAGCCAGGTTGTCGGGAGGTGTACTGGAGGTCTGGGAGGGTGATGCTTTGTCTGGAGTATGGCAGGGCGCAGGCGCATCGTGCTTGTCGGGGGCGAACAACGTATTGCTGTTGAAATTGAGCGTCAGGAAAAACAATACCGTCAGAAAAAACGGAAATCCCACCAGAAACCATGTGTAGATGGTCTGACTACTTTCGCTCAGGAATGGCAGCGAAGCCAGTGCTGAGGCTTCGATGACTCCGGCGAATACGGCGATGAGGGCCAGTGGGCTGATTGATTCTTGACTCATGATAAGTGCCTGCGATGGGTATGGCTCATCAGTAGTCTGTTTGACAGCACAGGATCAGTTGGTGCTGGTTCCTTGTGAGGAAAACCGACTTATCGATTCATGGATTTGAATATTCTGCGTGGGAAGTTGAAGTTTCCTGCGCAGAGTGTAATTGATTTGCGATTTTATCCCGTCCACGCCAGTGCTATTTTTTTAACGCTGCAGCCTGCAGGGGGCACGCCCTTGAGTATCGGGGGATGCATGTAGGAAATTTCCTTAAATGGAGTAAGTAGTTTCTTGGAATGTCTCTGCCAAGGAAACCGTTGCATAAAGCGTTGCGATGTTCGGTTATGGTGGAGTGTCGTAATTAAAAATAACGAAACAATGGATATCGCATGAACAAAGTGCTGATCGTGGATGATCACCCGGTCATTCGCCTGGCGGTACGCATGCTGATGGAGCGGCATGGTTACGAGGTGGTGGCGGAAACCGACAACGGTGTGGATGCCTTGCAACTGACACGGGATCATCTACCCGATATTGTCATTCTGGATATTGGGATTCCCAAGCTCGATGGACTGGAAGTCATCGCCCGGATAACCTTGGTCAGTCCTGCGAGCAAGGTGCTGGTACTGACTTCCCAGGCTCCAGGGCATTTCTCGATGCGCTGCATGCAGGCAGGCGCTGCTGGCTATGTCTGCAAGCAGCAGGACCTGACAGAGTTGCTCAGTGCGATCAAGGCTGTGCTGTCAGGCTACAGTTACTTTCCCAATCAGGCGTTGCACAAGGGCAAGACTGGGGTGGGTGGCGGGACGGAAGTGGAGATGGTCGAGCGGCTCTCTGGTAGGGAGATGATGGTGTTGCAACAACTGGCGCGCGGCAAGAGCAACAAGGAAATCGCCGATAGCATGTTCCTCAGTAACAAGACGGTGAGTACCTACAAGACGCGTTTGTTACTCAAGCTCAATGCACGGTCCCTGGTGGACCTCATCGAACTGGCCCAGCGCCACGGTCTGGCCTGAATGCCAAAGAAAAAGCCTCCGTTCAGGAGGCTTTTTCTTGACTGTGCTACAGGTCGTAGTCGAAGTCGGCCAATTGCTTCTGCAGGCGTCGTTCTTCCAGCATGTTGTCAATGGTGCGGCGCTTGCTGAGGTTGGTCTTGGCCGGTTCGGCCTGGGGTTCCACGTCCTCGTCCGCGCTCTGGAAATCTTCGTCGATAGCCAAGTCTTCTTTATCGGTGCTCATGCGTCACTCCAAGCCAAAGGGCCCTTGGCCGTCCTTATAGCGGGAATCACGAAGCGGGTAAAAAAGATTTTTTCAATCGTATTGAGCAGTTTTTACCTGCCGCCTCAATCGTCCGAAGTTTTGTGCTTGTATTCGCAAAGGTCCTCGATACGGCAACTGCCGCAGCGGGGCTTGCGGGCCTGGCAAACGTAGCGCCCGTGCAGGATGAGCCAGTGATGGGCGTCGAGCAGATAGTCCTTGGGGACGAACTTGAGCAGCTTTTTCTCTACTTCCAGAACGGTCTTGCCGGGGGCGATGCCCGTGCGATTGCTGACGCGGAAAATGTGCGTGTCGACTGCCATGGCCAACTGGCGGAAGGCGGTGTTGAGCACGACATTTGCGGTTTTGCGCCCCACACCGGGCAAGGCTTCGAGTGCTTCACGGGTCTGCGGCACTTCACCATCGTGCTGTTCGACCAGCAGGCGACAGGTCTCGATGACATTCTTCGCCTTGCTGTTATAGAGCCCAATGGTCTTGATGTAGTCACTCAACCCCTCCACGCCAAGCGCGTGAATGGCTTGTGGGGTGTTGGCCACGGGGAACAGGCGCGCGGTGGCTTTGTTGACACCCACATCGGTGGCCTGGGCCGAGAGGATGACGGCGATCAGCAGTTCGAAAGGTGTTGAATAAGCCAGTTCGGTCTTGGGGTCAGGATTGTCTTCATGCAGCCTGCGAAAGATCTCCAGGCGTTTGGCGGCATTCATGGGGTCAAAGGGTTCCTTGACGACGAGGTGAGGTAGGCGGGCGCAGGTGATTGTACAAGCCCAGCAGCAGGCCGAGCAGTATGAGGGCGCCAGGGGCGAGCAGGGCGATATGTAGCCCCAGCCAGTCATTCGCCAGTTGGCGGCAAGTGGCCAGCGCCAGGCAAGCCAGTAACAGGCCACACAGGTGGGCCAGCAATGGGCGCCAGCGGTCCGTGGCGGGTAGCAGCAGGTCAATGGCGAGGCACGGCAAGACCAGGAGCGTCGGGTAGTACCCCAAGCTCTGCGTCAGGGGCAGGGCCCAGGCGCGTAGTCCGAGTTGCAGGCATGTTGCCAGGGCTGCCGCCAGCATGAGGCTTGCATACAGCCGTGGCAGGGGGGCGAGCGTATTGCGTAGCGGGGCCATCAAGCCTTGGTGCAGGCTCACCAGAAGCAGGCTGCAAGCGGCTATGGCCGCGGCCTGCATGATTGTCCCGGTTGCACCGATCAGGGGGGGCAGGCTGGCAATCAGCAACCCGTATCTATTCATCGGCAGTCTCGTTGGTAAGGCGTGGCTTATGCGCGTCGAAGTAACGCAATGCATCCTGAATGGCGTTGATCACGGCGCGCGAGGTCACCGTCGCTCCGGCCAGTTGGTCGAACGCACCCTGATCGCGTTTCAGCGCCCAAGCCTGTTCGGGAGGGATGTCACGTCGACTGCCGATAAACTGGTCGAGCCAGCGCGATGTCGGGTTGGCCAACTGGTCGCCCAGGCCGGGGCTCTCCTGCTGGTGAAGCACCCGGATGCCGATCAGCCGGCCTTGGGCATCAATTGCGATGGCCAGTTCGATCGGCCCACCATAGCCCTGCAAGCTACTGCGCAGTATGACGGCCGACAACTTGCCGGCACGCGTTGCGCGGTAGCCGGCCAGCAGGCGGCTATGGCGCAAGGTCGAGTCTGCCAGCTCAACGGGCCCCAGCAATGGCTGGTTGTCATAGCTGCCCTGAGGTAGCACCGCCAACCACTGGCGTTCCTGCAACTGGCGTTCGGCTTGAGCAATACTGTCGGCGGTCCAGTGTCGCCAGGCCAGGCTGAGGCCCACGCTAAGCCCGGTGACTGCAACCAACACGAGGGCCGTGCCTGCGCGAGCGTTCATGCTTGCACCTGTTCTCGGCGCTCTGCCCAACGATCCAGGCCTGGTACTGCCAGGTTCATCAGCAGGATGGCGAACGCGGTGCCGTCGGGAAAATTGCCCCAGATGCGGATCAGGTAGATCAACAGGCCGCTGCCCATGCCGAACACCAGGCGGGCGAGCGGGCGCCGGCAGCCGGAAATCGGCTCGGTGGCAATGAAGAACGCGGCAAGCATGGTCGAGCCTGAGAACAGGTGCAGCAGTGGCGAGCCGTGGGAGTCTGAACCTGAACCATTCCAGCCCAGCAAGCTGCACAGGAAGATGGCGCCGAGCAGGCCCGCTGGGGCGTGCCAGGTGCACACCTTGCGTTGCAGCAGGAACAGACCGCCCAGCAGGAATGCCAGGTTCACCCATTCGCTACCGCGTCCCCCCAGATTGCCGAAGGCCGGGTTCTGGCTGAACAACTCGTCGATCGTCAGGCTGCGATTGTGCTTCAGTACATCGAGCACGGTCGGGCTTGCCCAGGCGTCGATCTGGTCGCCTGGGTTGAAGGCCTGCAGCAGGCTGTCGATCAGACCCGCCGCCTGGCCAGGCCAGTGGTGCATCTGCTGGGGGAAGCTCAGCAGGACGAATGCGTAGCCAACCATGGCGGGGTTGAACAGGTTGCGACCGACGCCACCAAAGGCCTGTTTGCCCAGGCCGATGGCAACGACCGTGGCGCAAAACGGCAGCCACCAGGGGGCCTGGCTGGGCAATGCGGCGGCAAGCAACACGGCGGTCACCAGTGCGCTGCAATCACTCAGGGCGCTTTCCATGGGCTGTTTGCGCAAGGAGAGTAGCAGCGCCTCCGTGAGCAGTGCGGCACTGGCGCAAAGGATCAGGTTGATCAGCACGCCCCAGCCCTGCAGCCAGAACAGTGCCAGGATACCCGGGGCGCAGCCCAGCAGGACCACGCCCATGGCGTTGCGCAGGCGCGGGTCAGGCGCGGGCATGGCCTTGCAGCTCTTCGAGGTGATTGCGGGCGTGTTCGCTGGCGGCTTCCAGCGCGTGCAACTGGGCGAGTTGGGTCGCGTCGGGGGTGGCACCCAAGGCGTTGCGTGCCTTGCCGAGTTGCGCCTGGCTGATTGCCACGGCCATTTTTGCCTGTTTGAGTGCGACATCGCTTGCGCTTGTGAGGTTCGCCTGGTGCTGACGGGCATCGCGTTCCGCTTGGCGTCGCACTATTTCACGATGCAGGCGCGCCTTACGCCGTTCGTGGCGTTGTCGGGCCTGATTGCGACGTTGACTGCGTGCCTGGCGCTGTTCGTCGGTGTGGGCAATTCCATCGACGATGGGCACGACGTTGTCCGGCAGGGGGCGCATATCGATGCAGTCGACCGGGCAGGCGGGCAGGCATAGGTCGCAGCCGGTACATTCAATGGCAATCACGGTGTGCATCAATTTGCTTGCGCCGACGATGGCGTCCACAGGGCATGCCTGGATGCACTTGGTACAGCCGATGCATTCGGCTTCACGGATGGAGGCGACTTGCGCAGGGGCCTGGCCGCGCGTGGTGTCGGGCGCGATGATCGGTACCTGGAGCAGCTCGGCCAGGGCCGCGATGGTCTCGCGGCCACCGGGTGGGCACTTGTTGATCGCTTCGCCCGCCGCCAGGCCTTCGGCATAAGGCCGACAGCCGGGATGGCCGCATTTGCCGCATTGTGTCTGCGGCAGCAGGGCGTCGATGCGTTGAATCAGACTCATTGTGTGAATAGTCCATTGAGCCCTGAGAACGCCAAGGCCATCACGCCGGCACCGAGCAGCTCGATCGGCAAGCCGCGCAAGGCCACGGGTATTTCTGCATGGCGGCTGCGCTCGCGCAGGTCGTTGTAGAGGACGAGAGCAAGCCAGAAGCCCGCGCCAGCCAACCCCCCCCGGATCAGGGCCTGCCATGGGCCGTGGCCTTCTGCGGTGAGTTGCAACATCAAGCCTAGCAGCGCGACGTTGCCCATCAGCAAGGGTTGCAGGCCGTTCGTGGGCCAGTTCGGGCGAAGCCGTTGCAATGCATGCGGTAGGCCCCAGGCCAGGGCCATCATCAGCGGCAGCAACAGGAACAACTGCAAGCTCTGCCACTGCAGAGGGGCTAGCACGTAGCGCTCCAGCAACACACTGCCAGGAAGCCCGAGCAGGAGCAGAAGACCACTGCACAGGCCGAGCACATGCAGTCGATCGCGCTCGGCTTGCCCCGGCTGCAAGGCCAGGAGATTGATCAGCGTGGCGCTGACCAGGACCAGGACGTAGTCGCTCATGACAATGCCTACCGCTTCGCAAAGCAGGCGCTGGATGGAAATGCCCCGGCCAATGGACCGGGGCTCGGGGCTTACTTGATGCGCTGACCAGGCTTGGCGCCGCTGTCAGGGCTCAGCAGGTAGATCTCTTCGCCGCCAGGGCCGGCTGCCATGACCATGCCTTCAGATACCCCGAAACGCATTTTCCGTGGCTTGAGGTTGGCCACCATCATGGTCAGACGACCTTCCAGCTTGCTCGGGTCGGGGTAGGCCGACTTGATGCCGGAGAACACGTTGCGACGCTCGTCACCGATGTCCAGGGTCAATTGCAGCAGTTTGTCGGCGCCCGGCACGGCTTCAGCCTTGACGATCAGCGCGACGCGCAGGTCGACCGCGGCGAAGGTGTCGAACTCGATCTCGGCCGAAAGTGGATCCTTCGTCAGTTCGCCATTGCCGGCGGGTGCCTTGGCTTCTGCGGCGAGCAGGTCTTCCTTGCTGGCGGCGATCATGGCTTCGACCTTGGCCGGCTCAATGCGGCTCATCAGTGCCTTGAACGGGTTGAGCTTGTGGTTTTCCAGGCGGGACAGGTGGTCGTTCCAGGTCAGCGGGGCAACGTTGAGGAACGCCTCGGCGTCGGCGGCCAGCAGTGGCAGTACCGGCTTGAGGAAAATTACCAGCTGGCGGAACAGGTTGATGCCCTGGGCGCAGATAGCCTGAACCTCTTCCTGCTTGCCTTCCTGCTTGGCCAGCGACCACGGAGCCTTGTCGGCGATCCAGGCGTTGGCGCGGTCGGCGAGGGCCATGATCTCGCGCATGGCGCGGCCAAAGTCGCGGCTTTCGTAAGCCTCGGCGATGGACGGGGCGGCGGCGAGGAAGGCTTCGGTCAGATCGGGTGCGGCATCGCCGGCCACCATCACGCCGTCATTGCCCTTGTGAATGAAACCGGCGCAGCGGCTGGCGATGTTGACTACCTTGCCGACCAGGTCGGAGTTGACCTTCTGCACGAAGTCTTCGAGGTTCAGGTCGAGGTCGTCGACGCCACGGCCGAGCTTGGCGGCGTAGTAGTAGCGCAGGTATTCCGGCTGCAGGTGATCGAGGTAGGTCCGGGCCTTGATGAAGGTGCCGCGCGACTTGGACATCTTTGCGCCGTTGACAGTCAGATAACCGTGCACGTTGACCGCAGTGGGCTTGCGGAAGCCCGAGCCTTCGAGCATGGCCGGCCAGAACAGGGCGTGGAAGTTGACGATATCCTTGCCGATAAAGTGGTACAGCTCGGCCTTGGAACCTTCGCTCCAGAAAGCGTCGAAGTCCAGCTCCGGGCGGCGCGCGCAGAGGTTCTTGAAGCTGGCCATGTAGCCGATCGGCGCATCCAGCCAGACATAGAAGTACTTGCCTGGCTCGCCCGGAATTTCAAAGCCGAAGTACGGTGCGTCACGGGAGATGTCCCATTCCTGCAGGCCCGAGTCCAGCCATTCGGCGAGTTTGTTGGCCACGGCATCCTGCAGCGTGCCGCTACGGGTCCACTGCTGCAGCATGGCCTGGAAGTCTGGCAGCTTGAAGAAGAAGTGCTGCGAGTCGCGCAGCACCGGGGTGGCGCCGGAGATCGCCGACTTCGGGTTCTTCAGTTCGGTCGGGGCGTAGGTGGCGCCGCATTTCTCGCAGTTGTCGCCGTACTGGTCCTCGGCCGCGCATTTGGGGCAGGTGCCCTTGATGAAGCGGTCTGCGAGGAACATGCCCTTCTCGGGGTCGAAGTACTGGGTCACCGAACGGGTGGCGATGTGCCCAGCGTCGCGCAGGCGGGTGTAGATCAGGCCCGACAGCTCGCGGTTCTCCTCGCTGTGCGTGGAGTGGAAGTTGTCGAAGTCGACCAGGAAGTCGGCGAAGTCGCTGCTGTGCTCGGCCTGGACGTTGGCGATCAGCTGTTCTGGCGTGATGCCTTCCTTCTCGGCGCGCAACATGATCGCCGAACCATGGGCGTCGTCGGCACAGACGTAGACGCACTGATTGCCGCGCAGTTTCTGGAAGCGAACCCACATGTCAGTCTGGATGTACTCGAGCATATGGCCAAGGTGGATGGATCCATTGGCATAGGGCAGGGCGCTGGTGACGAGAATCTGACGTGGCTCGGACATGGTGGCTCGGCTACTTATCTGGCTACGGGTAAAAAATGAGGGTGATCGGCCACTATAAAGGGCTGGAGAATTTATTTCACCCCGCGTTCGCATCTGCTGACGATTGACGGGTTAGCATAGGCGCCTGTCACGTATTCAGTTTGCCAATGGGAGTCTCCATGAGTGCCGTCACCCGTGCCGCCGTCGAGGGCGTGCTTCGTCAGTACACCGACCCTTACCTGAACCAGGATCCGGTCAGCGCCGGTTGTGTGCGCGCCATCGACATCCAGGCCGGGCAGGTCAGCGTGCAATTGCAGTTGGGGTATGCCGCCGGCCTGTTCAAGGGTGGCTGGGCCCAGGTGCTGCAGACCGCGATCGAGAACCTCGACGGTGTCGCATCGGCCCGGGTGACGATCGATTGCGTGATCGCCACCCACAAGGCCCAGGCCCAGGTGCCGGCCCTGGCCAACGTGAAGAACGTCATCGCCGTGGCCTCGGGCAAGGGTGGGGTCGGCAAGTCGACGACCGCTGCCAACCTGGCCCTGGCCCTGGCCCGTGAGGGCGCCCGGGTGGGTATTCTCGATGCCGATATCTATGGCCCAAGCCAGGGGGTGATGTTCGGCATCCCTGAAGGCACCCGCCCGCAGGTGCGCGAGCAGAAGTGGTTCGTGCCGATCAAGGCCCATGGGGTCGAAGTCATGTCCATGGCCTTCCTCACCGACGACAACACGCCGATGGTCTGGCGCGGCCCGATGGTTTCGGGGGCGTTGCTGCAACTGGTCACGCAAACTGCCTGGGATGACCTCGATTACCTGGTGATCGACATGCCGCCGGGCACTGGCGACATCCAGCTGACCCTGGCGCAGAAAGTACCGGTGGCGGGTTCGGTGATCGTCACTACCCCGCAGGACCTTGCCCTGCTGGACGCGAAGAAAGGCGTGGAGATGTTCCGCAAGGTCAACATCCCGGTGCTGGGCGTGGTAGAGAACATGGCCGTGCACATCTGCTCCAATTGCGGCCATGCCGAGCACCTGTTCGGTGAGGGCGGCGGCGAGAAGCTGGCGGCGCAATATGGTGTAGAGCTGCTGGCCTCGCTGCCGCTGTCGATGCTGATCCGCGAGCAGGCCGACAGTGGCAAGCCGACCGCCATCGCCGAGCCGGAAAGCCAGATCGCCATGGTGTATCAGGAGCTGGCGCGTCAGGTGGGGGCGCGGATCGTGTTGCAGGAAGCGGCAGCGCCAGCAATGCCGAGCATCACTGTCAGCGAAGATTGACGGTCCTGGCGTGATATCCGTAGGAGCCGGCCTTGCCGGCGAATACCGGCATAGCCGGTGCCATCCACCGCGTTGTCTGGTTCGCCAGCAAGGCTGGCTCCTACAGTAGGGTGATCGCCGAGGTACAAAAAAACCCGCCAATGGCGGGTTTTTTTTGAAAGCTAGGAAGCGAGATCGACTTAGGCGATCTGAACTTCTTCAGCCTGCATGCCTTTCTGGCCGCGGGTAGCGACGAAAGTAACAGCCTGGCCTTCTTTCAGGGTTTTGAAGCCGTCAGCTTGGATGGCTTTGAAGTGCACGAACAGGTCGTCGCCCGACTGAGGGGTGATGAAGCCGTAGCCTTTCTCATCGTTGAACCACTTAACAACACCGGATTGACGGTTGGACATGTTTCTGTCTCCTTGGACAAAGTTGATTACGGTCAGGAAACACCCTGACCGGGACTGAGCGCAAAGAGAGCAGAAAATTCAGCGATGGGCCGATGAGTATCGTGCATCAAACTAGAGATTCTCGGTGTCACGTGCAGCACAGTGGCGCCACCTTAACCCACTTTCCACGGCCTGCCAATGGCCAAGAAGCGCTTTGGCGAAATTCGGATCGGCGGCCTGCGCAGGCCCCGTCCGGCGCGGGATGGGGCAAGGAACTTTAACCCGGGCGCCGGGACCGGTAAGATGCGCATCTCGTTTTTTACCTCGCATTCTTCAGGACACCCCGCCATGAGCATCAAATCGGACAAGTGGATTCGCCGCATGGCGCAGGAACACGGCATGATCGAACCGTTCGTCGAGCGCCAGATCCGTGGCGAGCACGACAGCCGGGTCATCTCCTTCGGTGTCTCCAGCTATGGCTACGACGTGCGTTGCGCCGACGAATTCAAGGTGTTCACCAACATCAACTCGGCGACTGTCGATCCGAAGAACTTCGATGCCGGCAGCTTCGTCGACGTCAAGAGCGACGTGTGCATCATCCCACCGAACTCCTTCGCCCTGGCGCGCACCGTCGAGTATTTCCGCATCCCGCGCAACGTCCTGACCATCTGCCTGGGCAAGAGCACCTACGCGCGCTGCGGCATCATCGTCAACGTCACCCCGCTCGAGCCGGAGTGGGAAGGCCACGTGACCCTGGAGTTCTCCAACACCACCACGTTGCCAGCGAAAATCTACGCCAACGAAGGCGTGGCACAGATGTTGTTCCTCGAGTCCGATGAAGAATGTGAAGTTTCTTACAAGGACCGTGGAGGCAAGTACCAAGGCCAGCGCGGTGTCACCCTGCCGCGTACCTGAGCCGACAAGCGCGGGGAATTACTTCCCCGCCTGGCACTCCAATGACAGAACCGATCCCGGCGCGCAGCACGCGTGCCGGTTCTCGTCAGGAGCAGCCCATGAAACTGGACCCCGCCATCAGCAGAAAGCTGGCCGTGCTGCAGCCGAATCAGATCGGCTTGCTCGCCTGGTCGCTTCTCGCTCACCCACCCATACCGATGCAGATGGGTGGTGTACCGCACCAGCCCGACCCTGATACGCCTCAGCCGGCTGAACCCGGTGAGCATCCACCCATGGAACCGGGTGAGCCGACCTTGCCCGACGAACCGCCACCGGCACCGGTGGCGTGATCAAGGCGCCCGCGGGCTGTCAGTTACCCAGCAGGTAGCCGCTGCGGCATACCTGTTCACCGGCGATGTGGGCGACCACCATGCCCGCCGTTGCCATTCGCCGTAGGCTGCGTGCGTACAGCAGGCCTGCCTGGGTGTTGTGCAGCGGCGTGATCCGATCGTTCAGTGGGTCGATGACCTCGGCGATCAGCTGTCCGGCTTCCAGGTACTGTCCAGGCTTGGCATGGAAGACCAGCAACCCGCCCAAAGGAGTGGTCAGCGGTTCCACCGCCGCCAGTGGGGTCGCGGGGTAGCGTAGGGCCGGCAGTGGTGCGGGTTGCCCTTCGATCGCACCGCTGTGGGTGAGGAAGTCCACGATCGCCTGGCAGTCCTGGCTCGCCAGCGGGTGACTGACATCGGCCTGGCCGCGCAGTTCGATGGTCACCGAGAAACTGCCTTGGGGAATCGGGAAGCGTTTGCCGAAGCGTTGCTGCAATTGCCACCAGACCAGGCTGAAGCACTCGTCGAACGACTGGCCGCCCGAATCGGTGGCCAGCAGGCTGGCCTGGGCGCCCAGGTAGCGCGCCAGCGGCTCGACCTGAGGCCAGGCCTCAGGTGTGGTGTAGAGGTGCTCGACGGCTTCGAAGTCGCAATGCAGGTCGAGCACCATGTCGGCGTCGCACGCCAGGCGCTGCAGGGTGAGGCGTTGGGATTGCAGTGGGGTGTGCGCGGGGTGGGCGTCGAGGCCGCGACGCAGGTATTCGCGGATCAGTGCCACGTTATGGGCCGGGTCCTGGGTCAGGTGGGCCTCGACCTGGTCGCCGATACTGTCGGACAGGTCGACGAAGTTGCGATTGAAGTTTTCGCCGCTTTGCAGTTCGAAGCGGCCGAGGGGGGCGTCCAGCAACACCTGCTCCAGGCCCACCGGGTTGGCCACCGGCACCAGGATGATCTCGCGGCGCAGCCGCCCTTGCTGTTCGAGTTCACCCAGGCGCTGCTTGAGGTGCCAGGCGACCAGCATGCCCGGCAGTTCGTCGGCATGCAGCGAGGCCTGGATGTACACCTTGCCAGCGCCGCGTGGGCCGAAGTGGAAGCTGTGCAACTGGCGGGCGATGCCGGGGACGGGGGACAGCAGGTCGTGGGTCGAATGGTGCATGGTGGTCCTGATGGAAACGGTCTGGTCCGGGATGATGGATAGAAGCACAAGTTCGTGCTCCGTGCATCATTGTCCGGCCTGGAACGCTCCGGGCGCCGGTTCGCCAGCAAGGCTGGCTCCTACCTGCAGGAGCCAGCCTTGCTGGCGAAAGGTCTACTTGCCGGGCACCAGCGTCAAGCGCTGGCTACCGTAGGCGCGCGCGAAGTTCTGCGGTTGCAGCGGCAGGCTGGTGAAGCGCCCCTTGAACCAGGCATCCAGGCCATCACTGTAATGACGGCTCGCCGGGTTGCCGGACTGGCCGCTGCTGGTCAGCACTTGCAGCGGTTCGGCCTGGCCGAAATCGACGATCATCCGCGCCGAGGCGGGCAGGCGGGTTTCGAAGCTGCTGCCCCAGGCATACGGGGTCAACGCCAGGGTGCTGAAGTCGCCGCCAGCGGCCATCGGCGAGCGGGCAAGGTTGTCGCCCAGCCCCTGGTAGTTGGGCGCCGGCCAGCGGTACTGGTGCAGCTTGCCCCATTGCCACGCGCGGCGGTCGGCACCGAGCTGGGCGGTGCCCGCATCGATCGCACCTGCCAGGCTGCGAGCCAGGACAGTAGGTTTGTCTTCTTTCTGCGGCGTGCCGCGGTCATCCCAGAACGGGCTGTCGTCGCGGCCGAGCAGATGGTCGGCCTGGGCCGAGTAGGACAGCTGGGCATTGCCGACGAACGCTTGCCAGGCCGGGCCGGACTCCGGGCCAAGATCGTCGAGGAAGGTCTGGCGGGTGACCTCCTGGAGGAACAGTTCGTACAGCGCGGCATCGGCCGACACCGGGCTCAGCCGGCCATCGAAGGCCTTGAGCCGGGCCAGGGTGTCGCGGGCCTTGTCGCGCTGGGCCGCCGGCAGGGCCTCGATAGCCTGCTTGAGGGGCTGGGCCATGCCTGGGGCGTCGAACATCTGCTTGAGCTTGCCGGCCAGCGGCGTGACCTGGTCGTTCTGCAGGGCCATCAGGCTGCGGCTGTCGTGGCGGCCATTGCTGGCCAGCTGGGCCAGGCGCTCAGCGCGCTCGGGGTAGTACCAGGTGCTCGACAGCTGCATGCCATAGCCCTTCGGCAGGCTGCGCTGGTTGGCGTGGCCGATGAAGCCTGCCGGTGGGTCCTGATCGTAGGGGTGCAGCATCGCGTCGGCGTAGCCGTCCCAGTCATAGCGGCCGTCCCAGCCCGGCGAGGGCAGCAGGCCCTGGCCTTCGCGGCGGTTGGGGTAGCGGCCACTGACTTGCCAGCCGATATGCCCGGGTTCGGCGAACACGAAGTTCAGGGCGGCGGCGGCGACTTCGCGGGTGCTGTCGAAGGCGCGCTCCACGGTGGTGGCGCGGGTCAGGTCGAACAGGGCATCGAGGCTGCGGTCGTCCTTGAGCTGCGGCAAGTGCAGGGCCAGTGCCAGGCTGCCGTGGCCCGGCAGCAGGGTGCCGTGGCGGGTGTCGTACATCACCTCGCGCTGGGGGCGCTGGCCGCGCACAAAGAAGGTTTCGTTGCGCGCGCGGGCCTGCTGCCACTTGCCGTCGGCCAGGTAGCTCAGCTGGTTGCCCTGGCGGCGCACCTGTTCGAGGAACAAGTCCTGGTTATCGGCCATCACGGCGCTGCTGCTCCAGGCCAGCTTGCCGTTGTAACCGGCCAGCACGATCGGCAGACCGGGTAGCGATAGGCCGCCGACCTGGTACTTGCCGGTGTGGATCTGCACCGGGCTCAGCGCCCAGACCGCGCGGTTGTCGCTGGCCAGCAGGCTCTTGCCGCTGCGGCTGCGCTCGGGGGCGAGGGCCAGGTTGGACGAACCCGGGCTGCCCAGCAGGCCGAGGTCGGCCAGTTGCTGGCCGGCGGCGGCGAGCGAGGCCAGGCCCGGCAGTTGGCTGGCCAGGTTCAGGCCCTTGAGCTTGTCGACTTCGCTGTCGGCCAATGGCTCGTCGGGGGCGCCGGGCAGCAGCCAGGCCAGCTTGTCCGTGCCGATCTTCTGCGCGAGTGTGAGGGCCGAGAGTTCTTCCTGCAGGTTCACCGACTGGCTGAAGGCGTAGAGGCTGAAAATCAGCGCCGAGTCCTCGGGCTTCCAGTACTCCGGGCGGTAGCCGCTGCGGGCCAGCTCGGCGGGCAGCTTGTCGCGGTAGCGGAACAGGTAGGCGTTGACCCCGCGGGCATACACCTCGAAGAAGCGCTTGAGCCGCGGCGAGGCGTCGGCGTAGAGCTGCCCTGCGCTCTGCTTGAGGTTGGCGGCACGCATCAGGCGGTCGATTTCCAGGGCATCGGGCCCGGCCAGCTCGGCCAGACGCCCCTGGGCCAGCAGGCGCATGCCGACCATTTGCCCGATGCGATCGCTGGCGTGTACGTAGCCCAGACTGAACAGCGCGTCGTGGAAGCTGCTGCTTTCGATCAGCGGGGCACCCATGTCGTTGCGACGGATCGAGACGTTCTGCGCCAGGCCCTTGAGCGGTTGCACGCCCGTGGTCGGTGGCACGCTGTCCTGGTAACCGCCCATCTGGCAGCCGGCGAGTGCAAGCATGCCGAGCAGCGCGGCGGCGGCGCCGAAGCGGGGGCGGAATGGAGGAAGGACGGCGGCGGCCATGACGGGGCTCCTGCAAGGCGTGGCGGGGTTTTGAAAGGCGCTAAGGTAGTGAGCGCGCAGTCGCCGTGCAAGGTGTCGGGACGCTTTATTTACGAATGGTCGGCAGCGGCAAGCTGCGAGCGGAAAGTGGGCTGTGTGCCGACCAGTTCCTGCTGCAAGCTTGCCGCGCGAAGCGTGTTACGGCTTCAGGCGCCGTGGCATTTCTTGAACTTCTTCTGGCTGCCGCATGGGCAAGGGTCGTTGCGGCCGACGTCCTTCAGGGCGTTGCGCACCGGCTCCTGGTGGCCATGGTTGCAGTGTGGGCCGTGCACATGGCCGTGGTCATGATCATGGTGATGGTCGTGACCGTGGTTGCAGTCGGGGCCATGGACATGGGGTTGCTGGGTCATTGCGGGACTACTCCGGTATTAGATCGCCGGGGATTATCTCACCACTGCGCGACAAGTGCAGGTCCCTATGGATGAACAGGCCGGTAGCCAGGTCGCCGCGCAGGTGGTATTGCAGTGGCTGCTTGCTGCGCAGCAGCTTGGCCAGGGGCTTGAGGTGCTGCCAGAGGTTGGTGCGTGCGGTGATCTTGAAGGTGCGCCGGGCATGGCCGCCGACACTGCGCCACAGGCTGACCTCGTCCTGGGCCAGCAGCAGGTCGCCCAGGTGCACCGAATAGTCGATGGTGCGGATGAACAGGCGTTCGTCGTTGGGGTTGTCGACCTGCAGGTGGAGCACGAATTCCTGTTGGTGCAGGTGCATCCTGACCTTCTCCACCTTGACCAGATGCACCTCGGGCTGACGCCAGGTGTCCTCGCCCCAACTGGCGCAGCCCGCCAGCCAGCCCAACAGGAGGCTGAGCGTCAGCAGGCGGGCCAGGGCGCGCATGTTCAGCTACCGAGATAACTGGCGCAGCACTTCTTGAACTTCTGCCCGCTGGCGCAGGGGCAGGGATCATTGCGCCCGGCGTTCAAGGGCACGGTCGGGTCGATGAAATACCAGCGCCCGGCATGCTGGACGAAGGCCGAGCGTTCGCGGTGCTGGTGATCGCCGTCGGTGTCGTGCCAGCGTGCGGTGAAGGTGACGAAGGCATGTTCGGGTTGCCCGCCGAACACCTCGGCGCTTTCCACCTCCAGCCCAAGCCAGGTGCTCTGGGCGCTCCAGGCGGCCATGCCGGCACGGTCCAGGCCGGGCTGCTGGGCGGGTAGGGTGGTGCCGACCAGATAGTCCACCAGGCCCAGCACGTAGGCGCTGTAGCGGCTGCGCATCAGTGACTGCGCGTCCGGTGCCGGGGTCCCGGCGTGATAATGCCCGCAGCAGGCGTCGAGCAGGTTGCCAGTGCCGCAGGGGCAGACCGAGACACTCATTTGAATCACCACCAGTACTTGCCAAAGTTTTCAGGGTTGGCCCAGAACCTGGCATTGAGCCAGTCCGGGACCTGCTTGTAGTCATGCAGATCATAGGTGAACAGGCTCAGCACCTGCTCGTCGCGTTGGAATTTTTCGCTGGCCGAGA
The DNA here is from genome assembly GCF_000026105.1 of Pseudomonas entomophila L48. Lineage (NCBI taxonomy): Bacteria > Pseudomonadati > Pseudomonadota > Gammaproteobacteria > Pseudomonadales > Pseudomonadaceae > Pseudomonas > Pseudomonas entomophila. The sequence continues at coordinate 1,293,049 of NC_008027.1, forward strand.
GCGCCAGGGCGAAGAAGTCGGTGTCGTGCCAGCCGCTGGCGGCCAGGTCGGTGAGCACCGCCACCCGGCTGGCATTGAGGTTGCGGATGCCCCCCAGCAACTCCAGGCCGGCGCGCTTGGGCAGGTGTTCGAGGCAATCGACCAGCACGGCCAGGTCGAAGCGCTGCGCGGCCACTGCCGCCGGCAGCGGGCCGGGTGCCGCGACCTCGATGTGGGTGTCCGGATGCGCCGCGGCGAAGGCGTCGAGTGCCGGGAAACGCGCGCCCACCAGCAGCAGACGACGGGGCGTGAAGCGCTCGAGCAGGGCGGCCAGCGCCTGCTGGGGTGTGCGTGGAGAGAAAACCTCGGTCATTGCCATTCCTCGTTCAGATCGCTCAAGACTAGCGGCCCCAGGCGGGATGGCAAAGAGGGAGCAAGCTGTGTCGTGGCTTATTGCTGGCAGAGCGGGAAACGGCGGTCTTTACTCCCAGAGCGTCGGTTCAGCACCGATTCCCCCTAGGAGAAGCAACAAGATGAGCATAGTACGCACAGCGATACCCCTGGTTCTGCTCACCAGTGTGTTGACTGGTTGTGCAGGTTTGCAGAAAACCGACTGGCCGAAGTGTGCTGCCGTCGGGGGCGTGGGCGGCGCGGCCCTGGGCGCCATAGAAAGCTCCAGCTGGGCTGGCTGGGGCGCCTTGCTCGGTGGTGGCCTCGCGGCCGGGTACTGCTGGGCCCATGGCGATGGCGACGAGGATGGCGATGGCGTGCCCGACAGCCGCGACAAATGCCCGGGCACGCCGCGTGGCGTGCAGGTCGACGCCAACGGCTGCCCACCAGCGCCGGCACCGGTGGTCGAAGAGGTGGTGGTACAGAAGGAAGAAGTCATCGTCATCCGTGACGTGCGTTTCGAGTTCGATTCGGCGCGCCTGACTGCAAACGACAAGGAGCGCCTCAACACCATTGCCACACGCCTGAAGAAGGAAGCGCCGAGTGCGCGCCTGAGTGTCACCGGCCACACCGACAGTGTCGGTTCTGATAAGTACAACCAGAAACTGTCCGAAGCACGTGCTCGTTCGGTGGTCGAGTACCTGGTTGAAAGCGGGGTCCCGCGCGCCAGCTTCGTTTCGGTGGTGGGAGCAGGTGAAACCCAACCGGTCGCCGACAATGCCACGGCCGATGGGCGTGCCATGAACCGTCGCACCGAGATCAAGATCCAGCGTTGATGGCCGTGCGCCCGAGCCTTGAGAAGTGACGCGGGCGCGTCTTTACTCCTGTGTGACCGGAAGCGGCCGGTGACACAGGAGCATTCACCATGCGTGTTTTGTCGAAGGCGGCGCTGCCGCTGGTGGTGGCCACGAGCCTGCTGGCAGGTTGCGCCACCCACAGCGATGGCAGCGCGCCCCTCAATCAAAGGACCTGGCCCCTCTGCAGCCTGCTGGGCGGGCTGGTCGGCGGTGGCCTGGGGGCCATCGAGAGCTCAAGCTGGGCGGCCGGTGCCGGCGCCGCAGGGGCGATTGCCGGTGGCTTGATCTGTTACGCCCAGGACGGTGACGAGGATGGCGATGGGGTCTTCGACCGCCGCGACCGTTGCCCGGACACACCCGCCGGCACCCGGGTCGATCACATGGGTTGCCCGCTGCCGCAATACCCACCGTCGCAGCCACAACCCGAGCCCGCCGCGATATCCGAAGTGATCACCCTCGACGATCAGGGCCAGGTGCTGTTCGCCTTCAACTCCGACAGGCTTGAGGCCGGTGCCCAGGAACGCTTGCACAACTTGCTGCCCAAACTCAACGACCCTTCGGTGCTCAGCATCAAGGTCATCGGTCACACCGACAGCGTTGGCTCCGACAGTTACAACCAAGGGTTGTCCGAGCGCCGCGCCAGCAGCGTCGCCGAATACCTGATCAGCCAGGGGCTGGCGCCGGAGAAGGTGACCAGCCAGGGCCGTGGCGAGAGTGAACCGGTGGCCGACAATGACACCGAAGAAGGCCGGGCGCACAACCGACGGGTGGAGCTGCACCTCAACTGAACCCCTCTGGCGCGTTGCCTGGCGTTAGGGGTACTGTTGCCGTCGCGGCCCGCTCGACCGGGCCGCTTCGACATAACAACAAATCGATCGGGGGCGGGGTATGAAGTTCATCCTGGGCCTGGGCAAGGCTCTGACGGTGGTGTTCTGGTGGGTGGTGCTGGTCAATCTGTTCATGCCGCAGCCGTTGCCGCTCAATCTTCTCATCAATGCCGCAGGCATCTTCCTGCTGACGCTGCATGTGCTCGAAATTCTCTTCTTCAACGGTAGCTTGCGCGGGCGCAGCCATCGTTGGTTCGACCGGCTGCAGATCCTGCTGACCGGTATTTTCCATGTCATGTCCATTCCCAGGCCGCAGGAGGCGCCGAGCCATGCGTAAATTGATGTTGCTGGCCGCATTGGTGGCCCCCATGGCCCAGGCCGAAAGTCTCGAAGTTGCCGCCCATTCCATGTTGCGCCTGCCGAACAAGGCGGCCAGCGTGCACCTGCAGCATTTGCGGGTAGCGGACTCGGGGACCTTGCTGCTGCCGGCGAGCTTGAGCGAGCTGAAGATCGACCGGCTTGAATTGGGCCGTGATGCGCGCATTGCCGTTGCACCGGCCGAGGGAGCGCTGAGTATCGCGGTGGCCCATGCCTCCCAGGGCGAAGGCAGCGAGATCAGTGCACCGGGTGCGCCAGGCACTTACGAGCGCAGTGCGCGCCCGGGCCGCAACCTTGAGTTGCGATTGGCTGAACTGGAGGCTGACCGGTTGGCAATCGATGCCCGCGGCGGCGCGGGGGCGCCGGGGTATTTCGGGCTCGATGGCGCCAATGGCAAATCGGGTGGTTGTACCTGGGGGCAGGCCAGCCGTGGGGCCAATGGCGATGATGGTGGCAATGGGCATGATGGGGCATCGGGTGGACGGGTCCGTCTCGCGGTGCCTGACAGCTTCCCGCGCGAGCGGATCGTGGTTCGGCTGGATGGCGGCGCGCCAGGGAAGCCGGGGGCCGCGGGGCGCGCCGGCGTGGGAGGGGCAAGCAAGGGTTGCCTGGTCTACAGCACCGATGCCGGGGCCAATGGACGGCCAGGGCGGGAAGGGCAGCCTGGGTTGGCGGGGGCTTCCGGAGAGCTGATCATTCAGCGGTTGTGAATGGATGGTTTTGGGCGTTGCGGGCAGGTTCATTATCAATGGATCGGCCCACACACCTTCAACCTCGTACGCGAAAGGCGAAGCTCCAACGCCAATGGTCTAGTCTGAAAAAGACCGGCACCGGCCCAATCCCCACCAAGAGCGCCCGGACCGGACAACCATTCGGAGTCCCCTGGGAGGTGCTCTCATGAGCCTGCTGCTTGAGCCTTACACCCTGCGTCAGCTGACCCTGCCCAACCGCATCGCCGTTTCCCCCATGTGCCAGTATTCCGCTGTCGACGGTCTGGCCAACGATTGGCACCTGGTACACCTGGGCAGCCGCGCCGTTGGTGGCGCAGGCCTGGTGATCAGTGAAGCCGTCGCCGTCACTGCCGACGGGCGTATCACTGCCGAGGACCTCGGCCTGTGGCATGACGACCAGATCCCGCCACTGCAGCGCATCACCCGCTTCATCGCCGCCCAAGGCGCCGTGCCCGGCATCCAGCTTGCCCACGCCGGCCGCAAGGCCAGCACCTACAGGCCTTGGCTGGGCAAGCCAGGTAGCGTCAAACCGGAGGACGGGGGGTGGCAGCCGGTAGGCCCTTCGAAGATTGCCTTCGATCCAAAGCACACCCCACCCCGCGAACTGACCACCGATGAGATCAAGGGCGTTGTCGACGCGTTCGTAGCGGCAACCGAGCGCGCGTTGAAAGCCGGCTTCAAGGTCGTCGAGATCCACGCCGCCCATGGCTACCTGCTGCACCAGTTCCTCTCTCCCTTGAGCAACCAACGTCGTGACGACTACGGCAGTTGCTTCGAGAATCGCATTCGCCTGACCCTGCAGGTGACCGAAGCAGTGCGCAAGGCTTGGCCAGAGGATCTCCCTGTTTTCGTCCGGGTGTCGGCCACCGATTGGGTCGAGGACGGCTGGAACCCGGATGAAACCGTCGAACTGGCTCGCCGCCTGCGGGGGTTGGGTGTCGACTTGATCGACGTCTCTTCGGGCGGCACCTCGGTCAATGCCGAGATCCCGACGGGCCCTGGCTACCAGACCCGCTTCGCCGAGCGTGTGCGCAAGGAGTCGGAGATCGCCACCGGCACCGTCGGCATGATCACCGAACCAGCTCAGGCCGAGCACATCCTGCGCACCGGCCAGGCCGATGTGATCTTCCTTGCCCGGGAACTGCTGCGCGACCCGTACTGGCCATTGCATGCCGACGATGACCTGGGCGGCAACAAGGCCACCTGGCCGGCCCAGTACCAGCGGGCGACCAGCCGCGCGAACCCGATTCACGAGTCGGACCTGCGCGACTGACTCAGCCGCAGGCTGCCTGGCTGAGAATATCGCTCACCCACTGATTGATGCTCTTCTGCGCCAGTTCGGCCTTGGCGGCCACGCTGGCGTGGAGGGCTGGCTCCAGGCGCAGGCTGAGCTTTCCGGAGTAGGCTTTCTGCGGTTCACGTCCCAGGCGCAGGCAGGTGTCGAGGTAGTCGTCGACAGCCTCCTCGAAGGCTTGACGCAGTTCGGCGATCGACTCGCCGTGGAAGCCGATCACATCACGGATGCCGGCGATGTGGCCGATCAGCAACTGGTCTTCGTCGCTGTATTCGATACGGGCTGAATAGCCGCGGTAGTTCATGACGTTCATGGTGTGACTCCTGCCTGCTCCAGGAACTGACGGGCGTCCCGTACCTGGTAGGGTTTGGCGTGCCGGTCGGGATGAGGGTGGTGGAATGTCGCGACCTCGCCGTTGAGCTCGAAACGCACGCGGGACCCTCTGCCTTCGACGACCTTGGCGCCGAGCGACACCAATAGCGACTCCAGGCGCTGCCAGTCCAGTGTTCGAGGAACAGGTTTCTTGAATACGAGTTCGAGTAATGCGCGCTGGTGATTATTCATGGTATCAGTCTGTGATACCAGTGGTGCGTGCTTCAATGGATGGGCGGTAGGCAGCAGCAGCCGCAATGACAGGGAATATTCTGCCGAAGGGGCAGTAAAAAGCCGGCGGGAGCAGAGCCCCGACCGGCCTTAATCACAGCAGGTTCAGTGCTTGAACATCACATGGCGCACGCAGGTGTAGTCCTCCAGCCCGTACATCGACATATCTTTCCCGTAACCGGAATGCTTTTGCCCGCCATGGGGCATTTCGCTGACCAGCATGAAGTGGGTGTTGACCCAGGTGCACCCGTATTGCAGGCGCGCTGCCAGGCGATGGGCGCGACCGCTGTCACGGGTCCATACCGACGAGGCCAGGCCATATTCGGAGTCATTGGCCCACGCCAGCGCCTGGGCCTCATCGCTGAAGCGAGTGACCGAAACCACTGGGCCGAACACTTCGTGACGGACGATCTCGTCATCCTGCAGGGCATCGGCGAGCACGGTAGGTTCGAAGAAGAAGCCGTCGCCGGGCAGGGGTTTACCGCCGGTGACCAGGCGAATGTGCGGCTGGGCGATGGCGCGCTGTACCAGGCCGGCCACCTTGTCGCGGTGCTGGGCGCTGATCAGGGGGCCGAGTTCGGTGTCTGGGGCGTTCTGCAGGCCAGGCTTGAGGCTGGCCACCGCTTCGCCCAGGCGTTCGACGAAGCGCTCGTAGATGCCGTCCTGCACATACAGGCGGCAGGCAGCGGTGCAGTCCTGGCCGGCGTTGTAGAAGCCGAAGGTGCGGATCCCCTCGATAGCGGCGTCGATATCGGCGTCGTCGAACACCAGGACCGGGGCCTTGCCGCCCAGCTCCATGTGCATGCGTTTCACGCTGTCGGCAGTGGCGCCAATGATGTGCGCGCCGGTGGGAATGGAGCCGGTCAGCGAGACCATGCGCACCTTGGGATGGGTGACCAGCGGATTGCCAACGGTCTGGCCGCGGCCGAAGAGAATGTTCAGGACGCCGGCCGGCAGCAGGCCCTGGACGAGTTCACCCAGGCGCAGGGCGGTCAGTGGGGTCATCTCCGAAGGCTTGATCACCACGGTATTGCCGGCGGCCAGGGCCGGGGCGATCTTCCATGCCAGCATCATCAACGGGTAGTTCCAGGGCGCGATGGACGCCACCACGCCCAATGGGTCGCGACGGACCATGGAGGTGTGGCCAGGCAGGTATTCGCCGGCCGCTGAACCACCCAGGCAGCGCGCGGCGCCGGCGAAATAGCGGAACACGTCGGCAATCGCCGGGATCTCGTCATTGAGCGCGGCGGTATAAGGTTTGCCGCAGTTGTCCGATTCCAGCTTGGCCAGTTCCTCGCCATGGCGGTCGATCACTTCGGCGATGGCCAGCAACACGGCGGCACGTTCCTTCGGCGTGGTCTGCGACCAGCTTTCAAACGCCTGGTCGGCGGCGCGCACGGCGGTGTCCACCTGCGCTTCGGTGGCCTCGTTGATCTGCGCCAGGGCGCTGCCCTTGGCCGGGTCGAGCACGGTCCAGGCCGGCCCTTCGCCATCCACCAGGCGGCCGTTGATCAGCATTTGGGTTTGCATCGGGGGCTCCTCCAGGGTCATTTGCCACTGCCCGCGACGCTTTCACCGCCGCGGGTCAGGTAATAAGCGCCGAGAATCGGCAGCATGGTCACCAGCATCACCAGCATGGCGACCACGTTGGTCACCGGCACGTCGCGCGGGCGGCTGAGCTGGTTGAGCAGCCAGATGGGCAAGGTGCGCTCGTGGCCGGCGGTGAAGGTGGTGACGATGATTTCGTCGAATGACAGGGCGAAGGCCAGCATGCCGCCGGCCAGCAGCGCCGAACCGAGGTTGGGCAGGATGATGTAGCGGAAGGTCTGCCAGCCGTCGGCGCCCAGGTCCATCGACGCCTCGATCAGGCTCTGCGAAGTGCGCCGCAGGCGGGCGATGACATTGTTGTAGACGATCACCACGCAGAACGTCGCGTGCCCGACCACGATGGTGAACAGGCCAGGCTCGATGCCCAGGCGCTTGAAGGCCGACAGCAGGGCGATGCCGGTGATGATGCCGGGCAGGGCGATGGGCAGGATCAACATCAGCGAGATACTTTCCTTGCCGAAAAAGCTGCGTCGGTACAGCGCCGCCGAGGCCAGGGTGCCCAGCACCAGGGCGATCAGCGTGGCCAGGCAGGCCACCTGCAGCGACAACTTGATCGCCTCCAGCACGTCGGGTCGGGCGAAGGCCACGCCGAACCACTTCAGGGTGAAGCCCTGGGGCGGGAAGCTGAAGGCTGCGTCTTCGGTGTTGAAGGCATAGAGCAGGATGATCAGGATCGGGAAGTGCAGGAACAGCAACCCGCCCCACGCCGCCAGGCGCAGGCCTGTCGAGGCTTTTTCAGAGTGCATCGAAGGCCCCCAGGCGTTTGACGATGGATAGGTACACGGCAATCAGCACGATAGGCACCAGGGTGAAGGCCGCGGCCATGGGCATGTTGCCGATCGCGCCTTGCTGGGCGTAGACCATGCTGCCGATGAAGTAGCCGGGCGGGCCGATCATTTGCGGCACGATGAAGTCGCCCAGGGTCAGGGAAAAGGTGAAGATCGATCCGGCGGCGATCCCCGGTACCGACAACGGCAAGATCACCTGCAGGAAGGTCTGGCTTGGCCTGGCGCCGAGGTCGGCCGAGGCTTGCAGCAGCGAGGGCGGCAGGCGCTCCAGCGCGGCCTGGATCGGCAGGATCATGAACGGCAGCCAGATGTACACGAACACCAGGAAGCGCCCCAGGTGCGAGGTCGACAGGGTGCTGCCGCCGATGCCGGGGATGCCTAGTGCAAGCTGCAGCAGCGCCTCCAGATGCAGGTGCTGGATGAACCACTGGGCCACGCCGCCCTTGGCCAGCAGCAGGGTCCAGGCGTAGGTCTTGACGATGTAGCTGGCCCACATCGGCATCATCACCGCGATATAGAAGAACGCCTTGGTGCGGCCGGTGGTGTAGCGCGCCATGTAATAGGCGATGGGAAAGGCCAGCACGGCACTGGCAAGTGACACGGCCACGGCCATGGCCAGGGTGCGCAGGATGATGTCGAAGTTCGCCGGGTTGAACAGCGCGGCGAAGTTGGCCAGGGTCAAGTCCGGCGTCACCGCCATGGTGAAGTCGTCGAAGGTATAGAAGCCCTGCCACAACAGGTTCAGCAGCGAACCGAGGTAGATCGCGCCGAACCACAGCAAGGGTGGGACCAGCAGCATCAGCAGGTACAGGTTGGGGCGCCGGTAGAGCAGGTTGCTCAGGCGCCGCAGGGGCGAGCTTGCCGGGTGAGCCGAGGCAAGGTTCATATAACGGTTTCCTGCAATACCGTCATTGCCTCTCGTGGCCAACGGACATGTACGCGCTGGCCGGTCTGCCAGGTCGGCGCATCGGCCAGCCACCGGTCATTGGCCTGGCTCACGGCCAGTACCTGGCCGTTGTCCAGTTTCACTTCGAAGCGCGTGGTACTGCCCTGGTACTGGATGTCGTGGAGTTCGCCGCTGGCTTGCACGTCGTGGCCGGTGGCCTGGCCATCCAGGCGGATGTGTTCGGGGCGGATGGAGAACGGCAGGGGGCTGCCGCTGAGCTGCTGGGCCAGCTCGCCGCGCAGCACGTTGGAGGTGCCGACGAACTCGGCGACGAAGGTGGTCGCGGGTTGCATGTAGAGATTGCGCGGCGAGTCGACCTGCTCGATGCGGCCGCGGTTGAACACGGCGACCCGATCGGACATCGACAGTGCCTCGGTCTGGTCGTGAGTGACGAAAATGAAGGTAATGCCCAGTTGGCGCTGCAGCTTTTTCAACTCGCCCTGCATCTGCTCGCGCAGCTTGAGGTCGAGGGCACCGAGCGGCTCGTCGAGGAGCAACACCCGTGGGCGGTTGACCAGCGCCCGTGCCAGGGCGACACGCTGGCGCTGGCCGCCGGAAAGCTGCGCCGGTTTGCGTTCGCCATAGCCCGCCAAGGCCACCATGGCCAGGGCTTCCTCTGCACGGGCGTGGCGCTCGGGCCTGGCGACGCCCTTGACCTTCAAGCCGTAGGCAACGTTGTCGCGCACGTTCATGTGGGGGAACAGCGCGTAGTCCTGGAAAACCGTGTTGACGTCACGCTGGTAGGGCGGTAGGCCTGCAGCCTCGATGCCATGGATGCGGATCGAGCCGCTGCTGGGCTGTTCGAAGCCGGCGATCAGGCGCAGGCAGGTGGTCTTGCCCGAGCCGGACGGGCCGAGCATGGAGAAGAACTCGCCATCCTGGATATCGATGCTGACCTGGTCGACCGCCTTGACCTCGCCGAAGGTGCGGGAAACCTGGGTGAACTGGACTGCTGGGGGCATGGTGCTACCTGATCGGTTGATGCGAGTTCATTCGGGCCCGTTTCGCCGGCAAACCGACGATATGGGATAACCGTAGGAGGGTGCCATGTCGTCTGTAGGAGCGGCTTTAGCCGCGATGCGGGCTTCGCGGTGCGAGGTACCCGCTGCGCGGGTGATCGCGGCTGAAGCCGCTCCTACAGAGGTCATATCAGATCAATGGGTTGAATCTTGTTCCAGAGCGCTCCTATCGCCCGCCCATGATCGCGATGTAATCCTGGGTCCAGCGGCTATAGGGCACGAACTTGCCGCCTTCGGCCTGCGGGGTCTTCCAGAAGGCGATCTTGTCGAAGTTGTCGAAGCCGTTGGTCTTGCAGCCCTCGGCCCCCAGCAGCTCACTGCCGGTACAGGCCGCTGGCACCGCGGGCAACGAACCGAACCAGGCCGCCACATCGCCCTGCACCTTCGGTTGCAGCGACCAGTCCATCCACTTGTAGGCGCAGTTGGGGTGCTTGGCCTCGCTGTGCAGCATGGTGGTGTCGGCCCAACCTGTGGCGCCTTCCTTCGGTACCACCGAGGCCACGGGCTGCTTGTCGGCCTGCAGCCCGTTGACCATGTAGCCCCATGAACTGGTGGCGACCACACCCTCGTTCTTCACATCGCTCATCTGCACCGTCGCGTCATGCCAGTAGCGGTGGATCAACGGCTGTTGCTGGCGCAGCAGGTCGAGCACGGCCTTGTACTGGGTTTCGGTCAGTTCGTAAGGGTTCTGGATGCCCAGTTCGGGCTTGGCGGACTTGAGGTAGAGCGCCGCGTCGGCGATGTAGATGGGCCCGTCGTAGGCCTGCACGCGGCCTTTGTTGGGTTTGCCGTCGGGCAGGTTCTGGGGCTCGAACACCACGCTCCAGCTGGTCGGCGGTTGCTTGAACACGTTGGTGTTGTAGAGGAGCACGTTCGGGCCCCATTGGTAGGGGGTGCCGTATACCTGGTCCTTGACCACGTACCAGGCGCCGTTGTGCAGGCGTGGGTCGAGGTTCTTCCAGTTGGGGATCAGCGCGGTATTGATCGGTTGCACGCGCTTGCCGACGATCAGCCGTAGCGAGGCGTCGCCCGAGGCGGTAACCAGGTCGTAGCCGCCCTTGGTCATCAGGCTGACCATTTCGTCGGAGGTGGCGGCGGTTTTCACGCTGACCTTGCAGCCGGTTTCCTTCTCGAAGCCGGTGACCCAGTCGTAGGCCTTGTCGCTTTCACCCCGTTCGATGTAGCCCGGCCAGGCAATGATATCCAGTTGCCCTTCGCCAGCGCCGAGTTTGTCTGGCAGTTGGGCGGCCTGCAGGCCGGCACTGGCCAGTAACGCGCCGAACAGTACAGTCGTGTTCACTGACATGGTGTTCCCTCTTGCTGAGTCGCGTGGACGGGGGAGAGGTCGAGGCTGGGCATTGTCCAGGCTTCGAAACAGGCGAGGAAATGCCGGGGCAGACGCGGGTCGTTCATAGGCGGCCTTCTTGTGGGTCTTGTTGGCCAGATCGAGTCTAGTTCGTTTTTTGTCGACTTCCCGCGCAACATTCGGAAGCATTTGCGCAGGTGGCGAAGCGGCTGCCCGGGCCTACTCTGGGAGCCTCTTTTCCTACAGCGGAGACATGTCTGATGAATACCCGGAGCCTGCTCGACCAACTGCTCAAATCGGGTCAGGAACTGCTCGGTAACCAGGCCGGCAAGGGCGTGGCCGGAAAGCCTGGTGGCAACGGCCTGGGCAGCCTGCTTTCCGGCGCCGGTGGTGGTGCGCTGGCGGCGGGTGCCATGGGCTTGCTGCTGGGCAGCAAGAAGGCGCGCAAGTATGGCGGCAAGGCCCTCACCTACGGTGGCCTGGCCGCGCTCGGTGTGCTGGCCTACAAGGCCTATGGCAACTGGCAGGCGCGCCAGGGCGCGGGCAACCACGAGCCGCAGACGCTGGACCGCCTGCCGCCGGCCCAGGTCGAGCAGCACAGCCAGGCAGTGCTGCGTGCATTGGTGGCGGCGGCCAAGTCCGACGGCCATATCGACGAGCGTGAGCGGGCGTTGATCGAGGGGGAGTTCGCCCGCCTGGACAGTAGCCAGGCGCTCCAGCACTGGCTGCACGCCGAGCTGAACAAGCCACTGGACCCGGCCGAGGTGGCCCGTGCCGCGCAAACGCCGGAAATGGCTGCCGAGATGTACCTGGCCAGCGTGATGATGGTCGATCAGGAGAACTTCATGGAGCGCGCCTACCTCGATGAGCTGGCACGGCAGCTGCGTCTGGACCCTGCGCTGCGCCAGGAACTGGAAAACCAGGTCAGGCTTGCCGCAGGTCAATGAGCTGGCATTTGGCCAATCTGACAGGCATGGACGCCTGAATACGTCTGCATTCAGCCGCAAAAGCGTAGGAAGCCTGGGCTATACTTCGGCGATTTTTCCCGCTCGTATCGAATTCCTGAGGGCTGAATGTGAAGAACTGGACCTTGCGCCAACGGATCCTGGCAAGTTTCGCCGTGATCATCGCCATCATGCTGCTGATGATCGTGGCCGCCTATTCGCGGTTGGTGGCGATCGAGTCCAGCGAGGAGGCGGTAGGGTCCGACAGCATTCCGGGCGTCTACTACAGCTCGATGATCCGTAGTGCCTGGGTCGACAGCTATGTCACCAGCCAGCAGTTGGTGGGGTTGTCGAACCACCGGGAGTTCACCTCGGCGGACGTCGAGCTGTTCAAAAGCTTTGACGACCGCCTCAAGCAACACATGGCCAGCTATCAGGCGACCATCCGCGACAAGGATGATCAGGTGGCCTTTGATGACTTCACTCGACTTGAAGAGGCCTACGTGAAGATCGTCGATCAGGTTCTGGAAGCCTATCGGCAGAAAAACTATGCCGAGGCCCAGCGTTTGATCAACGAGGTGCTCACGCCGGCCTGGGTGGACGGCCGCAAGCATCTGAACGGGGTCATCGAGCGCAACCGCGAATCGGCCGATGCCGCCACCAACGATATCGTCAGCGCCGTGGCCACCGCCAAGGGCAGCATGATCGTCTCGCTGCTGCTGGCAATCATCGCCGCCGGCATCTGTGGCCTGTTGCTGATGCGTGCGATCACCGCACCGATGCAACGCATCGTCCACGCCCTGGACAAGCTGCGCTCGGGCGACCTGAGCATGCGCCTGAGCCTGGATCGCAAGGACGAGTTCGGCGCCATCGAGGGGGGCTTCAACGAGATGGCCGAATCCCTGGCCAACCTGGTGGCCCAGGCTCAACGTTCATCGGTACAGGTGACCACCTCGGTCACTGAAATTGCCGCAACCTCCAAGCAGCAGCAGGCCACGGCCACTGAAACCGCTGCCACCACCACCGAGATCGGTGCGACGTCGCGGGAGATCGCCGCCACCTCGCGCGACCTGGTGCGTACCATGACCGAAGTCACCTCGTCGGCCGACCAGGCTTCGAGCCTCGCCGGCTCCGGCCAGCAAGGCCTGGCCCGCATGGAGGAAACCATGCACCAGGTGATGGGCGCCGCCGACCTGGTAAACGCCAAGCTGGCGATCCTCAACGAGAAGGCCAGCAATATCAACCAGGTGGTGGTGACCATCGTCAAGGTTGCCGACCAGACCAACCTGCTGTCGCTCAACGCCGCCATCGAGGCGGAAAAGGCCGGCGAGTACGGGCGTGGTTTCGCCGTGGTGGCCACCGAGGTGCGTCGCCTGGCCGATCAGACCGCCGTGGCCACCTACGATATCGAACAGATGGTGCGCGAGATCCAGTCGGCGGTCTCGGCCGGGGTGATGGGCATGGACAAGTTCTCCGAGGAGGTGCGCCGCGGCATGTTCGAGGTGCAGCAGGTGGGCGAGCAATTGGGGCAGATCATCCATCAGGTCCAGGCCCTGGCACCGCGGGTGCTGATGGTCAACGAAGGCATGCAGGCCCAGGCCACCGGCGCCGAACAGATCAATCAGGCCCTGGCCCAGCTCAGCGACGCCAGCACCCAGACCGTCGAGTCGTTGCGCCAGGCCAGTTTTGCCATCGATGAGCTGAGCCAGGTGGCCAGCGGCCTGCGTGGCGGTGTGTCGCGCTTCAAAGTCTGATGGCGATGAACGACCTGCATCCCCACGAGGCGCGCGCGGTCACTGGCAAGGGCGCGCTCTACCTGCAGTTCCGCATTGCCGAGCAACGCTTTGCCCTCGACGTGCGCGAGGTGATCGAGGTGTTGCCGCGACGTGCGCTCAAACCCATCGCCCAGGCGCCGTCCTGGGTCGTCGGTGTGCTTGCCCACCGGGGCGCGCTGATTCCGGTGATCGACCTGTCGGCCCTGAGCTTCGGTGTCGCGGCGCCCTCGCGCGGCAGTACGCGCCTGGTGCTGGTACATTACCGCGCCGACCCGTTGCGCCCCGACCTGCAACTGGGCCTGGTGCTGGAGCAGGCCACCGACACCCTGCGCTGCCAGCCCGACGAGTTCCAGCCCTACGGCCTGGACAACGCCGATGCCCCCTACCTGGGGCCGGTGCGTCAGGACAGCCAGGGTTTGTTGCAGCGCATCCGCGTCGATGACCTGCTCCCACCCGCTGTGCGCGAGCTGCTGTACCCCGCCGGGAACGGGCAGGTGCCGGCATGAGCGAGCAACGCTTCTTCCGCTTCCTGCGTGAGCGCATCGGTCTGGACGTGGAGTCGGTGGGGGCGCCGATGATCGAGCGCGCCTTGCAGCAGCGCAGCATCGCGGTATTGGCGACGGACCTGGACGATTACTGGTTGCACCTGCAGCAGTCGGCCGAGGAACAGCAGGCACTGATCGAGGCGGTCATCGTCCCGGAAACCTGGTTCTTCCGCTATCCCGAATCCTTTGGCGCCCTGGTCGGCCTGGCTCATAAACGGGTGACCGAACTGGCCGGGACGCGGCCTTTGCGCATCCTCAGCCTGCCGTGCTCGACCGGTGAAGAGCCCTACTCGATTGCCATGGCCTTGCTGGACGGCGGCGTCAGCCCCGCCGCGTTTCGCATCGATGGCATGGACATCAGCCCCAATTCGGTGGCCAAGGGGCTGCAGGGCGACTATGGCCGCAACTCGTTCCGTGGCAGTGACCTGGCGTTCCGCGAGCGGCATTTCAGTAAGTTCGCAGAACTGCATCGCATCAATGAACGCGTGCGCCAACAGGTCAACCTGCAGGTGGGCAACGTGCTGGACCCGGCGCTCAAGAGCCGCCATGGCCTGTACGACTTCGTGTTCTGCCGCAACTTGCTGATCTATTTCGATGTGCCGACCCAGCAGCGGGTGTTCGAGGTGCTCAAGCACCTCACCCATGGCCAGGGGGTGTTGTTCATCGGGCCAGCCGAGGGCAGCCTGCTGGCCCGCCTGGGCATGCGCCCGCTGGGTATCGCCCAGTCGTTCGCCTATGTGCGTCAGGAGCCCGCGTCGAGCGCAGCTGTGAGCCTGCCGCTGCCGGTTGTGCGGCCGTTGGCGCCGCCACCGCCGAGAGTGGTCGCACTACCAGCCCGCACCGTCAGGCCGATTCCTGTACCTGCGCCAGTCATCGAGCCCCATGAGAGCGAGGCCCAACTGCTGGGCCTCATTGCCCGCCATGCCAATACCGGCGACAGTGAACAGGCCAGGGCCGGTTGCGAGCGCTACCTGCGCCAGTTCGCGCCCAAGGCACAGGTCTATTACTGGCTGGGCTTGCTCAGTGATACCGAGGGCGATGCCGCGCAGGCCATCACCCATTACCGCAAGGCCTTGTACCTGGAGCCCCAGCACCCGGAAACCCTGGTGCATCTGGCCGCGCTGCTGGCTTCCCAGGGCGACGTGGCCGGCGCCCGGCGCTTGCAGGAGCGCGCGGCGCGGGCGGGAAGGGAGTCTGAACGATGAGTGGCGGATACCAGATGCATCTGATCGCTCGTGATGACGAGGTCATCGACGATTGCTGGAATCGCATCGGCGTGCACGGCGACAAGCAGTGCCCGTTGCTGGAGCGGCATATTCATTGCCGTAATTGCGAGGTGTATGCCACTGCGGCCACCCGCCTGCTGGATCGCTATGCGCTGATCGAGGGCGAGCAGGTCGAGACGAGCGTCATGGAGGAGGTCACTGTCGGCCGTTCCATGCTGCTGTTCCGCCTGGGGGAGGAATGGCTGGCCCTGGCGACCGCGTGCCTGGCCGAAATCGCCCCGCAGCAGCAGGTGCATTCGCTGCCGCACCAGCGTTCGCGTGTGCTGCAGGGCGTGGCCAACGTGCGCGGGGCATTGGTGCCTTGCCTGTCGCTGGCCGACCTGTTGGGCGTGCCGGCCGAAGCGAGCAGCGAGCGCAATGGGCGAGCGCTGCCGAGAATGTTGATTCTTGCAGCCGAGGGTGGGCCGGTGGTGGTGCCGGTGGACGAGATTGACGGCATCCATCGCCTCGATCCGGCCCGCATGGAAACCGGCCGTGACACGGCGCACTTCACTGCCGCCGTCCTGCAATGGCGGGGGCGCAGCGTGCGTGTCCTGGACGAGCAACATCTACTGTCTGCCGTGAAGCGGAGCCTGTCATGACCCCGGAGCAAATGCGCGACGCATCGCTGCTCGAACTGTTCAGCCTGGAGGCCGAGGCCCAGACCCAGGTGCTCAGCGCCGGCCTCATGGCCCTGGAGCGAAACCCCGCCCAGCCGGACCAGCTGGAAGCCTGCATGCGTGCGGCCCATTCGCTCAAGGGCGCGGCGCGCATCGTCGGCATCGACGCCGGGGTCAGTGTGGCTCACGTCATGGAGGACTGCCTGGTGGCCGCCCAGGAAGGGCGGCTGGCGCTGCGCCCGGAACATATCGACGCCCTGTTGCAGGGGACCGACCTGCTGATGCGGATCGCCACGCCTGGCGATCAGGACAGCGAGGCCGCGGTACCGGCGTTCCTGGTGCAATTGGCCGGCTTGCTGGCGCCATCGACGGCTGTTGTGGCCCCGGTGTTGCCACCTTTGGCGACCGCACCTGTCGAGCCCGCGCCGCCGGCGCCCGTTGTTCAGGCACCGGAGCCTGTCGTCGACGCCGAGCCCGTTGTCGTGTCGAAGGCTGGCAAGCGAGCGGGCGACGGTGGTGAACGGGTCTTGCGGGTAACCGCCGACCGATTGAACAGCCTGCTCGACCTGTCGAGCAAGTCACTGGTAGAGACCCAACGCCTGAAACCCTACCTGGCCACCCTGCAACGCCTCAAGCGCATGCATGGCCAGGGCATCCGCGCGCTGGACGGCCTGAAGACTCAGCTTGAAGGCAGCGGGCAGGGCCCGGAAGTGCTCGAGGCCCTTGCCCAGACCCAGCAGTTGCTGGCCGAAACCCAGCAGATTCTGCTGCAGCAGGCCACCGACCTCGATGAGTTCGGTTGGCAGGCCAGCCAGCGTGCGCAACTGCTCTATGACACCGCGCTGGCCTGCCGCATGCGGCCCTTTGCCGATGTGCTGACCGGGCAGAGCCGAATGGTCCGCGACCTGGGGCGCTCACTGGATAAACCGGTGCGTTTGCTGATCGAAGGCGAGAAGACCCAGGTCGACCGCGATGTGCTGGAGAAGCTCGAAGCGCCGCTGACGCATTTGCTGCGCAATGCCGTCGATCACGGCATCGAATTGCCCGAGCGGCGCCTGCTGGCTGGCAAACCGAGCGAAGGAACAGTGCGCCTGCGCGCCTCGCACCAGGCCGGCTTGTTGATTCTCGAACTGTCCGACGACGGTGCCGGGATCGACCTGGAGCGCTTGCGCCAGAGTATCGTCGAGCGTGCATTGTCACCGGCCGAGACTGTGGCGCAGATGAGCGAGGCAGAGCTGCTGACGTTCCTCTTCCTGCCTGGCTTCAGCTTGCGCGACACCGTCACCGAGGTTTCCGGGCGCGGTGTCGGCCTGGATGCGGTGCAGCACATGGTGCGCGAGCTGCGTGGCTCGATCGAGCTGACCCAGGTTGCCGGGCAGGGTTGCTGTTTCCATCTGGAGGTACCGCTGACCTTGTCGGTGGTGCGCAGCCTGGTGGTCGAAGTGGGCGGTGAGGCCTATGCCTTCCCGCTGGCCCACATCGAACGCACCCTGGACGTGCCGACCGAGGCCATCGTGCAGATCGAAGGGCGCCAGCATTTCTGGCATGAAGACCGCCATGTCGGCCTGGTGGCCGCCAGCCAGTTGCTCAACCGGCCTGCCGCCCAGGACCCGGGGCAGGGTTTGCGGGTGGTGGTGATCCGCGAGCGTGAACAGCTCTATGGGGTGGCCGTGGAGCGTCTGATCGGCGAGCGGGTGCTGGTGGTGATGCCGCTCGATCCGCGCCTGGGCAAGGTCCAGGACATTTCCGCCGGGGCGTTGCTCGACGATGGCTCGGTGGTGCTGATCGTCGATGTCGAAGACTTGCTGCGCTCGGTGGACAAACTGCTCAGCACCGGCCGCCTTGAGCGCATCGAGCGCGGTGGCAAGGGCGGCAAGGGGGCGGTACGCAAGCGTGTGCTGGTGGTCGACGACTCGCTCACTGTGCGCGAATTGCAGCGCAAGCTGCTGAGCAACCGCGGCTACGAAGTGGCCGTCGCGGTGGACGGCATGGATGGCTGGAATGCGCTGCGCAGCGATGACTTCGACCTGCTGATCACCGATATCGACATGCCGCGCATGGATGGCATCGAGTTGGTGACCCTGGTGCGCCGCGATCATCGCCTGCAATCGCTGCCGGTGATGGTGGTCTCCTACAAGGATCGCGAAGAAGATCGCCGTCGTGGACTGGATGCCGGCGCCGACTATTATTTGGCCAAGGCCAGCTTCCATGACGATGCGTTGCTGGACGCTGTCGTGGAGCTGATTGGAGGTGCGCAGGGATGAAGATCGCCATCGTCAACGACATGCCCATGGCCGTGGAGGCCTTGCGCCGGGCGCTGGCGTTCGAGCCGGCGCACCAGGTGATCTGGGTCGCCGGCAACGGCGCCGAGGCGGTGCAGCGCTGCGCCGAACAGACCCCGGACCTGATCCTCATGGACCTGATCATGCCGGTCATGGACGGTGTCGAGGCCACGCGCCGGATCATGGCCGAAACCCCCTGCGCCATCGTGATCGTCACCGTCGACCGCAAGCAGAACGTGCATCGGGTATTCGAGGCCATGGGCCATGGCGCCCTGGATGTGGTCGACACCCCGGCGCTGGGTGCTGGGGATGCCCGTGAGGCTGCGGCGCCGCTGTTGCGCAAGATCCTCAATATCGGTTGGTTGATCGGCCAGCAACGGCCCAGTGCCCCCCGCGCCTTGGCCACGCCTCTGCGCGAGGCCTCCCAGCGCCGAGGCCTGGTGGCCATCGGCTCTTCGGCGGGCGGTCCTGCGGCGCTGGAGGTGCTGCTCAAGGGGCTGCCGCGCGAGTTCCCGGCGGCCATCGTGCTGGTGCAGCATGTCGACCAGGTGTTCGCCGCCGGCATGGCCGAATGGCTCAGCAGCGCCTCCGGTCTGTCGGTACGCCTGGCCCGCGAGGGCGAGCCGCCGCAGCCGGGGCAGGTGCTGTTGGCCGGCACCAACCACCACATCCGCCTGCTGCAGAATGGCCAGCTGGCCTACACTGCCGAGCCGGTCAACGAAATCTATCGGCCTTCGATCGATGTGTTCTTCGAAAGCGTCGCGCGCTATTGGTCGGGCGATGCGGTGGGCGTGCTGCTCACCGGCATGGGCCGCGATGGTGCCCAGGGCCTGAAGCTGATGCGCCAGCAGGGCTTCCTGACCATCGCCCAGGACCAGCAGAGCAGCGCGGTGTACGGCATGCCCAAGGCCGCCGCGGCCATCGACGCGGCCGTGGAGATTCGCCCGCTGGAGCGAATCGCCGGACGACTGATGGAAATCTTTTCGAAATGACGATATGTATTGAGTCACGCCGCCTGGCCGGTAGTGATCTGGTGACTAGGGATGAATGATCTACCGATCGAAGGTTTCACGACCATCAACGAAAGTGCGGCGATGGTCCTGCTGGTAGACGATCAGGCGATGATCGGCGAAGCGGTGCGCCGTGGGTTGGCCCACGAGGAGAACATCGACTTCCATTTCTGCGCCGACCCGCACCAGGCGGTGGCCCAGGCCATGCGCATCAAGCCCACGGTCATCCTGCAGGACCTGATCATGCCGGGGTTGGATGGCCTGACGCTGGTGCGCGAATACCGTAACAACCCGGCCACTCAGGACATCCCGATCATCGTTCTGTCGACCAAGGAAGACCCGCTGGTCAAGAGTGCCGCGTTCGCCGCCGGGGCCAACGATTACCTAGTCAAGCTGCCCGACTCCATCGAGTTGGTGGCGCGCATTCGCTATCACTCGCGCTCCTACCTGACCTTGCTGCAGCGTGACGAGGCCTATCGCGCCTTGCGCGTCAGCCAGCAGCAGTTGCTCGACACCAACTTGATGTTGCAGCGGCTGATGAACTCCGATGGCCTGACCGGGCTCTCCAATCGCCGTCACTTCGACGAGTATCTGGAGTTGGAGTGGCGTCGGGCCATGCGTGAACAGCAGCAGTTGTCGCTGTTGATGGTGGACGTGGACTATTTCAAGGCGTTCAACGACAGCTTCGGGCACCTGGCCGGCGACGAGGCCTTGCGCCAGGTGGCCGAGGCTATCCGTGGCTGCTGCTCGCGGCCCACCGACCTGCCGGCGCGCTATGGCGGCGAGGAGTTCGCCTTGGTGCTGCCCAACACCTCACCTGGCGGTGCCCGGTTGATTGCCGAGAAACTGCGCCAGACCATCATGGGCCTGAACATTGCTCATACCGTTCCTGAAGCCGGTTCGCTACTGACCGTGAGTATCGGGGTGGCGACGTTGACGCCGAGTGTTGGTAGCCACTGTCGGCAGTTGATCTCGGCGGCGGACACCGGGTTGTACAAGGCCAAGAACAGTGGGCGTAATCAGGTGGGTGTCGCTTAATCCTGTTTCCACAGGGGCAGAGCATCTTCAAGTGTGCACTTCCCCCTGTAGGAGCCGGTTTGCCGGCGAATGGCCGGATCAGCCAGCATATAATTAACGGCAACTGCCGAGTATTAGTTTTATAGCTCTTGATCTTGATCTTGCTTCTAAGTGCGCGATAGTTCAGGCGCCGCCAAATGCGACTTCAGGAGGCCGAACGTAGGACTTGCGTAGCGGGGCGACGGGCATGGATGCCCGTCGAGCACTGATGGGCCATGGATGGCCCTTCAGTGCGTCCACGCGGGAGCAAGGCCGGAGTGAGGGAACCCCGGAGCGAAGCGCAGGGGCCGTATGAACGGAGCCAGCGGTTTTTGCCTTCTTTTGCCCGCGAGCAAAAGAAGGTCGCCGTAAAGGCGAAAAGGTGAGTTAGCGCCTCCATCGTGAATGGATATGCTCACGAATTTCAGGGCCAATACTCTGAAAGTCAAAGTCAAAGTCAAAGTCAAAGTCAAAGTCAAAGTCAAAACACAGTAGGTCTCTACAGCTATGTGCATATCCATTTGCTATAGCGACTCGCAGTCACCTTTCCGCCCTTACGGCGGGTCACTTTTTGTCAAACGCGACAAAAAGTAACCAAAAAACGCTGCGGGTATGACTCACCCACATGGGTTACAAATCAGTTCATGCACATAGGTAACAGTCTTTAACTGGCAGGGTCGGTTTTCGAGGATCTGACCATGCCTTGGCGAGAGCTGAAACCTATGGACCTGAAAATGCTTTTCATCGCGGATTACCTGCAGGGGGCACCCAGTTTCAGTGCCCTGTGCCAGGCCTACGAGATCAGCCGAAAGACCGGCTACAAATGGGTCGAGCGATATGAGAAAGAGGGGCCTTCGGGGCTGGAAGAACGCAGCCGCCGC
This sequence comes from Pseudomonas entomophila L48, assembly GCF_000026105.1. NCBI lineage: Bacteria > Pseudomonadati > Pseudomonadota > Gammaproteobacteria > Pseudomonadales > Pseudomonadaceae > Pseudomonas > Pseudomonas entomophila. The sequence goes on from NC_008027.1 coordinate 1,314,153, forward strand.
CGGTTGACCCAGGACTGGGTTGTACCCGCTGCAGTTCGCGAAGCTATCATCGAACTGCGCAGTCGAGGCGAAACGGAACCGGGTCCGAAAAAGATCCAGGCGGCGCTGCAGGAGCGTTTCCCTGATCAGGCGCCGCCCTCGAAGACAGCGATCTACAACATCCTCAAGAAGGCCGAGTTGGTCAAACCACGCCGCTTACGTCAGCGGGTAGCGGTCTATCCCAAGCCCCTGGAGAAGGCAGAGTTGCCTAACCAACTGTTCAGTGCGGACTACAAAGGCCAATTTCTGACAGGTGCAGGCGTCTGGTGCTATCCGCTGACGATCATGGATCACGCCAGTCGCTTCCTGCTCGCCTGCCACAGCATGCCCAACACCAATCTTCTGGAAACGCAGGCCGTTTTCACCCAAGTGTTCCGGGAGAATGGCCTGCCTGAGCGGATTCGTACCGATAACGGTGTGCCGTTTGCCAGCAAGGGGCGTGCGGGACTTTCCCAGTTGTCGATCTGGTGGCTGCGTCTAGGCATCATTCCCGAGCGCATTGCGCCTGGTCGGCCTGAGCAAAATGGCCGCCACGAACGCATGCATCGAACGCTCAAGAGCACGCTGCCATCGCCGCCGGCAGTGGCCTGGGAGGCTCAACAATGGCACTTTGATCGCTTTCGGCAGCACTATAATCACGAGCGCTTGCATGAAGCGTTGAAGCAGAAAACACCGGCGTCTTGCTACCAACCCTCGCCACGCCCATTCCCTGAAAAACTCCCCGAGATGACCTATCCCAGCCATATCGAGAGCTTGCCAGCGGATAGCTGCGGCATCATCAACCGCCGTGGCTTGAGGATCTACGTAGGTTATGTGCTCAAGCACCAGACCATTGGCCTGGAGCAGGTCGGGGATGGCGTTTGGGATGTTATTTTCGGTCCCATCATTCTTGGCCGGGTCGATGTGCGGGATGCCACTGATGGTTATGTAACACTCAAGGTGTTGTCACCTATGTGAGTGAACTTTTGTGTAACCCATGTGGGTGACCCGTACATGCGCTCCATTCATACGGCCCTCCGCTACGCTCCGGGTCCCTTCGCTCCGGCGCCTTCCAGGCCCGCGCGGCCTACGACTTGCTGCGCAAGTCTACATCTCGCGCCTTCGGCTAACGCCGAAGGGTGCTGCGCACCTGGCCCTCCAGACGCCTGCGCTCAGCCTCCTGAAGTCGCGAAGTTACGGGCGGCGCCTGGGCGGGCGCAGCTGTCGCTAGCTGACGGTGCGGCTAACCTCCTGATCGCCAAAGCCAAAGCCAAAGCCAAAGCCAAAGCCAAAGCCAAAGCCAAAGCCAAAGCCAAAGCCAAAGCCAAAGCCAAAGCCAAAGCCAAAGCCAAAGCCAAAGCCAAAGCGCGAAACGGGTGAAAAGGCGCTGGAGGATTCCTGGTATACCGCCCGGCGGGTCTGCCGCCCGCCCGCGGAGTCGGTTATACTCGCGGGCTTTTCACAGAATTCGCACGAGAGCTGCCCGCCCATGGAAATCCAACCGATCCTGAACACCATCAAGGACCTCACCGAGCGTTCCCAGTCCATTCGGGGGTATCTTTGACTACGATCACAAACATGATCGTCTGGTCGAAGTAAACCGCGAGCTGGAAGACGCCGCTGTCTGGAACAAGCCCGAGTACGCTCAGGCCCTGGGCCGCGAGCGCGCCATGCTGGCGCAGGTGGTAGAGACCCTGGACAAGCTGTCCGGTGGCCTGGCCGACTGCCAGGACCTGCTCGACATGGCCGTCGAGGAAAATGACGAAGGCGCCGTCGGCGACGTCGTGACCGAGCTGGAAGGCCTGGAAGAGAAACTGGCCCAGCTCGAGTTCCGTCGCATGTTCAGCGGCGAGATGGACATGAACAACGCCTACCTGGACATCCAGGCCGGCTCCGGCGGTACGGAAGCCCAGGACTGGGCCAACATCCTGCTGCGCATGTACCTGCGCTGGGCCGACAAGCGCGGCTTCGATGCCACCATCATCGAACTGTCCGAAGGCGAAGTCGCCGGCATCAAGGGCGCCACCGTGCACATCAAGGGCGAATACGCCTTCGGCTGGCTGCGCACCGAAATCGGCGTGCACCGCCTGGTGCGCAAGAGCCCGTTCGACTCCGGCGCCCGTCGCCACACCTCGTTCTCGGCAGTGTTCGTCTCGCCCGAGATCGACGACAAGGTCGAGATCGAGATCAACCCGTCCGACCTGCGCATCGACACCTACCGCTCCTCCGGCGCCGGTGGCCAGCACGTGAACACCACCGACTCGGCGGTCCGTATCACCCACGTGCCCACCAACACCGTGGTGGCCTGCCAGAACGAACGCTCCCAGCACGCCAACAAGGATACCGCCATGAAAATGCTGCGGGCCAAGTTGTACGAGCTGGAAATGCAAAAACGCAACGCCGCCTCGCAGGCGCTGGAAGACAGCAAGTCCGACATCGGCTGGGGTCACCAGATCCGTTCCTACGTGCTCGATGACTCGCGCATCAAGGACCTGCGTACCGGCGTCGAGCGCAGCGACTGCCAGAAGGTCCTGGACGGCGACCTCGACCAGTACCTGGAAGCGAGCCTCAAGCAGGGGCTGTAATCCGCACACCACCGCCGCGATACGAGGCCGTCGGCCCGTATCGCGTGCCCTGCCCGACAGGGGCAACGAACACCTGATGGAAAGAATGACGACATGAGCGACCTCAAGACCGAAGCGCAAGACCTGCAACAGGAAGAAAACGCCCTGATCGCCCTGCGCAAGGAAAAACTTGCCGCCGAACGCGTGAAGGGCAACGCCTTCCCCAACGACTTCCGCCGCGACAGCTACTGCAACGACCTGCAGAAACAGTACGCGGACAAGACCAAGGAAGAGCTGGAAGCAGCCGCCATTCCGGTCAAGGTCGCCGGTCGCATCATGCTCAACCGTGGCTCGTTCATGGTCATCCAGGACATGACCGGCCGCATCCAGGTCTACGTCAACCGCAAGACCCTGTCGGAAGACACCCTCGCCGCGGTCAAGACCTGGGACCTGGGCGACATCATCAGCGCCGAAGGTACCCTGGCCCGTTCCGGCAAGGGTGACCTGTACGTCGAGATGACCAACGTGCGCCTGCTGACCAAGTCGCTGCGCCCGCTGCCCGACAAGCACCACGGCCTGACCGACACCGAGCAGCGCTACCGCCAGCGCTACGTCGACCTGATGGTCAACGAGGAAACCCGCCACACTTTCCGTGTGCGTTCGCAGGTGATCTCGCACATCCGCAAGTTCCTCATCGAGCGTGACTTCCTCGAAGTCGAGACCCCGATGCTGCAGACCATCCCGGGCGGCGCCGCGGCCAAGCCGTTCGAAACCCACCACAACGCGTTGGACATGGCCATGTTCCTGCGTATCGCGCCTGAGCTGTACCTCAAGCGGCTTGTTGTTGGTGGTTTTGAAAAAGTGTTCGAGATCAACCGCAACTTCCGCAACGAAGGCGTCTCGACCCGGCACAACCCCGAGTTCACCATGCTCGAGTTCTACCAGGCCTACGCCGACTACCGCGACAACATGGACCTCACCGAGGAACTGTTCCGCGAGCTGGCGCAGCTGGTGCTGGGCAGCACCGACGTGCCGTACGGCGACAAGGTGTTCCACTTCGGCGAGCCGTTCGTGCGCCTGTCGGTGTTCGACTCGATACTCAAGTACAACCCGGAGCTCACCGCCGCCGACCTGCAGGACGTCGACCGTGCCCGCGAGATCGCAAAAAAGGCCGGCGCCAAGGTGCTGGGCCACGAAGGCCTGGGCAAGCTGCAGGTGATGATTTTCGAAGAGCTGGTCGAGCACAAGCTGGAGCAGCCGCACTTCATCACCGAGTACCCGTTCGAAGTCTCGCCGCTGGCCCGTCGCAACGATGACAACCCGGCCGTGACCGATCGCTTCGAGCTGTTCATCGGTGGCCGCGAGATCGCCAACGCCTACTCCGAGCTCAATGACGCCGAAGACCAGGCCGAGCGTTTCCTCGCCCAGGTCGCCGAGAAAGACGCCGGCGACGACGAGGCCATGCACTACGACGCTGACTTTGTCCGCGCGCTGGAATACGGCATGCCGCCGACTGCCGGTGAAGGCATTGGTATCGACCGTTTGGTGATGCTGCTGACCAACTCGCCGTCGATCCGCGACGTGATCCTGTTCCCGCACATGCGTCCACAGGCCTGAGCGATGTGAACAAGCCGCCTTTCGAGGCGGCTTTTTCATGCCTGAAGCTTTATGTTGTCAGTACTGTTCATGAGGTAATCACAGTGACACCCGCCATGCCCCACCAAGGCGCCGCCGGCATCGCCACCGCCGTCGCCGAGAGCGTGCAATACCAGGGCCGCAAGACCGCCCGCCAGGGCAGCGAGCAGCGCCGCCAGCAAATTCTCGACGCCGCCATGCGCATTGTCGTGCGCGATGGCGTGCGGGGCGTGCGCCACCGCGCCGTGGCTGCCGAAGCCGGCGTGCCGCTGTCGGCGACCACCTACTACTTCAAGGATATCCAGGACCTGCTGGCCGACACCTTCGCCCAGTACGTCGAGCGCAGCGCGGCCTACATGGCCAAGCTGTGGACCAATACCGAAGGCGTGCTGCGCCAGTTGCTGGCCCAGGGCGACGGCACGCCCGAGGCCCGGGCCCATCTGGCCGACGAAGTGGCGCGCATGCTGGCCGACTATGTCCGACGCCAGCTGAACAACCGTCGCGACTTCCTCATGGCCGAGCAGGCCTTCCGCCAGGAGGCCCTGTTGTGCGCTCGGTTGGCGGAGCTGGTACAGGCCCACGAGCAGATCCTGCTGCACGGCGCACGGCAGATCCTCCAGGTGGTCGGCTCGCGCCAGCCCGTCCAGGACGCCCAGATGTTGACGGCGATAATCGAGCAGATGGAATATCAGGGCCTGCTCAAGGATGCGGATGCGCAGGCCGATGAGCAGATGCTCGCTATCCTTGTCCGATACCTGCAGATGGTGCTCGCATCGGCCTGAGCGGCAAACGAAATTCCAAGGAGAAGCGGATGAAAGCCTGGCGTGTGGTGTTGTTGACGTTGTCATTCCTCCTGCTGGGCGGTTGTCTGGTGACCTTCGACGAACCGCTACCGGGAAACCAGCCGGCGCCCAAAGCCCTGCTTGGCCAGTGGAGCAGCAAGGATGCCTGGGGCCAGCCGTTGAAGCTGAGCATCAGCCGCGCCGGTGGCAACACCTACAAGGCGGTGGCCCGCGCCCAGGGCAAGGCGCCCGAGGAGTACGCCTTCACCGTGGCCCGTCATGGCAACCGCTGGTACCTGTCGGCGGGCGTGCCCAAACGTTTGGGCGGCCGCTTCCTGATCGGTGGTTTCGAGGTGGTCGATGGCAAGCAGCTGGTGGTCTACAACCTTGATGTAGAGCAGGTGCAGCAGGCGGTGGACAAGAAGGAACTGAGCGGGCGCAGCACCGAGGTGCCGGAGGACAATGGCCCGGGCGTGCTGATCGACAGTCCGGCCGAGCGGGTCCTGGCCTATCTGGACGACCCGGCCAATTCCGACCTGTTCGTCGAAGTCGCGCGCTTCGAGCGCGTGAGCAAATAACCTAGGCTGTTCGCCGGCAAGCCGGCTCCTACGGTCATTGTTCCAGTAGGAGCCGGCTTGCCGGCGAACCAGGCCCGACTGATTGCAGGGCAAGCCGATTCAAGGAGTCCCCGGTGGACGAGTACCAGCAGACCATACGCGCACTGTCCGATCGCATCGTCACCGCGCAGACCCCCATCCGCGTGCTCGACGCGGTGAAGTGGGACGACGGCATTCGCCAGGGCTTTCTCAAGGCCAAGGGCAAGGAGCCCCCGGCGGTGGACCGCGCGTACTACCAGAACCGCCCGTTGTCGTTCGATTCCAACGCGGTGAAGGCCGAGTTCCAGAACATCGAGCGCGACATCACCCGCCAGCTCGGCCAGTTCAACCCGGTCGGGCAGATCATGCGGCGCATGTGCAAGGAGTACCGCATGGTCGTGCGCATGCTCGAAGCACGCGGTACCGAAGACTTCGGGCTGATCTCCCAGGAACTCTACGGTGCCGCCTCCGACGCTTTCCATGCGGGCGACCCAACCCTTGCCGACCTGGGGCTGATGCTCTCGGACTACCTCAACAATATCGATGGCCGTGGCGACCTGAAGGACGAGCCGAAGAACCTCACCGCGAAGGAGGCCGTGGAAATCCTCCAGCGCCGCCTGAACAAGGTGTTCGGCGAGGCCGAAGAAACCATTCGCGTGTTCGAGTCCGACGGCATCGTCGCCGATGCCGCGGCCGGCGCCGACTACATCAAGGTGCGCGCCGATGCCATGTTCAACAGCCGCGACGTGCGTGCGCTCGAAGTGCATGAGGGCCTGGTGCATGTCGGCACCACCCTCAACGGCCTGAACCAGCCGATCTGTACCTTCCTGGCCAAGGGGCCGCCTTCGTCCACGGTGACCCAGGAAGGCCTGGCCATTCTCATGGAGGTGATCGCCTTCGCCTCCTACCCCAGCCGCTTGCGCAAGCTGACCAACCGCACCCGCGCCATTCACATGGTCGAGGAGGGCGCCGACTTCATGCAGGTCTACGAGTTCTTCCGCGGCCAGGGCTTCGAGATGGGGCAGAGCTACAGCAATGCCAGCCGGGTGTTTCGTGGCTCGGTGCCCAACGGGCTACCTTTCACCAAGGACTTGTCCTACCTCAAGGGCTTCATCATGGTTTACAACTACATTCAGTTGGCCGTGAAGAAGGGCAAGCTGGAGCAGATCCCGTTGCTGTTCTGCGGCAAGACCACCCTGGAAGACATGCGCACCCTGCGCCAGCTGGTCGAAGAAGGCCTGGTGGAGCCGCCCAAGTACCTGCCGGAGCAGTTCCGCGACCTCAACGCGCTGTCGGCGTGGATGTGCTTCTCCAACTTCCTCAACCACCTGAGCCTGGACCGCATTGAAGCCGACTACGCGAACATTCTCTGACGCCTGCCGCCACCTCGCCTTCGGCCTCGGGCTGCTGCTGTTGAGCGGCTGCAGCAGCCTGCTGTTCTACCCCGAGCATGGTCAGCCGTTCACCCCGGAAAAGGCCCACCTTCAATACCAGGACCTGACCATTACCGCCGCCGATGGTACGCGCCTGCACGCCTGGTGGTTACCGGCGAAGGAAGGGGTGGAGGTCAAGGGCACCGTGCTGCACCTGCATGGCAATGGTGGCAACCTGGCCATGCACCTCGGCGGTAGCTACTGGTTGCCGAAGGAGGGGTATCAGGTGCTGATGCTCGATTACCGGGGCTACGGGCTGTCTCAAGGGAAGGCAACCCTGCCGGAGGTTTATGGCGATATCGAAGCGGCGCTGGGTTGGCTCGACAGGGCTCCGCAGGTGCAGGGCAAGCCCTTGGTGCTACTGGGCCAGAGCCTGGGTGGCGCCATGGCCATTCACTACCTGGCGCAACACCCCGAGCAGCGCCGGCGCTTCAGTGCCCTGGTGTTCGATGGTGTCCCGGCCAGCTATCGCGCGGTGGGGCGTTACGCCCTCGGTACTTCGTGGATGACCTGGCCGTTGCAGGTGCCGCTGTCCTGGCTGGTACCGGACGGTGACAGTGCAATCAACTCGATCGAGCGCCTGGACAGCCCGCCCAAGTTGTTCTTCCACAGCATCGATGACCGCCTCGTTCCGCTTGAGAACGGCCTTCGCCTGTACCAGCATGCGCCACCGCCCCGGGTGTTGCAGCTGACCCGCGGCGACCATGTGCAGACCTTCGCCGACCCAACCTGGCGCCAGGTGATGCTGCGCTTCCTGGACGACCCCACGCATTTCAACGGCCTGCGCCGCCTGGCCGAAGTCCCCAATTACCCTGACGAGAAGAACGCGCAATGAGTGAAGAACGCAACGCCATCCCGCTGATCCTGACCGGCATCGGCAGCATCATCGTGACGGTGGGGACCCTCTGGTACTACGGCTACCTGCATTTCGCCAAGCCACAGGACGCCCTGTTGCTGCAGGACTTCACCATGCTCAAGACCATCCCGGGCGAGGACTACAAGGTTTCGCTGGACCCGGCGCCGCAGGTGGCGCAGTGCGTGGATGGCGTGCTGGTGCTGTTCGACACACAGCAGAAGGGGCTGACTGGCGTGCTGGTGGACAACCGCAAGCGCGCGGTGCGCTGCATGGGGCAGGAGACGCCGCAGCAGGTGCAGTGAATCGGGCGTGTGGCTGCAGAGGTGTAGTGGCTGTGAGATCGAGCGCCGCCTGTGCGGCGCATCGCGGATGAATCCGCTCCTACAAGCCAGGCGGGGCGGTGGCGCCAGCCGAAACATCGCGTAGGGCCAACCAGGCGGGCAACCATGGCCTCACAGGTGTGGTAACAGCTGTAGGAGCGGATTCATCCGCGATGCGCCGCGCGGGCGGCGCTCGATCTGGAGTGCGCTGCAAGCCTCTCGTCTAGCACTTAGTGAGGGCCAGCACGAAAAACCCCGCCCTGAAAGGCGGGGTTCCTCACTCAAGCATCAGCCGTTACTGAATCTGGCTCACCGTCCGCGGCGCCACCGGCTGGTTGTCGTTGGAAATGGTCACCTCCACCCGACGGTTCTGGGCGCGGCCGGAGTTGCTGGTGTTGTCCGCCACCGGATACTCCTTGCCATAGCCCTGGGCGACGATACGCGCCGGGTCCACGCCCGCCCGCACCAGCGCCATGCGCACGCTGTTGGCGCGACGCTCCGACAGGGTCTGGTTGTAGTTGGCCGAACCGACGCTGTCGGTGTAGCCCTCGATGATCACCTTGCGCTCCGGGTTTTCCTGGAGGAACTGCGCCAGCTTGGTGATGTTCGGGTAGGCGCTGCCCTTGAGGTTGGCCTTGTTGAAGTCGAACAGCACGTCACCGAAGGTCACCAGCGTGCCGCGGTCGGTCTGCTTGGCGTTCAGGCTGTCCTGCAGCTTCTTGATCTGCGCGTCGCGGGCATCGAGCTTGGCCTGGGCGCGCTGCGCGGCGGCGTTTTTCAGCTCGGCTTCGGCGGTGCGCAGGGCGATGGTCTGCTTGGCCACTTCGACGCGCTGGTTGGTGAGGTAGGCGAGCTGGTCGACCTTCTTCTCGTTCTCACGCTCCATGTAGGCCTTGTCGGCTTTGTTCAGCCAGTCCTGGGCGTCCTTGGTCTCGAGCGCGGCCACCTTGCTTGACTGCGGGTCGCTCTGCAGCGCGGAGAAGTTGGTGCGAGCCGACTCGAGGTTGGCGTTCGGGTCGTGGGAGCAGGCGGCCAGGCCTACGCTCAGGGCCAGCAGGGCGGGAATCATGACGTAGTTGCGCATAGTGTTCATCCTTTGATCTTCAAGAGGGGGTCAGTGGCCGGCAGGCTCATTCAGCGCTGCGCAGGCCTTCCTCACGCACGTCGCGGACACCCTGGCGAGCGTCCTGCACGGCTTTCTGGGCCTTGGCCGCCTGGGCCTTGCGCTCGGCGACGCGGGCGTCCCACTCGGCTTGTTCGGCCAGCAGTTTCGCCTGGTCGTACTGCTTGTCGTGCATGGCGATCTCGGCCTGCTTGAACTTGTCCTGGGCCGCTTTCATCTCCACTGCCGCGAACTCGGTGCCGCCGGCGCTCACCGCCGAATTGACCGCCGATTGAGTCACGGCGTACTGCTCGGAGGGCGGATTGCCGGCGCACCCGGCCAGCACCAGGCTGCTACCCAGCGCCAGGGCGGCCAGCTTGAGCCCGCGCAGGTGGGTGGAGGTGGGGTGTGCGATGCGGGTCTTCATGATGGTCAACTCCATGGGGTCACTCCTGTTAACGACGATGTCCGCAGTGGGCCTATCGCTGTTTCCTTGTGCCAAGGCGAGCGCGGCAGCGCCTGTGTCTACAAGGTTTGGCCGTGATGGCTATTGGCTGTGACCGAGGCGTTTTTTCAAAGGTTCAGAAAAATTCGCACGCTAACGATATTTTTTTCTGACTAATCAGTCAGCGTGAAAAGGCTGGAACTTTTCGGCTGTAGAAGGGGTATCCGAGGCCCTTGGGCAGGGCCTCGGTCGAACAGGGGAGGTCAGTGGCGCTTGTTCTTTTCCAGGCTGCCGAGGGCTTGCAGATGGCGCCTGGACAGGGCCAGGAAGCGTGGGGTCGGGCCGATATCCTCATACAACGGATCACCTTCCTCATCGGTGGCGATCACTTGCTGGCCCTTGATGTAGGGAAAGCTGGCCTCCAGTTCCTCGAGCGCCGCGGCGACCAGTTCGCCCAGCAGCTCTTCGGGGCTGCGCTTGGGGTACATCTCGATCAACGCGGCAAGGCGCGCTTCGGCTTCCATGTCCAGGTGCAGGACATGGCCGGTGGGGCTCAGGCGTCCGGCGGCATTCTGTTCCCAGTGCTGGGCGAGTTCGCGGATTTTCATGATGACCTCTGTCAAAGCCTTGGAAGGGGCATTGCTTCGGATGACCTTCCTTCACTTTAGTTGCTTTGGTGGTTGGCGGCTTGCCAGCCGAGGCTTGCCATAGGCACTCTTGGGGCCTGCTGTTTCCTGGAATGGAGAAGCCCGATGAGCGATATCGATCAGCGCCTGCGTGAGGATGTGCACCTGTTGGGGGAACTGCTCGGCGAGACCATTCGCCAGCAGCATGGCGAGGCGTTCCTGCAGAAGATCGAGGACATCCGCCACAGCGCCAAGGCCGACCGGCGCGGGGAGGGCGAGCAGCTCAGCTCCACCCTCGGCGACCTGGCCGAAGAAGACCTGCTGCCGGTGGCGCGGGCGTTCAACCAGTTCCTGAACCTGGCCAACATCGCCGAACAGTACCAGTTGATCCATCGTCGCGATACCGACCAGCCGGAGCCGTTCGAGGCCCGTGTGCTTCCCGAGCTGCTGGCGCGGTTGAAAGCGGCCGGGCACGGCAACGATGCCCTGGCCCGGCAATTGGCCAGGCTCGACATCCAGCTGGTGCTCACGGCCCACCCGACCGAAGTGGCACGTCGCACGCTGATCCAGAAGTACGACGCCATCGCCGCGCAGTTGGCGGCCCAGGATCACCGCGACCTGATTCCCGCCGAACGTCAGCAAGTGCGCGAGCGCCTGCGCCGGCTGATCGCCGAGGCCTGGCACACCGAAGAGATCCGGCGCACCCGACCCACGCCGGTGGACGAAGCCAAATGGGGCTTCGCGGTGATCGAGCATTCGCTGTGGCAGGCGGTGCCCAACCACCTGCGCAAGGTCGACAAGGCGCTGTTCGAGGCCACCGGCCTGCGCCTGCCGCTGGAGTCGGCGCCGGTGCGTTTCGCCTCGTGGATGGGCGGCGACCGTGACGGCAACCCCAACGTGACGGCTGCCGTCACCCGGGAGGTGCTGCTGCTGGCGCGCTGGATGGCGGCCGACCTGTTCCTGCGCGATATCGATTACCTGGCCGCCGAGCTGTCCATGCAGCAGGCCAGCGGTGCCCTGCGCGAGCAGGTCGGCGACAGCGCCGAACCCTACCGCGCGCTGCTCAAGCAACTGCGCGACCGTCTGCGTGCGACCCGCGCCTGGGCCCATGCCTCGCTGGCGGGCCCGCAGCCCGCCAGTGCCGCAGTGTTGGTGGACAACCGCGACCTGATCGCCCCGCTGGAGTTGTGCTACCAGTCGCTGCACGCCTGCGGCATGGGCGTGATCGCCGACGGTCCCTTGCTCGACAGCTTGCGCCGGGCGGTGACCTTCGGCCTGTTCCTGGTGCGCCTGGACGTGCGCCAGGATGCCGCCCGGCACCGTGATGCGCTGTCGGAAATCACCGATTACCTGGGCCTTGGGCGTTACGCCGATTGGGACGAAGAGCGCCGCATTGAGTTCCTCCAGCACGAACTGAAGAACCGCCGGCCATTGTTGCCCGCGCACTTCAAGCCGGCCGCCGAAACGGCCGAAGTATTGGCCACCTGCCGCGAGATCGCCGCCGCACCGGCCGCCTCGCTGGGCTCCTATGTGATTTCCATGGCCGGTGCCGCCTCGGATGTGCTGGCCGTGCAACTGCTGCTCAAGGAAGCCGGGCTGACCCGGCCGATGCGCGTGGTGCCGCTGTTCGAGACCCTGGCTGACCTGGACAATGCCGGGCCAGTGATGGAGCGCCTGCTGGGGTTGCCGGGTTACCGCGCGGGCCTGCACGGCCCGCAGGAAGTGATGATTGGCTACTCCGACTCGGCCAAGGACGCGGGCACCACGGCGGCTGCGTGGGCCCAGTACCGCGCCCAGGAGAACCTGGTGCGCATCTGCCGCGAGCACCAGGTCGAGCTGCTGCTGTTCCATGGCCGTGGCGGCACCGTCGGGCGCGGCGGCGGCCCGGCCCACGCGGCGATCCTGTCGCAGCCGCCAGGTTCGGTGGGCGGTCGTTTCCGCACGACAGAGCAGGGCGAGATGATCCGTTTCAAGTTCGGCCTCCCAGGTATCGCCGAACAGAATCTCAACCTGTACCTCGCCGCCGTGCTGGAGGCGACCTTGCTGCCGCCGCCACCGCCTGAGCCCGCCTGGCGGGCACTGATGGACCAATTGGCCGCCGACGGCGTGAAGGCTTACCGGGGCGTGGTGCGGGACAACCCGGAGTTCGTCGAGTACTTCCGCCAGTCCACTCCGGAGCAGGAGCTCGGGCGCCTGCCGCTGGGCAGTCGCCCGGCCAAGCGTCGCGCCGGGGGGATCGAAAGCCTGCGGGCGATTCCATGGATCTTCGGCTGGACCCAGACCCGCCTGATGCTGCCGGCCTGGCTGGGCTGGGAGACCGCGCTGAGCAACGCATTGGCGCGAGGACAGGCCGACCTGCTGGCGCAGATGCGCGAGCAGTGGCCGTTCTTCCGCACTCGCATCGACATGCTCGAGATGGTCCTGGCCAAGGCCGACGCGCAGATCGCCGAGGCCTACGACCAACGTCTGGTGCAACCGCGGCTGCTACCGTTGGGCGCGCACCTGCGCGACCTATTGTCGCAGTCGTGCCAGGTGGTGCTGGGCTTGACCGGGCAACAGGTGCTACTGGCGCACAGTCCCGAAACCCTGGAATTCATCCGCCTGCGCAACACCTACCTGGACCCGCTGCACCGCTTGCAGGCCGAGCTGCTGGCCCGCTCGCGCAGCCGCGAAGCCGCTCTGGACAGCCCGCTGGAGCAGGCCTTGCTGGTCACCGTGGCCGGTATTGCCGCCGGGTTGCGCAACACCGGCTGAATTGCCCAGGAGCTCTGGGCAAGGGCTGTGCCTGCCGCGCTCGGGGAGGGCAGGGATGGCTGGTTGCGCCGGGCGCAACCAGCACCCCGGCAGGCCGCAATTGGCGTGTTCCTGCCACTTTGGGACGCTTGTCGGGGGGGCGGGCGCTGTGTATCTTGAGCAGCCTTTTGACCGATTTTGCGGTCTCGTCCGATTTTCCGGAGTTGGCCCTGTGCGCCGAATCCGTTGATTTGCATAGAAAAATATGAGGAGCACAAGATGCGCGTAATTCTGCTGGGAGCTCCCGGGGCCGGTAAAGGTACTCAGGCAAAGTTCATCACCGAGAAGTTCGGTATTCCACAGATCTCCACCGGTGACATGCTGCGTGCCGCCGTCAAGGCCGGCACCCCACTGGGCTTGGAGCTCAAGAAAGTCATGGATGCCGGCCAGCTGGTCTCCGACGAGCTGATCATCAGCCTGGTCAAGGAGCGCATCGCCCAGCCGGATTGCGCCAAAGGCTGCCTGTTCGACGGTTTCCCGCGCACCATCCCGCAAGCTGAAGCCATGGTCGCCGCCGGTGTCGACATCGACGCCGTGGTCGAGATCGCCGTGGACGATGAAGAAATCGTCGGCCGCATGGCGGGCCGTCGCGTACACCTGGCTTCGGGCCGCACCTACCACATCGTCTATAACCCGCCGAAAGTAGAAGGCAAGGATGATGTCACCGGTGAAGACCTGATCCAGCGTGACGACGACCGGGAAGAAACCGTGCGTCATCGTCTGTCGGTCTACCACAGCCAGACCAAGCCGCTGGTGGACTTCTACCAGAAGCTGTCGGCCGCGAACGCCGGCAAGCCGAAGTACAGCCACATCGAAGGTGTCGGTTCGGTCGAGTCGATCACTGCCAAGGTGCTGGCCGCCCTGAGCTGATCCAACACCGTGCGTCACGACGGCCCGCTTGCGGGCCGTTGTCGTTTATACTGCCGCTCTTTTTCCCCTGTCGCCTGGATACCGCGTTCGATGACCACCCTGCTGGCCCTGGATACCGCCACCGAAGCCTGTTCCGTTGCCCTGCTGCATGATGGCAAGGTAACCAGTCACTACGAGGTCATCCCGCGCATGCATGCGCAGAAGCTGCTGCCCATGATCAAGCAGTTGCTGGCCGACGCCGGTGTGGCGTTGAGCGCCGTCGATGCCATCGCCTTTGGTCGCGGGCCGGGCGCGTTCACTGGCGTGCGCATCGCCATCGGCGTGGTCCAGGGGTTGGCCTTCGCCCTGGAGCGTCCGGTGCTGCCGGTATCGAACCTGGCCGCCCTGGCCCAGGGCGCGTTGCGCGAGCGTGGCGTGCAGCAGGTGGCAGCGGCCATCGATGCGCGCATGGACGAGGTGTACTGGGGGTGCTACCAGGCACAGCAGGGCGAGATGCGCCTGGTCGGCCAGGAAATGGTGCTGCCACCAGAACGTGTAGCCTTGCCAGACGGGCAGGGTGCTGAATGGTTCGGTGCCGGTACCGGCTGGGGCTACGCCGAGCGTCTGGCGGCGCAGGTCAGCGCCAGCGATGCCGCCGCGTTGCCCAACGCTCTGGATATCCTCAGCCTGGCTTCGTTCGCCTGGAGCCGAGGCGAGGCCGTCGCCGCCGAGCAGGCGCAACCGGTATACCTGCGCGATAATGTAGCTACGCCCAAGGCGCGCTGAGGCCTTTCGTCGGCTATCGCCGTTCGAGATAAAACCTTTTGTGCGAACTGTGGTCCAGTTATCAGTTCGGGCATTAGCGATGGATCCCTGATGCTGCTAAATTGCCATCATTGATCCTGAGTGCCCATTCCATGCGTATCGACGGCTTTTCCTCACAGAGCTACCCCATCAAGCGCGCGCCGCGCAAGGCGTCGGTGCGTGACGAGGCCGTCGACGAAGCCGATGCCGAGATCATCGACGAAGTCGAGGTCCAGGTGGCCCGTAGCAAAAGCCGTGGCAGCAACCTGCCAGCCCGTCAGCAGGACCTGATCTTCCCCCGTGCCCGCGACCGCCGTACTTCCACCGCCCTGGCCAGTTACCTGACCACCGCGGGCTTCACCGACTGGGAGATGGAAGTGCTGGGGCTGGACCTGTACATTTGATGGATGATTCCATCACCCCTCCCTTACTACCTTGGTTGTCCGTCCTGGAGCGAAAACGCCTGGCGCGATTACCTGTACCCCACCGATTCCCGTCCCACTGAATTTCTCGGCCTGTACAGCCGGGTGTTCAATGCCGTCGAAGGCAACACCACCTTCTATGCCCGTCCCGCCCCCGCTACCGTGGAGCGCTGGGCCCAGGCCATGCCGCCCGGTTTTCGTTTTACCGCCAAGTTCCCCGGTGATGTCAGTCATGGGGGCGATCTGCGTGCCCAGCTCGACTCGGCTATCGACTTCACTCGCCTGATGGCGCCGTTGGGGCAGCGGGTATCGCCTTACTGGCTGCAGTTGCCCGCGCAGTTCGGTCCGGCGCGCATGGGTGAACTGGCCCATTTTCTCGACGAGATCGGTGTGCCGGTGGCCGTGGAGGTGCGCAACGATGCGTTCTTCGCCCGGGGCGAGGAAGAGCGTCAGCTCAACCGATTGCTGCATGAGCGTGGCGTCGAACGTATCTGCCTGGACCCACGGGCCCTGTTCAGTTGCACTTCGCGTGATCCCGGCGTGTTGCATGCGCAGGCCAAGAAGCCCAAGGTACCGCCGCGCCCTTGCGCGTTCAGCCAGCACCCGCAGGTGCGTTTCATCGGCCACCCTGAGCTGGCAGCCAATGAAACCTTCCTCACCCCTTGGGTCGACAAGGTCGCGGCCTGGATCGAGGAGGGTCGTAGCCCATACATGTTCCTGCATACTTCGGACAATCGCCTGGCCGCCGCCCTGGCGCAGCATTTCCACCAACGCCTGATGGCACGTCTGCCTGGGCTGGCTGCATTGCCGGAATTGCCGCGTGCCCCCGAGGTCGAACAACTGGGGCTACTCTGACCCCACTGTCCATATGCCGGAGGTTGACCCATGGATGTGCAAACCCTGCGAGCCGAGGCCTTCAAGGCGCTGCATGAGCGTGATGGCGCCTTTGTCATCCCTAACCCGTGGGATGCCGGCTCCGCCAAGCTGCTGGCGAGCCTGGGCTTCGAGGCGCTGGCCAGCACCAGTGCGGGCCTGGCGTTCAGCCTGGGGCGGCCGGATGCGGAAGGCGCCCTGACCCTTGATGAAACCCTCGCTAACGCCCAGTCGATTGTCGACGCCACGCCTTTGCCGGTGGCGGCGGACCTGGAAAATGGCTTCGCCGACCTGCCCGAGGACTGCGCCCAGGCTATTCTGCGCGCTGCCGAGGTCGGCCTGGTTGGCGGATCGATCGAGGATGCCAGCGGCCGCAGCGATGTGCCCATCTATGACTTCGAGCTTTCCGTCGCCCGGGTGCGTGCCGCCGTGCAGGCCGCACGTAGCCTGTCATTCCCCTTTACCCTCTGTGCCCGCGCCGAAAATCTGCTGTATGGGCGTCTGGACCTGGACGACACCATCAAGCGTCTGCAGGCCTATGCCGAAGCCGGTGCCGATGTGTTGTACGCACCTGGCCTGCGCAGCGTCGATGAAATCCGCGCGGTGGTCCAGGCGGTGGCGCCGAAGCCGGTGAATGTGCTGATGGGCATGCCGGGTGTGGCGCTGAGCGTGAATCAGTTGCAGGACCTGGGGGTGCGGCGCATCAGCGTGGGTTCGTCACTGGCGCGCGCCGCATTGGGCGCATTCCAGCGCGCGGCGCAGGAAATCCACGAGCAGGGTACGTTTGCTTATGGTGAGCAGGCCTTGCCATTCGCCGAACTCAACGAACTGTTTCGCCGTTAAGGCAGTGGCGCTCAGGCCTGTACGCGAACGTTGTTGAGCACCACCGGGCGTGCCCAGTGGGTATCGAACTCCAGTTCGTTCTGCTGCTTGGCGAGGGTGGGCGCGTCGAAAGGCTCCGGTGCCGGGTCGAGCAGGTTCATTTCGAACTCGGCGATGGGCAGGTACAAGGGGCGAGGTGAAGGCGCCGGGCCAGGTTCGGGAGGGGGATGGCCCTGGCTCATCACTACCGGGCGCAACCAGCTGTTGTTCAGGTCGAGCTGGCGCTGCTGTTCGATCAGTTCAACCGTGCTGTAGGGCTCCGCAGCGGGCTCCAGCAGGTTGGCTTCGAGCTCCGCCTTGGGCAGGAACAGGGGCTCGGGTGGTGTCACCTCGGTATCCTTCACCGGCAGGGCGCGCTGGGCGTCGATCAAGGCCAGGGCCTTGGCGCCGCCGATGGGCTCGCCGCTTTGCGGGTCGTACTGCACCAACGCCTGGCTGAAACTGTCGGTTGCATCCCCTTGCTGCTCGGCCATGGCGCGGGCGAAGAAATCCTGCCACAGGTGGCTGACGCCACCCAGTGCCTGGGTATTCTGCCGACCGTAGTTGCCGACAGGCGACAGGTAGGTCAAGCCGATGGGGAGAGTATCTGACATGGCAGTCGCGCGCGTTGTGCTCTGGCAGAATAGCGGATACTGCGTGTATCGGCCGTGGCCGGGGTTTCATTAATTTTTTTCGAGTGCGGGAACGGATGGCAGAGCAAGAGCAGGGCACAGGTATCAGGGTCGAGGCGTTGGCCCCCGAGTTCCAGGCGCAGGCCCAGGCTTGGGCGCAGCGCCTGGGCTTGCCGATGACCGACGACGAGGCCGGCTTTGCCGTGCAGGTCGGCGTCGATGGCCTGCAGGTTCAGCAGTTGGGGCCACAGGCACCCGGGCCGGTGCGGGTGGACTTCGTCGAGGGGCAGGCGGCGCATCGGCGCCTGTACGGCGGTGGCAGCGGGCAGATGATCGCCAAGGCGGTCGGTATCGCCCAGGGTGTTCGGCCGCAGGTACTGGATGCCACTGCGGGCCTTGGCAAGGATGCGTTCGTGCTGGCCAGCCTGGGCTGCCAGATGACGCTGATCGAGCGCCAGCCATTGATTGCCGCGCTGCTCGAGGATGGGTTGGCGCGGGCGCGGGGTGATCTTGAGGTGGGCGGGATTGTCGAACGCATGCGCTTGCTGACGGGCAATGCCATCGAGCGGATGCGGGCTTGGGAAGGCGAGGCGCCACAAGTGATCTACCTCGATCCGATGTTCCCGCATCGGGACAAGAGTGCCCTGGTGAAGAAGGAGATGCGGGTGTTCAGGCCCTTGGTCGGGGATGACCTGGATGCGCCGGCCTTGCTGGAGGCGGCCCTGGCGTTGGCGTCGCACCGGGTGGTGGTCAAGCGGCCGCGCAAGGCGCCGATCATCGAGGGGGTGAAGCCGAGTCACAGCCTGGAGGGGAAATCGAGCCGGTACGATATCTATCCCAAGAAGGCGTTGAAGGGATGAGGCCTATGGAGCGGATTTTGATCGCGTGATGATGACACGAGGCAGGGCGGCAGCCTTGCAGTGTTCTCGAGATCGAGCGCCGCCCGTGCGGCGCATCGCGGATGAATCCGCTCCTACATCTGCTGCAACATGGCCGGCGCTATCGATGCTCCGCCTGCCTGTAGGCGCGGATTTATCCGCGATGCGCTGCGCGGCGGCGCTCGGTCTCATAGACGCCCTATTTCTCCCGCTGAACAGCTTGAGAGGCCTGGCCAAACCCAGCCTCAAACCAGCACCCGCGACCCCGCCACCGCCACCACTAGAAGCCCAATCGCCAGGTTGACCCCAACCATCCGCCGAATCCGCCCCAGCACACCGGCTCCCGACGCCCAATCCTCAGCCTGCACAGCGGCCCGCAGCTCCGGCAGCAGCAACGACTGGATCCGCATGAACAAGGCGAACATAACGATCCCGCCACCGATCATCACCTGCACATACCGCGGCGCCGTCTCGAAGCCGGCAAAGCGCAGGTGGATCATGCCCACTCCGCTGACAGCCAGCACCGCCACCGCCAGCCAGACCCATCTGAAGAAGCGCTGGAAAACTTCCACCCACAACCGCAGCCGCGCCGGCCCTTCGAGCGCGGCAACCGTGGCTGGGCGCAGTACCAGCCAGGCGAAGAACATACCGCCAACCCAGACCAGGGCGGCAAGCAAGTGCAAGGTGTAGGGCAGGGCAAAGGCGAGCATCCGGATCTCCATGCGGCACAAAGGGCAATAGCGGGGTATGATAGCCGGCCCATGCGAAACACTGAAAATATATCCAGCCCTCCGGGCGCCTGCAGACCATGATCAGCAACGAACTCAAAGCCACCATCCAGGGCGCCTATTCGCGTTTCCTCGAAGCCAAAAGCCTCAAGCCACGCTACGGCCAGCGCCTGATGATCGCCGAAGTCGCCAAGGTGCTCGGTGACATCGCCTGCGACGACGAAGGTCGCCGCGCCGGCGAGCCCGCCGTGGTGGCGGTGGAGGCCGGTACCGGTACCGGCAAGACGGTCGCCTACAGCCTGGCCGCGATTCCCGCCGCCAAGGCCGCCGGCAAGCGCCTGGTGATCGCCACCGCGACCGTGGCCTTGCAGGAACAGATCGTGTTCAAGGACCTGCCCGACCTGATGCGCAACAGCGGGCTGAACTTCAGCTTCGCCCTGGCCAAGGGCCGGGGGCGCTACCTGTGCCTGTCCAAACTCGACATCCTGCTGCAGGAAGGCCACGCGCAGTCGGCCACCGCCCAGCTGTTCGAGGAGGAAGGCTTTCACATCGAGGTCGACGAGCGCAGCCAGAAGCTGTTCAACAGCATGATCGAGAAGCTCGCCGGCAATCGTTGGGACGGCGATCGCGACAGCTGGTCCGAAGCCATCGAGGACCAGGACTGGGCACGCCTGACCACCGACCACAGCCAGTGCACCGGCCGGCACTGCCCAAATTTCCAGCAGTGCGTGTTCTACAAGGCCCGCGAAGGCATGGGCAAGGTCGATGTGATCGTCACCAACCACGACATGGTCCTGGCCGACCTCGCGCTTGGCGGCGGCGCCGTATTGCCCGACCCGCGCGACACCGTGTACGTATTCGACGAAGGCCATCACCTGCCAGACAAGGCCATTGGCCATTTCGCCCACTATTCGCGCTTGCGCTCCACCGCCGACTGGCTGGAGCAGACCGCCAAGAACCTTACCAAGCTGCTGGCCCAGCACCCGTTGCCGGGCGATCTGGGCCGCTACATCGAGCAAGTGCCGGAACTGGCCCGTGAGGTGCGCACGCAGCAGCAGTTCATGTTCACCCTCTGTGAACAGGTTGCCGACTTCCGTGCCGGCGAAGACATGGAAGGGCGTGACCGCCCACGCTACCGCTTCGAAGGCGGCGTGGTGCCCGAGCAGATCCGCGAGGTCGGCATCGAGCTGAAAAAGGGGTTCGCCCGCCTGAACGACCTGTTCACGCGCCTGGCCGACCTGCTCAAGGAAGGCATGGATGGCGAGAACAACATCGGCATCGCCAGCCACCAGGCCGAAGAGTGGTACCCACTGTTCGGCAGCCTGGTGACCCGCGCCCAAGGTAACTGGGAGCTGTGGACCGCTTTCACCGCCGAAGACCCGGAAGACAGCCCGCCCATGGCCCGCTGGCTCACCCTGGCCGAATCCGGTGCGCTGTTCGATATCGAGGTCAATGCCAGCCCGATCCTCGCCGCCGAGATGCTGCGCAAGAGCCTGTGGAACGTTGCCCACGGCGCCCTGGTCACCTCGGCTACGCTCACCGCCCTGGGCAAGTTCGACCGTTTCCGCATGCGTTCGGGCCTGCCGCGTGACGCCGTCACCTGCGTGGTGCCCAGCCCGTTCGTGCACGGTGACGCAGGCCTGCTGCGGGTGCCCGACCTGGGCGCCGACCCGCGTGACGCCACCGCCCATACGGCGGCGATCATTCGTGAACTGCCGAACATCGTCGAGGAGGCCCGTGGCGCTCTGGTGCTGTTTTCTTCGCGCAAGCAGATGCAGGACGTGTTCGACGGCCTGGACCGCGACTGGCGCAAGCTGGTGCTGATCCAGGGCAACCTTTCCAAGCAGGAAACACTCAACAAGCACAAGGCGCGGGTCGATGACGGCCAGCACAGCGTCCTGTTCGGTCTCGCCAGCTTCGCCGAAGGGGTCGACTTGCCGGGTGCCTATTGCGAGCACGTGGTCATCGCAAAGATTCCCTTCGCCGTGCCCGACGACCCGGTCGAGGCGGCCTTGGCCGAGTGGATCGAGGCCCGGGGCGGCAACCCGTTCATGGAGATCGCCGTGCCCGACGCCTCGCTGCGCCTGATCCAGGCCTGCGGCCGCCTGCTGCGCACCGAGCAGGACCGTGGCGTCATCACCTTGCTCGACCGGCGCCTGGTCACCCAGCGCTACGGCAAGGCTATCCTCAATGCACTCCCGCCCTTCCGGCGGGAAATCAGCTGACTGCCGGAGTATTACGCCCCGGCTCGTTGTCATAGATCCGATCGTGAGCCCAGCAGGGCTCTGAAGGAGAGCAACCGCCCCATGATTCGCCGTACCCTGCCTGCCTTGTTTACCCTGTTGTTCAGTGCCCCTTTGCTGGCCGGGCAACAGACGCTGTTCAGTTTTGTCCGCCCTGCCTCGGTCGTGAACGTGACCACTCAGGACGCCGGGATGCCGCAATACAACGCGGAGCAGACAGCTGAAGGCGAGGCGTTGCGGCGGGTGGTGTTCAATCCGGTAGCGCAACCGACCCTGCGCCTGAGCCCCCAGAGCGGTGCCTGGGACTGGTCTGGCGTGCAGGCCCTCACCCTGCGCCTGCAAAGTGCCATGGACTGGGCACTGACCGTGGACGTGACCGTACAGAGCAGCGACGGGCGCACGCTCACCAGCCGCATCGACCTGCCGGCGGGGCCTGCGCAAACCGTGATGATTCCGCTCAAGGCCAGCTCGCCGCTGAGCCAGGGGATGCGTGCCGGGCCTCCGATGCCCTGGGCCTTCGAAGGGCAACGCCTGCTGCTGACCAGCAGTGCGGGGGACACCGATCTCAAGCAGGTCACCTCGATCAGCCTGACCATCCCCAACCCCAAGGTGGCCCAGAGCCTGCTGATCGAAAAGGTCGGTTTGCAAGACGATGATTTGGCATTAAAGGCGGCCTACAGCGAGCTGATCGACGTCTACGGCCAGTCCACCCGTGCGCGGTGGCCGGAGAAGATCGTCAGCGACGATCAGCTCAAGGCCGCCGACAACCGCGAGCAATCCATGCTCAAGCGCTGGCTGGCCGAGCGGGACAAGCAGGGCCTGGACCCTTACGGCGGCCTGCTGGCTGGGCCGGCGTTCGAGGCCAAGGGGTTCTTCCGCACCGAAAAGCGCGAAGGGCGCTGGTACCTGGTCACACCTGACGGTCACCCGTTCTACTCGCTGGGCGTCAATGCCGTTGCCGCCGACGGTGGCCGCACCTACGTGGCCGGTCGCGAGGGCATGTTCAGGGCGTTGCCGGGAGAGGGCGACGCATTCGCTGCTTACTATGGCGAGGGCAACAACGACGATGGCAATGCCTCGTCGCAGGGGCGCAACTTCAAGCAGGGGCGCTGGTTCGACTTCTATGCGGCCAATCTGCAACGCACCTATGGCCAACCCTGTGCACCAGGCGCCCCATGCCCGCCCCTGGCATTCGATGCGCAGCGCTGGCAGGGGCATACCCTCGACCGCCTGCAGGCTTGGGGCTTCAATACCCTCGGCAACTGGAGCGACCCAGCGTTCGCCCAGGTCAAACGCATGCCCTACACCCTGCCGCTGGCGATCGTCGGTGACTACGCCAGCATCAGCACCGGCATGGACTGGTGGGGGCGCATGCCCGACCCGTTCGACCCACGCTTCGCCATGGCCACGGAGCGTGCCGTGGCCATCGCCGCCCGTGACCACCGCGACGACCCCTGGCTGATCGGCTATTTCGCCGACAACGAGCTGGCCTGGGCCGCGCCGGGTGATGACCCCAAAGCCCGGTATGGCCTGGCCTATGGCACTCTGCGCCTGACCACCGACGTGCCCGCCAAGCGCGCCTTCCTCAAGCAGTTGCGCGACAAGTACCGCAACCAGGCAGGGCTCTCCAAGGCCTGGGGTATCGAACTGACGGCCTGGGAGCTGATGGAAGACCCGGGTTTCGAAGCTCCGCTGCCCAACCCGGAACATCCGGAAATCGAGCGCGACTATCAGTACTTCCAGCAGGTGTTCGCCGAGACCTACTTCAAGACCATTTCCGATGCGCTGGAGTGGCATGCGCCCAACCACATGCTCCTGGGGGGGCGCTATGCGGTGAGCACACCCGAAGCCGTCAAGGCCTGCGCCGAGTTCTGCGATGTGCTGAGTTTCAACTTCTATACCCTCAAGCCCGAGGACGGTTACGACTTCGCCCGCCTGGCCGAGCTGGACAAGCCGGTACTGGTCTCGGAGTTCCAGTTCGGCTCCCGTGATCGTGGCCCGTTCTGGCCAGGGCCGGTGGAGGTTGCCCGTGAAGAGGACCGTGGCCCGGCCTATGCCAACTTCCTCAAGGCCGCCTTGGCCCAGCCGATGATCGTGGGCGCACACTGGTTCCAGTACCTCGACCAACCCGCCAGTGGCCGCCTGCTTGATGGCGAGAACGGCCACCTGGGGCTGGTGGCGATCACCGACGTGGCCTATCCGGGGTTTGTCGAGGCGGTACGCCGCAGCAACCTGCAGGCCATTGGTCAGTTGCGCGATGCGCTGGGCAAACCCAGCCAGTGAGCGAGTCCGGGGGCGGCAGGCCCTCGGATTGTCGACTCTTCTTCACGACCATCCAGCCACATTCAGTTTGCAAAACGGCCAACTGCTGAAACAATGCACGCTTTTGCACGTTAGGTCGTACGGAGAGCAGTCGGGTGCAGATCCAGGGTCACTATGAGCTGAAGTTCGAGGCGGTGCGCGATGCCTTCGCCGCGTTGTTCGAGGATCCCCAGGAGCGTGGTGCGGCGTTGTGCATCCAGGTTGGCGGTGAAACCGTGGTCGACCTGTGGGGCGGCAGCGCCGACAAGGACGGCCGCGAGGCGTGGCACAGCGATACCATCGCCAACCTGTTCTCCTGCACCAAGACCTTCACCGCCGTCACGGCATTGCAACTGGTAGGTGAGGGCAAGCTGGCCCTCGACGCGCCTGTTGCCCGCTACTGGCCGGAATTCGCCCAGGCTGGCAAACAGACCATCACCCTGCGCCAACTGCTCAGCCACCGCGCCGGCCTGCCGGCTATTCGCGAACTGTTGCCGGCCGAGTCGTTGTACGACTGGCAGGCGATGGTCGATGCCCTGGCTGCCGAGACGCCTTGGTGGGCGCCGGGTACCGAGCATGGTTACGCCGCCATCACCTATGGCTGGTTGATCGGCGAACTGATTCGCCGCGCTGATGGCCGTGGCCCGGGCGAGTCCATCGTGGCCCGCACTGCCCGGCCATTGGGGCTGGACTTCCATGTCGGCCTGGCGGACGAAGAATTTCACCGCGTGGCACATATCGCCCGCGGCAAGGGCAACCCGGGCGACGCCGCCGCGCAGCGCCTGCTGCAAGTGACGATGCGCGAGCCCGAGGCACTGTCTACCCGTGCTTTCACCAACCCGCCGGCCATCCTGACCAGCACCAACAAGCCGGAGTGGCGGCGCATGCAGCAACCTGCGGCCAATGGCCATGGAAACGCACGCAGCCTCGCGGGTTTCTACGCCGGCTTGCTCGATGGCAGCCTGCTGGAGTCCGAACTGCTCGACGAACTGACCCGCGAACACAGCCTGGGCCAGGACCGTACCTTGCTGACCCAGACGCGTTTCGGCCTGGGATGCATGCTCGACCAGCCCGATGTGGCCAATGCCACCTTCGGCCTCGGCGGTCGCGCATTCGGCCATCCAGGCGCCGGTGGCTCGGTCGGGTTCGCCGACCCTGAACATGACGTAGCCTTCGGTTTCGTCACCAACACGCTTGGCCCTTACGTGCTGATGGACCCGCGCGCCCAACAACTGGTGCGTGTCCTTGGCAGTTGCCTTTGATCGGGTAATGCGGGTATTGCCCGGACCCTTTGACTATCCTCAATGCCAACGCCTGAAGTGTGTGGGCAAAATTTCTTTTAATTTCATGGTGTATCGCTGATGTCTTCACATAAAACCTTAGCACTTGCCCTGTGCCTGACCATGACCGGCTGTGCCAGCCACTCCCAGGACGCTTCCAAGGAAGGCGGCCTGAGCTGGTGGCCCTTTGGCTCCGACAAGGTCGCCGAACAGGAAGTGAAGGCCGCCGTGACCGAGAACGTGGCCAAGGCCGACGCCAAGTCCGAAAGCAGCAGCCGCTGGTGGTGGCCGTTTGGCTCCGAAGAGAAGAAGCCTGCCGCCGCCGCCGTGCCGAAGATCGACCAGAAAGCCACCCAGGCCTGGCTCGACCAGTACGAACCCAAGGTGCGCGAAGCCATCAAGGGCAGCAAGCTCGAGCTCGAGCGCCGCGAAGATGTACTGGCGGTGACCATCCCGGTGGACAGCTCGTACAACCCGGACCGCCCGAACATGCTGCTGCCGATCACCCTCGGTCCGATCACCCAGGTGGCCAAGGTCATTGAAACCGACACCAAGACCGCCGTACTGATCCTTGGCCACGCCGACAGCAGCGGTGCCACCGCCGCCAACCAGAAGCTCAGCCTCGAGCGTGCCGCTTCGGTGTCGGCGATCTTCCGTCTTAGCGGCCTGCAGCGTGATCGCCTGATGCTCAAGGGCATGGGCTCGGTCATGCCGCGCGCCGCCAACGACAGCGCCGAGGGCCGTGCCCTGAACCGCCGCGTCGAAATGCTGCTGACCCCGCAGAACACCATGGTCGCCCTGTTGGCCAAGTATCAGCAGGCTGCGCCAACCCCTGCTCCGGCGGCGATGGTTGCGACACAGGAAACCAAGGCGCCAGTGGCCGCCAAGCCCGCCGCCAAGCCTGCAGCGAAGAAGCCCGCCGCCAAAGCCAAGGCACCGGCCAAGGCCAGCACCACCGCGAAGAAGAAAGCCGCTCCGGCCAAACCCGCCGCGAAGAAGGCCGCCACCGACAAGAAAGTCGCCGCCAACAGCCCTGCGAAGACCAACTGATCGTCAAGGAAACGCAGTCATGACCCAATCCCTGGCCGATATGCGCCGCGACTACACCCGTGATGGCCTGGCCGAAGCCCAGGCCCCGGGGGAGCCGTTTGCGCTGTTCCACCACTGGTTTGCCGACGCGGTGAAGACCGAGCAACTGCCGGTGGAAGCCAATGCCATGACCCTGGCCACGGTGGATGCCGATGGCCGTCCGCATTGCCGGGTGTTGTTGCTCAAGGCCCTCGATGGGCGGGGGTTCACCTTCTTCACCAACTACGAAAGCGCCAAGGGCCAGCACATCGCGGCCAACCCGTTCGCCGCCATGACGTTCTTCTGGCCGGCGCTGGAGCGTCAAGTGCGCATCGAAGGGCGGGTGGAGAAGGTTACGGCCAAGGAGTCGGACGATTACTACCAGGTACGCCCATTGGGCAGCCGCCTGGGGGCCTGGGCGTCGCCGCAGAGCCGAGTGATTGCTGACCGTGAGGAGTTGGAGGGGCTGGTCAAGGCTACCGAGGCGCGTTTCTCCGACACGCAACCCCATTGCCCCGAGCATTGGGGCGGCTACCGTCTTTTGCCAGAGCGCATCGAATTCTGGCAGGGGCGGGCCAGTCGCTTGCATGATCGGCTGAACTACCGCCTGGTCGATGGCCAATGGCAGCGCGAGCGCCTGGCCCCTTGAATCCAACGGGCCGCTGTGCGGCCCTTCGCCGGCAAAGCCGGCTCCTACAGATCAGATTGGCAACGCGTCCCCTGTAGGAGCCGGCTTTGCCGGCGAAGGGCTGCAAAGCAGCCCCCGCTTCACCGATATC
Organism: Pseudomonas entomophila L48; assembly: GCF_000026105.1. Lineage (NCBI taxonomy): Bacteria > Pseudomonadati > Pseudomonadota > Gammaproteobacteria > Pseudomonadales > Pseudomonadaceae > Pseudomonas > Pseudomonas entomophila. Next base: position 1,341,041 of record NC_008027.1, read on the forward strand.
TCGCCGACTCCCGCTCCAGCCACGCCGCCAGCTCCTTGCGTCCAACTTTCTCCGCCCGCGCCCGCTGCAACAGCCCGAGCATGTATTCGCGCTTGCCCGGATCCTCTCCCGCCAGCGACAACGCCAGGTCACGGTCCATCCAGCGGCGCATGCGTACGTACAGCCACCAGTGAAAATACAGGCCCGTGGCAGTCACCACGACGACGATGAAGTAATCCATGGCTATCCTTGGTCCAACGTTTAAACCAGCTCGACAGCTCGTTACGGCTGTACCGTAGCTGAATGAGAACAAATTTATAACGTTTGCGCCGTGACAGTTGTCAAGACGAAGCGTCTAATGAGCACCTGTAACTTTTTGGAGAATGTCCCCATGCGTAAATCCGCTTTGCTGCTGGCCACCTTCACCACTGTGTCGCTGCTGCTGGGTGGCTGCCAGTCGTCGCTGACCGGCGACAGCTACTCCCGTGATGAGGCTCGCCGCGTGCAGACCGTGCGCATGGGCACCATCGAGTCCCTGCGCCCCGTGAAGATCGAAGGCACCAAGACCCCGATCGGTGGTGGTGCTGGCGCTATCGTCGGCGGTGTCGCCGGCAGCGCCATTGGTGGCGGCCGTGGCAGCGTCGTTGCGGCCGTGATCGGTGCCGTGGCCGGTGGCCTGGCCGGTTCCGCCGCAGAAGAAGGTCTGACCCGCACCCAGGGCGTCGAGATTACCGTGCGTGAAGATGACGGCAGCATGCGCGCCTATGTGCAGCAAGTGCAGCAGAACGAGGTATTCCGCGTGGGTGAGCGTGTGCGCATCATGACCGTCGATGGCACCAGCCGCGTTACTCACTGATAACGCAAGTAAAAAGAAACCCCGACCGGCTCGGCCGTGTCGGGGTTTCTTTTTTTGTGCCGGAGAAGGCCGCTGGATCAGTCGTTCAGCCCGAGCATGTCGCGTGCTACTGCTTCGGCGATGCGGATGCCATCGACACCGGCAGACAAGATGCCGCCAGCATAGCCCGCGCCTTCGCCGGCCGGGAACAGGCCCTTGAGGTTGAGGCTCTGGAAGTCGGCGCCGCGGGTGATGCGCAGTGGCGACGAGGTACGTGTCTCGATGCCGGTCAGCACTGCGTCGTGCAGGTTGTAGCCCTTGATCTGGCGGTCGAAGGCCGGCAGCGCTTCACGGATCGCCTCGATGGCGAAGTCCGGCAGGCTCGGTGCCAGGTCGCCAAGGGTGACGCCAGGTTTGTAGGAGGGCTCGACGCTGCCCAGTGCGGTGGATGGGCGGCCCGCGACAAAATCACCCACCAATTGCGCCGGGGCCTGGTAGTTGCTGCCACCCATTACATAGGCGTGGGCTTCCAGGCGTTCCTGCAGCTCGATGCCGGCCAGCGGGCCACCCGGGTAGTCGCGCTCGGGGTCGATACCGACGACGATGCCGGAGTTGGCATTGCGCTCGTTGCGCGAGTACTGGCTCATGCCGTTGGTGACCACGCGGCCCGGTTCGCTGGTGGCGGCGACCACGGTGCCGCCCGGGCACATGCAGAAGCTGTAGACCGAACGGCCGTTCTTGGCGTGGTGCACCAGCTTGTAGTCGGCGGCGCCGAGTTTCGGGTGGCCGGCGTACTTGCCCAGGCGCGCCTTGTCGATCAGCGACTGCGGGTGCTCGATACGGAAACCGACCGAAAACGGCTTGGCTTCCATGAACACGCCTTTGGCGTGGAGCATGCGGAAGGTGTCGCGGGCGCTATGGCCCAGGGCCAGGACCACATGGCGCGACTGCAGTTGTTCGCCGCTTTGCAGCACCACGCCGGTGAGCTGCTCGCCGTCCACCAGCAGGTCGGTGACCTTCTGCTCGAAGCGCACCTCACCGCCCAGGGTGATGATTTCCTCACGCATCTTCTCGACCATGCTGGTCAGGCGGAAGGTACCGATGTGCGGCTTGTTGATGTAGAGGATTTCTTCCGGGGCGCCGGCCTTGACGAACTCTTCCAGCACCTTGCGGCCGTGGTGGTTCGGGTCCTTGATCTGGCTGTACAGCTTGCCGTCGGAGAAGGTGCCGGCGCCGCCTTCGCCGAACTGCACGTTGGACTCGGGATTGAGCACACTCTTGCGCCACAGGCCCCAGGTATCCTTGGTGCGCTGACGTACTTCCTTGCCGCGTTCGAGGACGATCGGCTTGAAGCCCATCTGTGCCAGCAACAGACCGGCGAAGATACCGCAAGGGCCGAAACCGACGACGATAGGGCGTTCCTGCGGCTCGTTCGGCGCGTGGCCGACGAACTTGTAGCTGACATCTGGCGCGACGCCGACCTTCGGGTCGTCGGCGAAGGTGCGCAGCAGTTCGGCTTCATTGCTGGTTTCGAGATCGATGGTGTAGATGAACAGCAGCTCGCTGTTCTTCTTGCGCGCATCGTAGCTGCGCTTGAACAGGGTGAAGCCGAGCAGTTGCGCGTCGCTGATCCCCAGGCGCTGGACGATGGCGGCGCGCAGCTCGTAGTCGGAGTGGTCCAGGGGCAGCTTCAGTTCGGTGATTCGTAGCATGGCAGGGTCCAGTATCCCGGCCATGGGCGGCCGGCGGCTTTACACAAACCGCCAAGTATAAGCTGTTCGCCGCCCCGACTGGCAGGATAAAAGCACCTGGCGATCAGAGGTCGCGGGCACCGCCGTAGTAGGCGCAGCCCTGCAGGGTCTTGCCGTCGATGCGCAGCTCGGCCTTGAGATGGCGGATGGCGCCGGTGGCGCCGTCGACGCAACGCTGCGGCGCGACCCACAGTTCGACGTGTTGACCGTTGGCTTCGCTGGAAAGGCTCAGGCCACCGCCAGGCATTTCCTCTTCCAGATAAGGCAGTGGCAGCGGGTCCTGACCGACGCGGTTGAGCACCATGCCCTTGCCGCTGGCCTTGATGTCCCAGTCCGGCTCATGGCCGCCGGCGCGCAGGGTCAGTTGCTTGAAGTTCGGGTCTTCGCAGCCTGGATGCTCGGAGGATTCGAGGCGGTACAGGCGGGTCACATCGAGCTGGCCGTCGCTGCCCGCCTGCTTGCTGCCGGTCATGCGGGCACGGACGTCGGCGAACAGTTTGTCACCGGCGTCGTCGGCCAGGTTGGCGGCCTCTTGCAGAATGCCAGTCGCGGCGGCGTCGTTGACGATGAAGCGACGGCTTTCACTGCAGGGCTTGAACAACAGGTGGCCGCCGGCCGCGCTCAGTTCGCCTTGCATGCGGGTGGTGCCCAGGTTCGGGTCGACGGGTTTTTCGGCCAGCATCTGGCATCCGGCGAACAGGGGCAGCAGGGCGGTGAGCAGCAGGGAGGGGGTGAGGCGCATGGGGCGGGCTCCGGTGTTCGGGCAAAAAGTGCCGGCCACGTTACCGAGCCTGTCGGGTGTCCACAAGGGGGGCAGTCCATCGTGTAGGAGCCAGCCTTGCTGGCGAACCAGGCGCCTCGGTGGATGGCACCGGCTATGCCGGTGTTCGCCGGCAAGGCCGGCTCCTACAAGGGCCACGCCAGCATCAAGTTCTACAGGCAGAAAAAAGGGCCCGAAGGCCCTTTGATCTGTTACCCCCCGAGGTACGCGTCGCGCACCTTCGGGTCGGTCAATAGCGCTTCACCGGTACCCTGCATCACCACCTTGCCGTTTTCCAGCACATAGGCGCGGTCGGCGATCTTCAGTGCCTGGTTGGCGTTCTGCTCCACCAGGAACACCGTCACGCCATCGCGGCGCAACTGTTCGATGATGTCGAAGATCTGCTGGATGATGATCGGGGCCAGGCCCAGCGACGGCTCGTCGAGCAGCAGGAGCTTGGGTTTGCTCATCAGTGCCCGGCCGATGGCGAGCATCTGCTGCTCGCCGCCGGACATGGTACCGCCGCGCTGGATGTAGCGTTCCTTCAGGCGTGGGAACAGCTGCAGGACCTTGTCCAGCTGCTCCTGGTAGTCGCCTTTGTCGGTGAAGAAACCGCCCATGGCCAGGTTTTCCTCGACCGTCAGGCGCGAGAACACGCGGCGGCCTTCCGGCACCACCGCGATGCTCTTGCGCATGATGTGCGAAGACGACTGGCCGACCAGCTCCTCGCCCAGGTACTTGATGCTGCCGCTGCTCGCCTGGGGCGAGCCGCAGAGGGTCATCAGCAGCGTCGACTTGCCGGCGCCGTTGGCGCCGATCAGGGTGACGATCTCGCCCTGGTTGATCTCCACGTTGACGCTGTGCAGCGCCTGGATCTTGCCGTAGAAGGTGGAAACGTTCTCGAACTTCAGCATTTACGCTTCCCCCAGGTAGGCCTTGATCACATCAGGGTTGCCGCGGATCTCGTCCGGCGTGCCATCGGCCAGGGGCGTGCCCTGGTTGATCACCACGATGTGGTCGGAAATGCTCATCACCAGCTTCATGTCGTGCTCGATCAGCAGCACGGTCACGTTGTGGGATTCACGCAGGTAGGCGATGAGGGCCTTGAGGTCCTCGGTCTCCTTGGGGTTAAGGCCGGCGGCCGGTTCGTCGAGCATGATGATCCGTGGCTGGGTCATCATGCAGCGGGCGATTTCCAGGCGCCGTTGCTGGCCGTAGGCGAGGGTGCCAGCGGTGCGGTTGGCGAACTCGGTCAGGTTGACCTTCTCCAGCCAGTACTGGGCGCGCTCCATGGCCTCCTTCTCGCTGCGGCGGAAGCTCGGGGTCTTGAACAGGCCGGCGAAGAAGTTGGTGTTGAGGTGGCGGTGCTGGGCAATCAGCAGGTTTTCCAGCGCGGTCATTTCCTTGAACAGGCGCACGTTCTGGAAGGTCCGCACCACGCCCTTGCGAGCGATCTGATGGCCGGCCAGGCCCTGGATCGGCTGGCCGTCAAGCAGGATGGTGCCGCCGCTGGGCTTGTAGAAGCCGGTGAGGCAGTTGAACACGGTGGTCTTGCCGGCACCGTTCGGGCCGATCAGCGCGACCACCTGTTTCTCCTTGACGGTCAGGCCCACGCCGTTGACCGCCAACAAGCCGCCGAAGCGCATGCTCAGGCCGCTGACTTGCAGAATTTCGCGGCTCATCGAGGCAGCTCCATGTGCGGACGTTGCATAGGCAGCAGGCCTTGCGGACGCCAGATCATCATCAACACCATCAGCGCACCGAACATCAGCATCCGGTATTCGCTGAACTCACGCATCATCTCCGGTAGCAGGATCATCACGATGGCCGCGAGAATCACGCCCAACTGCGAACCCATGCCGCCCAGCACGACGATGGCGAGGATGATCGCCGATTCGATGAAGGTGAACGACTCCGGTGTCACCAACCCTTGGCGGGCGGCGAAGAAGCTGCCGGCGAAGCCGGCGAAGCAGGCGCCCAGGGTGAACGCCGAGAGCTTGATCACGGTGGGGTTCAGGCCCAGCGCACGGCAGGCGATCTCGTCTTCACGCAGTGCTTCCCAGGCCCGGCCGATCGGCATGCGCAGCAGGCGGTTGATGACGAACAGGGCCAGCAACGCCAGCAGCAGGGCCACCAGGTAGAGGAAGATCACCTTGTTGATCGAGTTGTATTCCAGCCCGAAGAACTCGTGGAAGGTCTGCATGCCTTCGGCGGCGCGGCGTTCGAAGGTCAGGCCGAAGAACTCCGGCTTGGGGATGTTGCTGATGCCGTTGGGGCCGCCGGTCCAGTCGGTGAGGTTGCGCAGGAACAGGCGAATGATTTCGCCGAAGCCCAGCGTGACGATCGCCAGGTAGTCGCCGCGCAGGCGCAGCACCGGGAAACCGAGCAGGAAACCGAAGGTGGCGGCCATCAGGCCGGCGATCGGCAGGCACACCCAGAAGCTCCAGCCCAGGTAGTGGGAGAGCATGGCGTAGCTGTAGGCGCCGACGGCATAGAAGCCCACGTAACCCAGGTCGAGCAGGCCCGCCAGGCCGACCACGATGTTCAGGCCCAGGCCCAGCAACACGTAGATCAGGATCAGGGTGGCGATGTCGACCGCGCCGCGCGAGCCGAAGAACGGCCAGATCAGCGCCGCGACGATCAGCCCGATGATGACCCAGCGCTGGGTCTTCGGCAGGGTGAGGAAGTTGGTTACCGAAGGCGGTACCAGCTTGCGCTCCGAGCGGCGGCCCATCACCGCGCTCCACTGCTTGTCGAACAAGACGCGCAGGAACATCAGTACCGAGCACGCGGCGATGATGCTGATGGTGAACGAGCCCTGGCTGTGCACGATCAGGCTGATGCCGTCGATGCTGAGCTTCAGGCCCAGCACCGGGAAGGCCACGGCCCAGACCAGCAAGGCGCTGAAGAACGCCTGTTTGAGATTTCTGTTCATACTTTTTCAACCTCCGGGCGGCCCAGGATGCCGGTCGGCCGGAACAACAGGACGAGAACCAAGAGACCGAATGCCACCACGTCCTTGTACTGGTCGCCGAAGATGTCGGCGCCGAAGGCTTCGGCCACGCCCAGCACCAGCCCGCCGAGCATGGCGCCCGGGATGCTGCCGATGCCGCCCAATACCGCCGCGGTGAAGGCTTTCAAGCCCACCAGGAAGCCGGCGTTGGGGTTGATCACCCCGTACTGCATGCTCAGCAGCACGGCCGCCACCGCCGCCAGCGCGGCACCGATGACGAAGGTCAGGGCGATGATGTTGTTGGTGTTGATGCCCAGCAGGTTGGCCATCTTGATGTCCTCGGCGCAGGCGCGGCAGGCACGGCCGAGGCGGGATCGGGAGATGAACAGGGTCAGGCAGGTCATGGCGATCAGCGTGACCACGAATACCAGGATCTGCATGTACGAGACCAGTACCTCCTCCGCGCCGCCCGGGCCGAAGGAGAAGGCGCCGGGAATCAGGTTGGGGATGGACTTGTCTTTCGAGTCCTGTGACAGCAGGACGGTGTTCTGCAGGAAGATCGACATGCCGATGGCGGAGATCAGCGGGATCAACCGGTTGCTGTTGCGCAGCGGTCGGTAGGCGACCCGTTCGATGCTGTAGCCGTAGGCACTGGTGACGCAGATCGTGGCGACGAAGGCCACGGTCATGAGGATCGGCAGGGAGTGGATGCCCATCATGGCCAGCCCGGCGAGGGCGATGAAGGCCACGTAGGAGCCGATCATGTACACCTCGCCGTGGGCGAAGTTGATCATGCCGATGATGCCGTACACCATCGTGTAACCGATGGCGATCAGGGCGTAGGTACTGCCGATGGTCAATCCGTTAACCAGTTGTTGGAGGAAGTGGTAGATCTCAGGCATTACAGCGCTCCTAAAAACCTGATTTGCATTTCTCTGGCGGGGGTGGCCCAGGCCCATTTGTTCTCGCGGTCTTCGCCACGTGATCGTTGTGCGGGCACTGCCAGGAAACCGCGGGTGACGGTTTTAAGATTTTCAGGTGAACCGGCTCCCGGATCGCGGGAATCAGGTCCATAGAACCTCGTAAAACAAAGCCCACTGCTCGCACAGTGGGCTTCTCGGTCAGCTATTAGTCACGCAGTTACTGAGGGGAAACTTCGGTCTTCGGCTTGCCGAAGTGCCATTCGTAGACCACGAACTTGAAGTCCTTCAGGTCGCCCTTGGCGTCGTACGACAGGTCGCCAGTCGGGGTCTTGAAGGTGCCGGCGTGGATCGCTTCGGCCACCTTCGTGGTGTCCTCGGACTTGGCCGCCTTGATACCGCCGGCGATCAGCTCGACCGCGGAGTAGGCCGGGAACACGAACGGACCGCTCGGATCTTTGCCGTCGGCCTTGATGGCGTCGACGATGGCCTTGTTCGCTGGATCTGCGTCGAACGACTTCGGCAGGGTGACCAGCAGGCCTTCGGAGGCGCCCTGGGCGATCTGCGAGATGGAGTCGTTACCCACGCCTTCCGGGCCCATGAACTTGGCTTTCAGGCCTTTCTCTTGAGCCTGGCGCAGGATCAGGCCCAGCTCTGGGTGGTAGCCGCCGTAGTAGACGAAGTCGACGTTGTTCTGCTTGAGCTTCTGGATGATCGAGGAGAAGTCCTTGTCACCGGCGTTCAGGCCTTCGAAGACGGCCACCTTGGTGCCTTTCTTCTCCAGGGTCTGCTTGACCGCGGTGGCGATGCCTTCACCGTACTGCTGCTTGTCGTGCAGGACGGCGACCACTTTCGGTTTGACGTGGTCGGCGATGTAGTTGCCGGCGGCCGGGCCCTGGGCGCTGTCCAGGCCGATGGTGCGGAAGATCAGCTTGTAGCCACGGGCGGTGATTTCCGGCGAGGTGGCGGCGGGGGTGATCATGATCACGCCTTCGTCTTCGTAGATGTCGGACGCAGGCTGGGTGGAGCTGGAGCACAGGTGGCCGATCACGAACTTGACGCCATCGTTGACCACTTTGTTGGCGACGGCCACGGCTTGTTTAGGGTCGCACGCGTCGTCGTATTCCTTGGCTTCGAGCATCTTGCCGTCGATGCCGCCCTTGGCATTGATGTCCTTGATGGCTTGCTTGGCACCGGTGAACTGCATGTCGCCGTATTGAGTCACGGGACCGGTCTTCGGCCCGGCGATACCGATCTTGATGGTATCGGCGGCAAACGAATGGCTGGCAACCCCGGCCAGAACCATTGCGGCAAACAGCTTGGAAATCTTGATCATAGTGCTCCACTCATTCTGTTGTAATTCTTATAGTCCTGAGGCCAGGGCTACAGACCGGGCGGGATTCGCGGCCTGGCTACGCCATGCCGTAAGCCCACCTTCCCCCGGAACATGTCCCGGAACTGTACCGGTACAGTGTAGAGCGCCGTCCGAGCGCTTGAAAAGCGGGCGAAAAGCGTCTGTCTCGAGGGGTGTCGCCTGGTCGACATAAAGATACAGAAAAGCGCCATCAATTTGCCTGCATCTTCGGCCCGTCCCCACAAACTCGGGCCGGATCGACCAAATTACGTATTTGAAATCAGGTTTTTCTGCAAAAATGCCGACCTTTTTTGTTGGTCGATTCTTTGCGCAGGTAAACCCATGACTGATCAAGTAAGCACCCTCTATGCCAAATTGCTCGGCGAGACCGCCATCATCGAGTGGAAAGCCCTGGAGCGTTTCTGGGCCAAGGGTGACCTGATTTGGGTCGACCCCAGCCTCGACCTGATCGCCGTTGCCGAGGCGATGGCCGAGAATCGCAGCGAGATCTTCGCCAAGTGGCGTAGTGATGGCACTGTCGGACCGGTTTCCGCCGAGCAGGCGCTCGACCTGCAAACCCGCGATCCAGAGATCTGGGCGGTGGTGGTTTCGCCGTTCATCGTGATCCAGGCGAAGAAAGCGGAATAAGCACGCGCTTTTTTAGTGCGTGAAAATGCGCAGGCGCCTCGCGGTGGTGCGCGTTGACGCTCACGTAAGGTGGAAACAAGTAACAGTGGCGGGGTGATTTGGCGGGGCGGTAACAGTTTACGGCATGCGTAATGGGTGGGCGGGTGATGCGCGTAGGAGCCGGCTTTGCCGGCGAACACCGGCGCCGCCGGTGCCAGCCACCGCGGCGCTTGGTTCGCCAGCAAGGCTGGCTCCTACAGGCGTGGGGCGGCTTAGTAGTCCACGCGCCCGGTGTGGCTATTCAGCGAGATCACCCGGGTCTTGCCGATACGGTGCCTGAAGATTTCGCGCAGGTACTTCACCGCCTTCTTCACGCACTCGCGCGACAGGCGAATGTCGTTGATCGACACGAAGCGGCTCTTGTCGTTGATCAGCTCGCGGTACTTCTTCTCGTACATCGGCTTGATCGCGTACCAGTTGGTGTCGAGGATCTTCGCCGGGTTCTCGAATTCGTTCAGCAGGTCGTCGATGCTGTCTTCATCGAAGTGCTCGCTGGTGATGAAATCGAGGATGGCGTTGTCCAGGGTGTCGTCGAAGCGGTACGGGGTGCGGGCGAAGCAACGCTTGATGAACGCCACGATCAGGGTCAGGAAGTCGTCCGACAAGCACGGGCTCTTGGCGATCAGGGTGGTCAGCGACAGGTTGGCCGAGGCGCCGATCACCAGCGCGTAGCGCTTGAGCGTGGTGTTGGGGAACAGGCTGTTGAGGTGGGTCTTGAGCCGGTTCAGGTCCATGTACGACAGCTTGTAGTCCTTGGGCAGCGAGACGATCGACACCACCGACGAACAGTTCTTGAAGAAGTGCAGGTCGTGCAGCGCCGCGGCGTCGTAGCCCGAGGCCTGGTACTGCTCCAGCGCGGCGCGGTAACGGCGCGACTCGATCGGCAGCAGGCTGATGCCTTCGATGGCCTGGGTCTGCTTGTTGAAGTGCGGCAGGTCGATGGAGCGGAAGAACAGGTCGTCGATATCCAGGCGCGGTTGCTCGCGCTCGAACACCTTGAACTTGTCCGAACCCTGGGCCGGGATCTCCGGCACCACCGACTCGGCATAGGCGATGGCCACGGGGCCGGCCAGGCTCATGAACAGGTCGTTGGCGTCCAGGCGGATGGTCTCGCCGATGTCGATGCCAGCGCGGCGGAAGTAGTTCTGGTCGTAGTCGGTGGTCACCGCCTGGGCGGTGAGGATGTTGAAGATCTGCTGGGAGATGTACTGGTTGGCGTGCTTCTCCATGGCGTTGACGTCGATGTTCTGGATCGTGCCGTCGTCGCTCTCTTCGGCGTAGCGCATGATGTCGTTGGAGATCAGCATCATCGCGTTCCATGGGCGAATGCGGCCCATGACGCTGGCTTCGCTGCTGTCTTCATTGTCGAAGTTGTACGAGAAGTCCCATTCCTCCGACAGGTATTTGCACAGCAGGCGCCCAGCGTTGATGTGCAGGGCTTCGGACATCTCGCTGCGGTGGTCGGAGGCGTTCGGCAGCACGCAGATGCCGCTGGTGAAGATCGGTTCGAAGACGAACGAGTGCCCGCTCTTGCCGTCGTTCTCGTCGGCCGGCTTGGTGTCGAAGGTCTTGTTCATGTACGAGTACTGCTGGGCCAGGCCGAATTCCGAAGCCATGCCCGAGCCGGTACCGCCGCCGGCGCTGAAGATGTAGAAGTACAGGCGCGACTGGTTGGCCTTGATGCCGCAGGAGTCGATCAGGTATGAGTGGATCAGCTTCCAGTCGGCGCTGGAGAAGCGCTGGGTGTCCTTGTTGAGGATGATCTTGGCCAGGTACTGGCCGAGGATCGGCGCGTTGCCGGCGCCGCCGGCATGCACCTCGGACAGGTCCATGATCTTCATCTTGCTGTAGTCGCGCAGGAAACCGCCGCGCTCGCCCTTGCGCGAGAAACGGATGCGCCCGGCGATGTCCTTGTCCAGGTCGCCGAGCATGACCAGGGGCTCTACCAGGAATACTGGTTTGGTGCCCTTGTTCTGCACCAGGCGCAGGTTCTGGCGGATCCAGCGCGCCGGGCTGTAGCCGGTTTCGCCCTTGTTTCGGTCCTCGTTGTTGAACTCGTTGAGGAAGAACGTGCGGGCGTTGTACACCAGCTCCGCCACGTCCAGGGCGATGTTCGAACCGCAGCGGCCCAGGCCGATCAGGCACACCGAGGGGAACTGCTGCTCCAGGCGCAGCTGGTCTTCGTTCTCGACGTGCAGGTTCTGCGGGAACACCAGGTCGCGCAGGCCGTCGAGGTTGTCGAGGATGCGCTGGATGTCCTGTTCGGTGAAGTACAGGTACTGCTGCGCCGGCAGACTGCGGCTGGCAGGAAGATCTCGAGCACCACTGGCAGTCAGTGACGTGGGAGTGAGCGACGACTCAGGGACCGCATTGGCAGAAGTGTTCGTAGAGGTCATAGTGCGCCATTTGCCTGGAGTGGTGGGTTCCCCGTTGGAATATGTCATCTAGCCATCACGGAGAAATTTCGCGACTTTATCAGTGCGTCTTTTTCTTGTGCGATAGGGGTTTTCCCTAGGCGTTCTAAGGTTTTCTCCTCGCACCCGCATTGCATCGTCCGTTTGTCACGCTTCTTTAATCTGGAGTCGTTCATGAATACTGCTTTGCCTTCGCTGGGGTTCGCCGGGATCGGCCTGATGGGCTTGCCGATGTGCCGTCGGCTGCTGGCGGCGGGTTATCCGCTGACCGTGTGGAACCGCAGCCCGGACAAGTGCGCCGAACTGGTTGCCGCAGGGGCGCGTCTGGCCGCGAGCCCTGAGGATCTGTGCAATGGGGCGGACATGGTGTTGCTGTGCCTGGCCGACACGGCGGTGGTGCGCGAGGTGGTATTCGGCGAGGGGGGCATCGCCAGTGGTGGGCGCAGCGGCCAGTTGCTGGTGGACTTCTCCAGCCTGGAGCCCACCGCCACCCGTGAAATGGCCGCCGAACTGGCGGCGCTGCGTGGCATGGCCTGGCTCGATGCGCCGGTGTCGGGCGGCACCCCGGGCGCCGAGGCCGGTACCCTGGCGATCATGGTCGGTGGCGAGGCCGCGGACCTGGAGCGGGCGCGCCCGGTACTCCTCACCCTTGGTCAGCGGGTGACGCACATGGGCGGTGTCGGCGCGGGGCAGGTGACCAAGGCCTGCAACCAGATGATCGTCGCCTGCAATGCGCTGGTGATCGCCGAGGTGGTGGCTCTCGCCGAGCAGTCAGGGGTGGACGCCAGCTTGATCGCCGAGGCATTGGCCGGCGGTTTCGCTGACTCGAAACCCTTGCAAATCCTTGCCCCGCAAATGGCCGAGAGCCGTTTCGAACCGGTCAAGTGGCATGTGCGCACCCTGCTCAAGGACCTCGACACCGCGGTGAAATTCTCCCGCGAGCAGGGCTCGGCAACGCCGCTCAGTGGCCTCGCCGCGCAATTGATGCGTCTGCACGGTAGCCAGGGCTACCTGCAAAAAGATCCGGCGACCCTGGTAGCGCTCTATCGCAGCAAGGGCTGAGCGTGTCGTGCTGGCGGTCGAGCCGTTCGAGCACCGGCCGCAGTTCGCTTGGCGGCAACGGGCGGCTGAGCAGGTAACCTTGCAGGCAATCGCAGCCGTGGGCGGCGAGGAACGCCTGTTGCTCGGGCGTCTCCACGCCTTCGGTGACCACCTTCAGGTGCAGGGTGTGGGCCATGATGATGATCGCCTGGACGATTTCCCGGTCCTTCTGGTTACCGGGCACTTCCTGGATGAATGAGCGGTCGATCTTCAGCACGTCCAGCGGCAGGCGCTTGAGGTAGGCCAGGGACGAATAGCCTGTGCCGAAATCGTCGATCGACAGGGCCACGCCCTGGGCGCGGATGCGCTTGAGCAGCTCGATGGTGTGGTGGATGTCGCCCATCAGGGCGTTCTCGGTGACTTCCAGCTCCAGCTGGCGCGCGGCCAGGCCCGCCTGGAACAGCGCCATCTCCACTTCCGTGGCCAGCTCCTCACGGCCCAGGGTCAGGGCCGAGCAGTTGACCGTGACCTTGAGGTGGCCATAGCCATGCCGGTTGAGCTGGGCCAGGTCTTCACAGGCGCGGCGCAGCACCCACAAGTCGAGCTCGGCGATCAGGCCGTTGGCCTCGGCGATGGGGATGAACCGATCAGGGCTGAGCAGCCCATGTTGTGGGTGCTGCCAGCGCACCAACGCTTCGAGCTTGCTGACCCGCCGGCTGTGCAGGTCGAAGATCGGCTGGTAGTACACGCACAGCCCACGCTCCTCGAACAAGGCCAGGCGCAGTTCTTCTTCCAGTTGCAGCTCCAGGGTGGCGCGGGTCTTCAGGCCGCTGCTGAAGAAATGCAGGCTGTTACGCCCGCAGCCCTTGGACTGATAGAGCGCCAGGTCGGCATTCTTCAACAGCTCTTCGGTGCTGTGGCCGTCGTCGGGGAAGATACTGATACCGATGCTGGTGGTCATCACCATGCGTCGTCCGGTCAGGTCGATCGGCTCCTTCATCCGCTGCATGATGCGCTGCGCGAGGTGGCGCGCCTCGTCGCGGTTGTTCAGGCTGGTGACGATGCAGAACTCGTCGCCACCGAAGCGCGACACCAGGTCGTTGCCGCGGGTTGCCGCCTTGATATGCCCGGCGATGACCTTGAGCAGTTCGTCACCGGCGACATGCCCGAGGCTGTCGTTGATGCGCTTGAAGTGGTCGATGTCGAGGAACATCACCGCCAGCATGCCGTCGTTGGCGCTTTGCTCGGCCAGGCGCTCGGCGAACACCTGGTTGAAGCCGCGACGGTTGACCAGGCCGGTCAGGGCGTCGAAGTGAGCGGCCTGTTGCAGGGACACCCGGGCCTGGTCGAGCTGGCTGAGCAGCAGGTTGACCCGACGCAGGTCGTGCTCCTTGCTTTGCAGTTTCTTGTCGGCCAGCGCGGCGCTGATGCTGCTGCCGCTGATCAGCAGGGTAATGACGGCAATGGTCAATGCCAGTTGCAGGCTGTTGTCGGTGGCGGGCAGGCGCAGGGCGGTTTCACCGGGTATCACCAGGGTCATCGCGGCCATGCCGGTGAAATGGGTGAGCACGATACCGCCCGCCATCAGCACGCTGGCGCCATGTTTCATCAACAGGTGCAGGGTGCCGCTGCCCTGGCGGAAGTAACGGGCCATCAACAGCGCCACGAGACTTGTAGCCATGGCGATGCCGACAGAGGCCAGCAGCAGCCCGGTCTGGTAGTACTGATGGGCGCTGGTCTGCAACGCGGCCATGCCAACGTAGTGCATGGTGCTGATGCCCAGGCCGATGAACAGCGTGGCCTGCAGGTAATGGCTAAGACGCATCTCGCTGCGGTCGAGGCTGTTCATCGCCAGCCAGGCGGCAATCAGGGCGATCAGCAAGGACAGGGCGGTCAGGGGAGCGTCATAGTGGAGTTCCAGCGGGGCCTGAAAGGCCAGCATGCTGATGAAATGCATGGCCCAGATGCCACCGGCCAGGCAGCAGGCACCTAGCACCCGCCATTGTCGGCGCGCCGTGGGGTCCTCGCTATGGCTCTGGCGTTCGGCCATGTCCAGGGTGGCGAAGCAGGCGGCACTGGCCACGGTGAAGGCGAGCAGCACTAGGAAGGGGTTGTGTCGGCAGTCGAGGATGATTTGTCCGGTCGCCGGTAGCTCGGCGAACAATCGCAGTCCCAGCCACTCCATTGCAGGCCTCTTCGTCGAGTGAGCCTTTGTCCCCACTGAGCGCGGATGGACACTGTTCCTGCAGGAGTATAGGAAGGGGTGCTTAAGCCTTCCTGATTAATGGCACTTTGATCTCTATCGTTTGGATATGAGGCTAATAGCGCAGCGGTCTAAACGAGTGTTTTGTGAGTGGTTCGCCGGCAAGCCGGCTCCTACAGGCGTTTGTAGGAGCCGGCTTGCCGGCGAACGGGCGTCAGCCCGCCACCAGCACCCGGATGGCTTCCAGGCGCAGTGCGGCTTTCTCCAGCGCCGCCATGCCATCCTCGCGCTGCTTGCGCAGGGCGTCGATTTCGCTGTCGCGCACGGTGGGGTTGACCGCCTTGAGCGCGGTCAGGCGCGCCAACTCTTCATCCGCCTCGGCCGCCAGGCGTTGCTGGGCCTGGGCGACGCGCTCCTCGTGCGTTGGCAGGACCTTGGCCTCGCCTGCGGCGATGCGCTTGGCCAGCACATCGCGCTGGGCCTGGACGAACTTGTTGGAACTGGCCCGTGGCACGCTCTCGAGCTGGTCGTTGAGCGTTTCGAAGGCCACGCGTGCCGCCAGGTCGTTGCCGTTGGCATCGAGCAGGCAACGCAGCGCCGCCGGTGGCAGGTAGCGGCCCAGCTGCAGGCTGCGCGGCGCTACCACCTCGCTGACATATAGCAACTCGAGCAGCACGGTGCCGGGCTTGAGTGCCTTGTTCTTGATCAGCGCGACCGCGGTGTTGCCCATCGAGCCGGACAGCACCAGGTCCATGCCGCCCTGAACCATCGGGTGTTCCCAGGTGAGGAATTGCATGTCTTCGCGCGATAGCGCCTGGCCACGGTCGTAGGTGATGGTCACACCTTCGTCGTCACCCAGCGGGAAGCTGGCATCGAGCATCTTTTCACTGGGCTTTAGCACCAGGGCGTTCTCGGAATGGTCTTCGCTGTCGATGCCGAAGGCGTCGAACAGGGTTTCCATGTAGATCGGCAGGGCGAACTGGTCGTCCTGCTCGAGGATCGCCTCGACCAGTGCCTGACCTTCGCCGGCGCCACCGGAGTTGAGCTCCAGCAGGCGGTCGCGGCCACTGTGCAGCTCGGCTTCGAGATTTTCACGTTCTGTGCGGGCTTCAGCCACCAGCTTGCCCCAGGCTTTCTCGTCACCTTCGGCGAGCAGCGGCAGCAGACGCGGGCCGAACTGGTGCTGCAGGGCGTTGCCGGTCGGGCAGGTGTTGAGGAAGGCGTTGAGGCCTTCGTGGTACCACTGAAACAGGCGTTCCTGCGGGCTGTTCTGCAGGTACGGGATGTGCAGCTGGATCGTATGTTTCTGGCCGATCCGGTCGAGACGGCCGATGCGCTGTTCGAGCAAATCCGGGTGGGCCGGCAGGTCGAACATCACCAGGTGATGGGCGAACTGGAAGTTGCGGCCTTCACTGCCGATTTCGGAGCAGATCAGTACCTGGGCGCCGAACTCTTCGTCGGCGAAGTAGGCGGCGGCGCGGTCGCGCTCGAGGATGCTCATGCCTTCGTGGAACACGGTGGCTGGAATACCGGAGCGCACGCGCAGGGCGTCTTCCAGGTCCATGGCGGTCTCGGCGTGGGCGCAGATCACCAGCACCTTGGTGCGCTTGAGCATCTTCAGGGTGTCGATCAGCCAGTCGACCCGTGGGTCGAAGCGCCACCAGCGTTCTTCGTCGCTGGTCTCGCCCTGGGCCTGGAAAGCGACCTCTGGGTACAGCTCGGCGCGCTCGCCCGACGGCAGTTCGGCGTATTGCTCGGGGTTGGCCAGCGGGTAGGGGTGCAGCTGGCGCTCGGGGAAGCCCTGGATTGCCGCCCGGGTGTTGCGGAACAACACGCGGCCGGTGCCGTGGCGGTCGAGCAGCTCGCGGATCAGGCGCGCGCTGGCCTGGCTGTCGCCATCGCTGACCGCGGCCAGCAGCGCTTCGCCTTCGGCGCCAAGGAAGCCTTGGATGGTCGCGTGGGCCTTGGCCGACAGGCGGCCTTCGTCGAGCAGTTCCTGTACCGCTTCGGCCACCGGGCGATAGTTTTCGCTTTCGGCGCGGAATGCGGCCAGGTCGTGGAAACGGTTGGGGTCGAGCAGGCGCAGGCGGGCGAAGTGGCTGTCCTGACCGAGCTGTTCAGGCGTCGCGGTGAGCAGCAGCACGCCCGGGATGACCTGGGCCAGTTGCTCGACCAGTGCGTACTCGGGGCTGGCCTGTTCTTCGTGCCAGACCAGGTGGTGGGCCTCGTCGACCACCATCAGGTCCCAGCCGGCGGCGAACAGCGCGTCCTGGGCCTTTTCGTCGTCGACCAGCCACTCCAGGGCCACCAGCGCCAGCTGGGCATCCTCGAACGGGTTGCTGGCGTCGCTTTCGATGAAGCGCTCGGCGTCGAACAGCGCCACCTGCAGGTTGAAGCGTCGGCGCATCTCCACCAGCCACTGGTGCTGGAGGTTCTCGGGCACCAGGATCAGCACGCGGCTGGCACGGCCGGACAGCAGCTGGCGGTGGATCACCAGGCCGGCTTCGATGGTCTTGCCCAGACCCACTTCGTCTGCCAGCAACACGCGCGGGGCGATGCGGTCGGCGACTTCACGGGCGATGTGCAACTGGTGGGCGATGGGTTGCGCACGCACGCCACCGAGGCCCCACAGCGAAGAGAGCATCTGCTTGCTGTTGTGTTGCAAGGTGTTGTAGCGCAGCGAGAACCACGACAGCGGGTCGATCTGCCCGGCGAACAGGCGGTCGCTGGCCAGGCGGAACTGGATGAAGTTCGACAGCTGCGTCTCGGGCAACGTGTGTGGCTGGTTCTGCCCGTCGATGCCGTGGTAGACCAGCAGGCCATCGACGTCCTCGACCTCGCGCACGGTCAGCTTCCAGCCCTCGAAGTGGGTGATCTGGTCGCCAGGCGAGAAGCGCACGCGGGTCAGCGGCGCATTGCGTAGCGAGTACTGGCGGGTGTCGCCCGTGGCCGGGTAGAGCACGGTCAGAAGGCGGCCATCCTGCGCCAGGATGGTCCCAAGACCGAGCTCGGCTTCGCTGTCGCTGATCCAGCGTTGCCCCGGTTGATACTGCTGCGCCATACTGCCAAAACTCCCGCGATGAAAAAGCCGGCTATGTTAACGGATCGGCTTCGCCAGACCAATGAATGTGAAGAGTCTAGCGCTTTCATCGACGAATACCGTCCCGTCACGAGGGCCACGCGCCAACATGGTTGCCAAGCACCGCTGGTTGAACGTCACCTTGGGCCTGGGCAGCCTTGCGCTGCTGGCCGCCTGTGAACAGAAAAGTTTCGAAGTGCTGCCGCCGATTCCGGTCGAGCAACTCGAAGTGCTGGGCGTGCAGACGCCGATCAAGAGCGTGCACTTCCACGACCGCGAGGGCGAGGGCCTGCTGGTGCTGAGCCGGGTCGACGGCCAGGCCACCGACCCCGACACCGAGGAAGAGGTCGACAAGGTGGTGCTCAAGGCCACTCTTTATGGGCGCAACGCTTCGTCTGATGCCTTCAAGCCGCGTTGGCAGATCGAGCAGGAAACCACCTGTGCCGGCCTGGACCTGGATGTCGACTTCTACAACGACGTCAGTGACGTCACCGACCTGAACAAGGACGGCGTGGCCGAAGTGACCGTGGCCAGCCACTCCTTCTGCGGTGGCGGCATCGACCCCCACGACATCGCCATCGAGATGCGTGAGGGCCAGGCGGCCTACACCATCACGGGGCAATCGCTGATCAGCCCTCCCGGTGAAGACGCCTTCGGTGGCGAACGCGAGGACAGCGCCTCGCTCAAGAGTGCCCCGCAGGTCTTGCGCGAGCATATGGACGCAGTCTGGCAGCAGGTCTACAAGCGGCCTTGGAGCGAGACCTCCGCGCCAGCCGACGACGACCCGGAAGACGATACCGAGTAAGCGCGGGCTATACTTGCCCAGGTGCGGCGCTGTGACGCGCCGCACAGCCTGGCCCGCACGCATTCAAGGCGGCTGAGCACCGGCCGACACAGTGGCCATAGGAGACCCTGCCATGCTGCCACCGATCATCCCGCTCAGCGCCGCGCCCGTCACGTCGCAACTCGACCCGGTCAAGCCGACGCCGGACATTCCGCCGGTGGTGCCTGCGCAGCCGTCCTCCAGCGACGGCACCGTCGACCTCAAGCAGCACCGCGACCCCGAAGAGCAGGCGCTGTTGTTGCGCGAGGAACAGCGCCGCCAGCAGCAACGGCGCAGGAAGGGCGAGGCGGAGCGCTTCGAAGCCGTGCCGGGCGACGAACTCAACGCCGACAACACCGTGCCGGTGGCCCCCATGGGCGAACGCACACGCCAGGGTTTGCTGGTGGATATCGAGGTCTGAAGCGTCCACGCCTAGCCAGCAGCGCGATCTACCTGCATCATTGAGGCCTCTGCTGTCCGTCGAGCCCGCCATGAGCCAAGACAACCTGATCGACTTCGGCGCCGAACGCGCCAAACGCATCCACGACCTCAACGACAAGCGCCTGAACGACATGCGCCAGGCCTTCGAACAGGCCATGCCGCTGGCTGCGCAGAAGAAGAAAAAGCCCAAGGGCAAGCCCAAGAAGCGCTGAAACTTGATGCAGGTCAACCCTGCACCCGCCTCCCGTGCCCGGTCCCGGGCACCATTGACCCCGGTCAATTTCCCCCCTCCTGCCATTGGTTACCTTGCACCCATCGGATGACGGCACACCAAGGGAGGGGCCGACATGTTCTTCGACAACGTGGTTATCGCCGGTGTGGTAACGGTCGGGCTGATGTTGGCGTTCTTCGCCGGTCTGGGAATTTTCATCTGGAAGGATTCGAACAAGCGCAAGCAGCGCTGATCCTTCCCGATTCACGAGCACGCAAGGCATTTAGGGCGACTTCGGTCGCCCATTTTTTTGCCTGGAATTTTCTGCGCCCTGTTGTAGGAGCGGATTCATCCGCGATGCGCCGCCCCGCGGCGCTCGATTTCGCAGGCGCAGGAACGCTCCCCGCCAAACAAGATGATTAGCTAGCTAATTAATGCTTTCCGTCTTATCCTCTCTCTTGTTGTCTATCGTTCTCTCTACACCTCAATCTCCCGCAAGGTCCGATTCGTGCCCATCACCCTCCAGGCCCTGTTCGCACCCAGCAGCCTCGCCCTGAAGTTCGCCCTCAAGACCTTGCTCGGTGGCGGCCTGGCGCTGTGGCTGGCGTTGCGCTGGGGGCTGGAGCAGCCTGCCTGGGCCTTGATGACCGCGTTCATCGTGGCCCAGCCGCTGTCGGGCATGGTGGTGCAGAAGGGCCTTGCGCGGTTGGCCGGGACGCTGGTCGGTACCTTCATGTCGGTGGTGTTCATTGGTCTGTTCGCGCAGACGCCTTGGCTGTTCCTGCTCACCCTGGCGCTCTGGCTGGCGCTGTGCACCGCCGCCTCCACCCAGTTGCGCAGCGCCTGGGCCTATGCCTTCGTACTGGCCGGCTACACCGCGGCGATCATCGCCCTGCCGGCGATCGATCACCCGCTGCAGGTGTTTGACCAGGCCGTGGCCCGCTGCACCGAAATCAGCCTAGGGATCTGTTGCGCCACCGCCAGCAGTGCTCTGGTCTGGCCCATGCGGGTGGAACAGCAACTCGCCGGCCAGGCCCGCCAGGCTTGGCAGAACGGTCTGCAGGCGGCCAGTGCCATGCTCGCGGGCGAAGACGAGGCGCGCAAAGGGCTGCTGGAGACCCTCGGGCGTATTGTCGCCATTGACGCCCAGCGCGAACACGCCTGGTTCGAAGGCAATCGCGGTCGGCAACGGGCCCGGGCGATCCAGGGCCTGAGCCAGAAACTCATGGTGCTGTTGCGCCTGTCGCGCTCGGTGCGCCGGCAGTGGCGTCAGCTCGACGAGGCCGAAGCCCGGCACCTGTTGCCCTGGCTGGACGAGGTCCGCGCCCAGCTGGCCACGCCCAGCCAGCCCAGCCTGCTGGTGCTGCGCCAGCGCCTCTGGGACGCGGCCCACGACGAACGGATAAGCTCCGCCGAGCACTACTGCCTGGCACGCCTAACCCTGCTGCTGGACTACGCGATGGCCGCCAGCCAGGCCCTCGATGATGTGGAGCAGGGCAGGGCGCCGAAGGAAGTCGCGCAAAGCCTGGCCGCCCACCGCGACCTGTCGCTGGCCCTTTTGTTCGGATCACGCAGTGCCCTGGCGTTCCTGGTGATGAGCAGCTTCTGGCTGGCCACTGCCTGGCCTTCGGCGCCGGGTGGCCTGGTGTTGACCTGCGTGGTCTGCAGCCTGTTCGCCAGCCGCGAGAACGGCGCGCAGATCGGCTTGAGCTTCCTGCGTGGCATCCTGCTGGCGATCCCGGTGGCGTTCCTGGTCGGGCAGATCCTGCTGCCGCAATGGAGCAGCTTCGCCATGCTTTGCCTGGGCATGGGCGTGCCACTGTTCTTCGGCGCCCTGGGCATGGCTCATCCGCGCATCGGCGCCACCGCCACCTCCTACTGCCTGCACTTCATCGTGCTGGTGGCGCCGCTCAATGCCATGCATTTCGACGTCGCGAGCATGCTCAACAGCGCCCAGGCCATGCTGGTGGGGGTGGGCGCCGCAGTGCTGGCTTTCCGCCTGGTGGTGCTGCGCCATCCGGCCTGGCTGGGTCGGCGTCTGCGGGCGGCCACCCAAGGCGACCTGGTGCGCCTGACCCGGCGTGATCTGCGCGGTGCCGACAGCTGGTTTGGCGGCCGCATGGCCGATCGCCTGATGCAGCTGGCGCGGCATGCCAGCGAATTGCCGGAAGCTGAGCGCAAACGTTGGGATGATGGCCTGCATGGCCTGGACATTGGCGACGAACTGGTGCACCTGCGCATGTGCCTGGCCGTGGCCAATGCCCCCCTGGGCAGCGCCGAGCGCCAGTACCTGCAACAGCTGGAGGCGGTGCTCGCCAGCGGCCCGGCGCCTGGCCGCGGCCAGCGCCTGGATGCCGCCAGCGAACAGTTCATCGAAGCCCTGCATCGCCAGACGCCCAGCGATCCGCTGCGCCTGGCCGAAGGGGCGGTGTTGCAATTGCGCAAAAGCTGGGGCAAGTGGTGCCGCTGGCAGGAGGATACCCATGGGGCTGCGTGAGTGGGCGCTGGGCGGCGTGCTGCTCAGCCCGTTTCTGATCTACGTGTTGATGGCGCTGTTGCTCACCGGCGTGCTGCGCCTGGTGGTCCAGGCCACCCCCCTGGGGCGCTGGATCTGGCATGAAGCGCTGTTCGACGCGGCGTTGTTCGTTTGTGTCCTGTACCTGGTGGTACGTCTACTGGGCCCAATGTAAGGAGTCGTTAGATGCGTACAGCCGTACGTACCCTGGTCACCCTGTGCGTGGTGATCCTTGCCGTGTTCGCCGGCTACCAGCTCTGGCAGTACTACATGCTCACGCCCTGGACCCGGGATGCGCGGGTGCGTGCCGACGTGGTGGTGATCGCCCCCGATGTGTCGGGCTGGGTCAGTGCGCTCAAGGTCCGCGACAACCAGCAGGTCAAGGCCGGTGAATTGCTGATGACCATCGACCGCGAGCGTTTCCAGGCCGCCTTCGATCAGGCCAGTGCCGTGGTCGAGACCCGCACCCAGCAACTGCGTCTGCGTGATCGCGAAGCGGCGCGGCGCACAGCGCTGGGGACCGAGGCGATCAGTGCCGAGCTGCGCGAGAACGCCCAGATCAACGCCGCCGTTGCCCGCGGCGAACTGCATGAAGCCGAGGCGCAGTTACAGGTGGCCAGGATCAACCTGGCACGCAGCGAGGTGCGCGCCCCACGTGGCGGGCATATCACCAACCTGCGCCTGGCCGAGGGCAACTTCGTCAATACCGGGCAGTCGGTGATGGCGCTGGTGGACGATGCCACCTTCTATATCCAGGCCTATTTCGAGGAAACCAAGCTGCCGCGCATTCGTGTCGGCGATACGGTGAACGTGTGGTTGATGGGCGCGGGCGAGTCGATGCAAGGGCATGTTGAAAGCATCAGCCGTGGGATCACCGACCGTAACTCGACACCTGACGGGCAGTTACTGCCGGAGGTGGAGCCCACCTTCAACTGGGTGCGGCTGGCGCAGCGGATTCCGGTGCGCATACGGTTGGACCAGATCCCCGAGGGGGTGACCTTGAGCGCGGGGATGACGGCCAGCGTTCAAGTGCATGAGGATCAGTCTGAACGCTGAGTCGGACGGCCCATCGCGGGAAGGCGTGGGAGCGGGCTTGCCCCGCGAACACCGGCGAAGCCGGTGCCATGCAGTGCGGTGGCTGGTTCGCCGGCAAGCCGGCTCCTACCGGCGAGCGGCGGCTGTTCTCAGGGCTGCTGCGCGGTGGCCGCCAGCACGATTTCGCGAATGCACACCTGCTGTGGCTGCTGGTAGGCCCACAGGATCGCCCCGGCCACATCCTCGGCGCTCAGCACCACGCCGCCCATGTCATTGGTTTTCCAGGCCTCGTAGCCGCGCTTGATGTCCTCGTCGGTGGTATGCCCCAGCAACTCGGTCTCCACCGCGCCCGGTGCGATGGTGACCACGCGCACGTTGTGCGGCGCCAGTTCCTCGCGCAGGTTCTCCGACAAGCCATGCACGGCGAACTTGCTGCCCACGTAGGCCACATGGTTGGGGAAGGTCTTGCGCCCGGCCACCGAGCTGACGTTGATCAGCGTGCCATGGCGCCGTTCGACCATGCCGCCGATCAGCGCATGCACGCCATTGAGCAGCCCCTTCACATTGATGTCGAACATGCGTTCCCACTGCTCCGGGTCCTGCTCGCTCACCTGCCCGAGCAGCATCACCCCGGCGTTGTTCACCAGCGCGTCGGCCGGCCCATGCAGGGATTCGGCTTCCTTTACGGCTGCCACCAGCGTGGCGCGATCACGGATGTCCACCGCGCGGCACAGGGCATTGGGCAGTGCCAGGGCTTCCAGGCGCTCCAGGCGCCGGGCAATCAGCAGCAAGGGGTGGCCTGCAGCGGAAAACAGACGGGCTGTGGCGGCGCCGATGCCGGAGCTGGCGCCGGTGACGATGATCAGTGGTTTGTTCATGGTGGCCTCCAAGGCATAATCGCTTTCGATGGCAGGGATTCTAGATAGCACTCCCAGCCATGAAAAACGGCATATTTCTCTGGCTGGCATCGGTTCTATCTATGGATATCCGTCACCTCAAGGCGTTCATCGCGGTATTCGAGGAACGCAACATCACTGTAGCCGCCCAGCGCCTGTGCGTGGCCCAGCCGACCTTGTCGGTGACCATCCGCCAGTTGGAGGACGATCTGGGCGCCGAACTGTTTACACGCCAGGCCCGTGGCGTCGAGGTCAGCGAACAGGCCCGTGAGCTGTATCCTCTGGCCTGTCGCATGGTGGCCGAAGCCGACGCGTTGCGCCTGCGTTTTCGCCAGGGGCAGGAGCGGGTGCCCTTGACCTTGGGCATCGAGGCGGATATCGCGCCGGCCCAACTCGAGGCATGCGTGCGCCTGGCCAGCCAGGCAGTGGCCGGGTTGCAACTGACCTTGCTGGAGGGCTGCGACGGTGACGCGCGGCTGGCCGACGAGGCCCAGCGTTGCGAGGACGAACTGTTCCTGCCGCTATGGGAGGAGGCCTTTGTCCTGACGATGGCCACGGGCAGCCAGCCGGACGGACGCTGGATCACCTGCCCGCAGCACCCCTCGCACCAGCGGTTGATGAGTCTCTATGACGAGGGGGAGCAGGTCGGGCAAGCCGGCTCGCTGCAGCAGGCCCTGATCATGGTCGCCGCTGGCCTGGGGGCGGCGTGGCTACCCCAGTCACTGGTCGAGCGACACCCCGGGGTCTACTGGCAACCCGCCCCGGGGTTGGCGTTGCGCCGTCGGATCGGTCTGTGCCTGACCACCCAGGCCCTGGCACTGCCGGCGTTGACCAGCTTGCACCAGGCACTCATGGGGCCTTGAACGATCAGAGGAACATGCCGCCGGAGACTTCCAGGCGCTGCCCGGTGATCCAGCCATTGCCCTCTTCCAGCAACAAAGCGATGGCCGCGCCGATGTCATCGGGCAAGCCAACCCGCCCGAGCGCGGTGTTCCCGGCAATGAAGTCGTTGACTTGCGCGTTGTCGCGCACCACCCCACCGCCGAAGTCGGTCTCGATGGCGCCCGGCGCAAGAATGTTCACCCGGATACCACGTGGCCCCAGCTCCTTGGCCTGGTAACGGGTCAGCACTTCCATCGCCCCCTTCATCGCCGCATAGGCGGCATAGCCGGGCAGGGCGAAGCGGGTCAGGCCGGTGGAAATGTTGACGATGCGTCCGCCGTCGGCAATCAAGGGCAGCAGGCGCTGGGTCAGGAAGAAGGGGCCCTTTAGCTGGATGTTCAGCAACTGGTCGAACTGCGCTTCGCTGGTTTCGCTGAACGGCACGTTCAAGCCGATGCCCGCGTTATTCACTAGGAAGTCCAGCTGATGGCGACCAAACCGCTGCTCAAGGGTGTCACCCAGGCGTTCGATGAAGGTGGCGAAGCTGGCGCTGTCGCTGACGTCAAGCTGCAACATGGCAGCCCGCACGCCAGCCTGTTCCAGCCTTGCTGCCACGGCCTGGGCCTCGTCGGCCTTGCTGTGGTAGGTGCCGATGATATCGACGCCGCGAGCGGCCAGGTGTTCGGCGGCATTGCGGCCCAGGCCGCGGCTGGCGCCAGTGATCAAGGCGATCTTGCGAGTCATTGCGGTTACCTCGTGGTGGGGCGGTGGCTGTTGGCGACAGGTTATTGATCGGATGGATGCTGTTAAATCCAGTGAATCCGGAAATACTGTTCGTTAAATTTGGACAGTGGATGCCATCGATGAATAAGCTGGAGCTTTTGCGCACCTTCGTGAGGGTCAGCGAGTTGTGCAGTTTCACCCAGGCCGGCGACAGCCTCGGGCTGCCGCGTTCGACCGTCTCCGAGCAGGTGCGGGCGTTGGAAAACCTGCTCGGTACGCGCCTGTTCAACCGCACCACCCGTCGGGTGCAGGTGACCCAGGACGGCGCGCTGCTCTACGAGCGCAGCAAGGACCTGCTGTCGGGCATGGACGAAATCGAAAGCCTGTTCCGCACCGACGATGCCGAGCTGGCCGGGCGTCTGCGCATCGACCTGCCAACCATGATGGCGCGGCGGGTCATCGTGCCGGCCCTGCCAGGGTTTCTCGAGCGTTTCCCGCGGCTGGAGGTGGAGATCAGTTGCACCGACCGCCAGGTCGACCTGCTGCGCGAGGGGTTCGATTGCGTGATGCGGATCGGCACGCTGGGCGACCTGGACGTGGTGGCTCGCCCGGTTGGCCGCCTGAGCATGTGCAATTGCGCCAGCCCTGCGTACCTTGAGCGCCATGGTATTCCGAGAAGCCTCTCGGACCTCGCCGACCATAGCCTGGTCCACTATGTGCGCACGTTAGGTGCCCGCAGCCAGGGGTTCGAGTACGAGCAGGACGGCGAGCTGCGTTTCCAGGCCATGGGCGGCGTGGTCACGGTCAACAACGCCGAGGCCTACTCGGCAGCTTGCCTGGCTGGTCTTGGCTTGATCCAGGTGCCGGTGGTCGGGGTGGATGAACACCTTCGTCGGGGTGAACTGGTGTCGGTGCTCGAGCCCTGGCAGGCGCAAGCGATGCCGGTGTCGCTGCTGTACGCCCGGCAACGCCATGTGCCGCGCCGGGTCCAGGCCTTCATGAACTGGCTGGCGGTATTGCTGGAACCCCAGGTCGATCCAGCGGCAGGCGCAAGCTGAACAAGGTACCGCCCTGGACGCTGGACGCCACTTCCATATGCCCGCCGTGGGCCAGGGCGATCTGGCTGGCAATGTACAAGCCCAGCCCCAGGCCTTGTTGCGGGGTGTCGGACATCGGGCGAGTGAAGGGCTGGAACAGCAGCGGCAAGGTCTGGGCAGGAATCGGCGTGCCCTGGTTGTGCACGCTCAGGTTGAAGGTGCGGGCCTCGATGCTGGCACACACGGTCACCGGACTGTCTGGCGCGCCATGGGCCAGGGCGTTGGCGATCAGGTTCGACAGAAGTTGCGTGATTCGCTCGCGGTCGCAGAACAGCCCATTGATTTCGCCGATCTGCAGGTCGATGCGCCGTTGCGGGTGCACCCGCTGCAGCTCCGAGGCGACATGGCACAGCGCCTCGCGCAGGTCGTGGCAGGGTTGCAGGTTGAGCGCGATGCCGGCGCCCAAACGCCCACGGGCGAAGTCCAGGACATCGCGCACGAGCTGGGTGGCACGTTGGCCGCAGGTCAGGATGTGCTGGGCGATCAGCAGCTGTTTGTCATCCTGCAGGCGCTGGCTCAGCAACTCGGCGCCGGCGGTGATGGCAAACAACGGGTTGCGCAGATCGTGCCCCAGCACGGCAATGAACTGTTCTCGCACTTCAGCCATGGCCCGTTCCTTCTGCAGGGCCTGCTCGGTGCGCTGGGCGTTTGCCTCGCTCTCGATCTGGATCGCCAGCAAACGTGCGAAAGATTCCATCATTGGCTGGATGGCCGTGCCCTTCAGTGCGGTCGGGTTAGGGTCAAGGGCGCAGATGGTGCCGAAGAAGCTGCCATCGGTACGCAGCACCGGTACCGAGATGTAACTCTCGAAACGGTACTGTTTCGGCGCGTGATGAGCGCAGTACTGCTCATCTTCGCTGGCCTTGTCGATCACGATGGTCTGGCGGGTGCTGCGGATCTCGTGGCACAGCGTGGTGGCCACGTCGAGCTCGCCACCTACATCCAGGCCAAAACCCAGGGTGTCCTGCACGGCGCAGGCCGTCCAGCTGTTTTCGGTCACCCGCGCCACGGCGGCAAAGCGCAGCCCGGTGGTCTCGCAGATCACCTGGAGAATGGCGGGCACCGCATTGATACGGCCGATGATGGCGATGTCGGTGCTGACGGCCTGGGTCATGAACGTTCCGCAGTGATCACTGGCAAAAGGGGTCATGAACCAGTCTAGCGGGCTTGTGAAAGGCGAATGAAAAACCTTGGCGAACAGTCTCGCAGTTGCGTTAGGCTGGCACCTGCGCGTAGCCCACCAGAGGCGACCGCCCCAGCCCGGCGTGCGTCACTTCCGAACTTTTTGCGAGGTTACGTCATGGCCATCACGTCCCAGGACATCTGCAACGCCGCCGACCAGCTCAAGGGTTTCGTCGGTTTCCACGGCAAGCGCGGCACCCATATCGTGCGCTTTTCCGAAGATTCGTTCGGCATGGATGTGGCCGACGACAGCATTACCCCCTGCAGCGAGTTCGTCTGGCGCGCCGAAGGCGATCGGCGTATGGCACTGTGCCGCGAGCGCCTGGCGCTGCTGTTCGGCCAGCATGTCGACGACCGCCTGAACATCGGCGAGCCCCTGCGCCTCTACCTGCGGCGTACCGACCTGCCGGAAATCGTCGCCGAGCGCAGCCCCATCACCCGATAGGTGTCGGTGGCTCAGGAAACGCCTTGGCGTACATCCCGCGCCGACAGCAAGGCCTCGAAGCCTTCCCGGTCTACCGGCTTGCTCAGGTAGTAGCCCTGCACCTCGTGGCAGTTCTCCTTGCCCAGCGCCTGGAGCTGCTGCTCGGTCTCCACCCCCTCGGCGGTGACGGTCAGGCCCATGGCCTGGCCGAGGCTGATGATGGCCTGAACCACCGCCTTGTCGTTACCGCTCTGGCTGCTCAGCCCGGCAATGAAGCGTTTGTCGATCTTGATGCTGTCGAACGGATAAGTGCGCAGGTAGCCCAGCGACGAGTAGCCGGTACCGAAATCATCCATGTTCAGGCGCACACCCAGTTCCTTGAGCGCGAGCATGGTGCCCAGGGCGCCCTCGATATCGTTGAGCATGACGTTCTCGGTGATCTCCAGTTCCAGGCGCTGGGCCGGGAAGCCGGTCTCCAGCAGCACCTGGCGCACATCGGCGACCACGTCGCTGCGGGAGAACTGCGCGGGTGACAGGTTGACCGACACCAGCAACTCTTCGGGCCAGTCGCGGGCAGCGCGGCAGGCTTCGGCCAGCACCCAGCGACCCAGGGGCACGATCAGGTCGCTCTGCTCGGCCAGCGGGATGAACGTGTCCGGCCCCAGCAGGCCCTCCTGGGGGTGTTGCCAGCGCAGCAGGGCCTCGACCGAGACGATGTGCAGGTCGTCCAGGCGATAGCGCGGTTGATAGTGCAAAACGAACTCGTGCTGTTTGATGGCCCGGCGCAGGTCGTTTTCCAGCTGGCGACGGTACTGGATCTGCTGGTTCATCTCCGGCGAGAAGTAGCGCCAGGTGTTCTTGCCGTCGGCCTTGGCCTGGTAGAGGGCGATGTCGGCGCAGCGGATCAGTTCGCCGGCATCGTAGCCCTGGACCCGGGTCTGGGCTACGCCGATGCTGGCGCCGATATGCAATTGATGCGCCTCGTAGCTGATCGGTTGCTGCAGCAGGTCGAGCAGGCGGGCGCAGAAACGGTCGATTTCGCTGCGGGTGTCCACGCCATGCAGCACCAGTACGAATTCGTCGCCGCCCAGGCGGGCGACCAGGTCATCGTCACGGGTGGTGTCGCGCAGGCGATTGGCGACTTCCTGCAGCACCGCGTCGCCAGCGGGGTGGCCGAGGGAGTCGTTGATCGGCTTGAAGCTGTCCAGGTCGAGCAGCAGCAAGGTCAGGGGCGGCGAGTCGCTGCCGCGAAGCAACGCTTGTTCGAGGTGACGCGACAGTTTGTTGCGGTTGGCAAGGCCCGTCAGGGCATCGTGCATCGACAGGTGCTGGATGCGGGCATGGGCGGCGACCTCGTCGGTGATGTCGCTGGCCGTGCCGCGGAACCCGGCGAGTTTGCCGTCGAACACGATCGAACGCGCCGAGACGCGGCAATAGCGGTTCTGCCCGGTGGCATCGTCGTAGTTGCAGCGCAGGTTGGCCAGTTGTTGCGCGTCGCTGTCGGCCTGGCTGTCCAGCCAGGGCAGCAAGGGCGTGGTGTCACAGGCCAGCAACTGGTTGAGTGGCTGCCCCAGCCAGTGCTCGACCGGGTAGCCGGTGACCTTGACGAAACGTTGCGACAGGTAGGTCAATCGATGGTGCCGGTCGGTCTCCCAGATCCAGTCGGACGCTGCCTCGGCCACGGCCCGAAAACGCTGCTCGCTGGCCTCCAGGGCCTGGTTGCTCTGCTGCAGGCGCAGCAGGCTTTGGTCGATGGCCTGGGAACTGCGTAGGGCGTGGCGGAACAGGTAGGCCAGCACCAAGCCCATGATCAGCAGCACACCCAGCAAAGGCGGAAGTACTGCCCATAACAACTGGCGGCCGGGCTCGGGGCTGTCCCAGGCCAGGTGGTAGCCGGTATCACCCAGGTCGATATGGGGTTGTTCGGGCGCTTCGGCGACGTTTTTCTCCAGGCGCATCCTGGCCAGCCCTGCGCCTTCGCCCAGGCGGGCGAGCTTCGCTTCGGTCAACTGGTCGATGAACAGCATCACCGGTGCCTGGCTGACCTCGCTTTCGGTCACTTCCTTGTCGGGCCTTATCGCCGCGGCGCTGAGCACCGCCGGCCAGCCATTGAAGCGAATGAAATGGGTGACTTGCTCGCGTGCCGGGGCGGCCTTGCGCGCTTCGTCGATCAATGGCGCCAACGCGGTGTCCACATAGGCGCTGGCGGGGGAGTGGCTGGGCTTGCCTTTGAACAGCGCGTAGCTGGTGCGCTCGTCCTCGACCACGAATACACCCTCGTAGCCGCTGGCGCTGTACAGCGATTCGCCGACGTTCTTCTCGTCATAGGCCCATTGCCAGTCGACCTTGCCAACCAGATGCTCGTAGGCGACGTCCCAGACGGCATAGCTGGAAAGAAACTGACGCGAGGCCAGCAGCCGTTGCTCCAGCGCCTGGGTGGCGTGGAAGGTGCTGCGGTCGCGCTCCTGCCGGTCGAGGGTGGCGGCGATGTTGAACAAGGCACCGAGGGCGATCAGGCAGGCCAGGCCGAACACGGCGCAGAAGCCGCCGACCAGCCGACGCATCTGCAGGCGTGAGGTGGGGGTGGAAGGTGAAAGGTCGACGTTCCTGTCCATGTACGGGCGACTCCTTCGACAGCCGTCTTCCGCCCGAGCCTGGGGGAAGCTTCACTCAGGATAGGCCAGCCTGAGCGCTGTGACGCCGCCGCGGGCGAAATTGACCTGGTCGCGCCCCTGGTGCTTGGCCGCATAGAGCGCCCGATCGGCCTCGGCCAGCCAGTGCTCCGGAGTCGGCAGGCCTGGCTGGAATGCCGCCAGGCCGATGCTGAGGCTGATGCGCAGGTCCGGCAGCTGCGGGTTTCGATAGTCGCCCACGCGCTCGCGCAGGCGCTCCATGGCCTGGCAGGCATGGGCTTCCTGTGTGCCAGGGAGAATCACGCAGAACTCGTCGCCACCGTAGCGCCCGGCCAGGTCATCCTCGCGCAGGCTGCGCTTGAGCTCCTGGCTGAGTTGGCGCAACACGCAGTCGCCGACTACATGGCCGTAGGTATCGTTGATGGTCTTGAAGTGGTCGATGTCGATCAGGGCAATGACCGCCGGCAGTTGTTGTTGCTGGCAGATCTGGAACTTGAGCAGCAGCAGGTCCTTCCAGGAACCATGGTTGAGCAGGCCGGTAAGGCTGTCGGTGCGGCTCAGGGCACTGAGCCGGCGCTTGTGCTCGGCCAGCTTGATTGCCAGCTGGTAGCACACCCCGCCCAGGGCCAGCGGGTACAGCGTGAGCATCGGCAGGCAGGCAAGTACCTGCAATTGCGTGGCCTGCGGTTGCAGTCCGGTGCCGAGCAGGGCGCTGGCCAGCAGCATGCCGCAAAGCTGGGCCAGCAGGCCCCGCACCAGCAGGCGCTTGCCACCGGCGGCGACGTTGTTCATGGTCATCATCGACAGGATGGTCACGCCGGGCAGCGGGTTGAAGTGCATGGCCGCAGTCCAGAAGCCGCCCATCAACGAGTCGAGCAGCATGTTGCGTTGTTCAGCTTGGTACGGGTTGGCCGAGTGTCGCGCCCATGCGTAAGCCACATGCGGCCACGCCAGGCCGTTGAAAAGCAGCAGTGCCCAGGCCCAGTGCGGCAGCGCCAGCGGTGCGACGGCGGCCATCACGCTGAACAGGCCGATGCCCAGGCCGATGATCCGCGGCAGGTAGATGCGCCTGACGAAAGAAAGCCCCTTGCCGCTGCGGTTGTCGATCATGGTTGTCGTTCTTCTGTGAGGCGCCGTTTATCGCATAAGTCGTGTGAATATTGTTGAACAATCGTTCATCTGCGAAAAATGACCTTGCAAGCCAATTCACGGTTGATCCGATCCCTATGGAGTAGCATGAAGGCTTTCCTCTTGCTCGGAGTGTTCCTGCTCATGGTCCCCATGGCTACCCCTGCCGGCGAGTCGGCACCGCATCGGGATGGACGTTTTCACAACCAGGTCGCGCTGCCCAAGGATGGAGTGCTCAAGAAGCTGCGCATTGGCTTCAAGTACCTGCTGCTGCGCAAACCGCCCGAAACCCGACCGGATGCGGCGCTGAGCCTGCAGCCCATGACCCGCCAGCAGGTGCTCGATGCCCCGGACCATAGCCTTTGGCGCCTAGGGCACTCCACCGTATTGCTCAAGTTGCGCGGGCGCTTCTTCATTACCGACCCGGTGTTCGCCGAGCGCGCCTCGCCCGTGCAGTGGGCCGGGCCCTTGCGTTTCCATGCGCCGCCTCTGGCGCTCGATGACCTGCCGCCGCTGACGGCGGTCATTCTTTCCCATGACCATTTCGACCACCTCGATGAACAGGCCATTCGCCGCTTGGCGCCTCGCACTGAGCATTTCCTCGCGCCGCTGGGCGTGGGCGATCTGCTGGCCGAATGGGGAGTACCGCCCGACAAGGTGCGGCAACTGGACTGGTGGCAGGAGACCGAGGTCGAGGGCGTGCGCTTCGTGGCCACCCCGGCGCAGCATTTTTCCGGGCGTGGGCTGTTCGACAGCAATCGTCGGCTGTGGGCGTCCTGGGTAATGATTGACGAAGACCTGCGGGTATTCTTCAGTGGCGATACCGGATATTTCGCGGGCTTCCGGGAAATCGGCGAGCGCTATGGGCCGTTCGACCTGACCCTGATCGAAACGGGTGCCTATAACGTAGCCTGGCCAAGCGTGCACATGCAGCCGGAGCAAAGCCTGCAGGCGCATCTGGATCTGCGTGGGCGTTGGCTGTTGCCCATCCATAACGGCACGTTCGATCTTTCTATCCACAGCTGGCAGGAGCCTTTCGAGCGCATCCTTGCATTGGCCAATGCCGAGCAGGTGCAACTGAGCACGCCCCAGATGGGGGAGCGGGTCAGTCTCGATTCCCCCCATCCTGGGCAGAACTGGTGGCGGCCACGGCCTTTACCGCAGCAGGGCAGGGCGGCTGAACGGGCAGTCGCGGTACGCTAGCTTTCTGTTCTCGAGTGTTTTGTATCCTTTAACAGCTTCGAGGGTGGCTTGCCGCTGTCGCTGCGTACCTGGGCATGACTGATCAGGGCGAAGATGAAGCTGCCACCAATGATGTTGCCGGCCAGGGTGGGCAGGGCGAAGTCCAGCCAGAATGCGCGCCAGGTCTGCTCGCCGGCCCAGACCAGGTAGGACACCTCCACCGAGCCCACTACTATATGAGTGAAGTCACCCAGGGCCATCAGGTAGGTGATCATCAGGATGATCCAGATCTTGGCGTGCTCCATGGACGGGATCATCCACACCATGGTGGCGATCATCCAGCCCGAGACGATGCCCTTGGCGAACATCTGCGTAATGCCGTTCTCCATTACCTTGCGGCCCACCTCGAGGAAGGCGGTATCGGTCTTGGCGTCGAAGATCGGCAGCTCGAGCATTACCCAGGCCACCAGCAGCGTACCCGCCAGATTCCCCAGCAGGACGATGCACCATAGGCGCAGCAGGCGGCCAAGGTTGGCCAAGGTGGGGGTGGTCATGACCGGCAGGACAGCAGTCAGGGTGTTCTCGGTGAATAATTGCTGGCGGGCCAGTATGACCGCGAGAAAGCCTGCGGCATAACCCAGGCTGGCGATCACCTGGGCGCTGTCGCCTTCGGGCAAGCGGGCATAGAACAGTCCCATGGCCATCAACGACAGGCCCATGGTCAGGCCCGCCGCCAGCGCCGACCACCATAAGGCGGCGAGGGTACGTTCCAGCTCCTGGTCGCCCTGGTAGCGGATGATCTCGTGCAGCAC